>CAYWHG010000124.1:0-11140 GCA_964457865.1 uncultured Steroidobacter sp.
GTGGCCATCGAGACGCTCGAACTGACGCACGAAGGACTCGAGCGGGAGACGTAGAATAGGCGATGCGAACACAACGCCCATACGCGAGACCTGGATGAGTCGTCTCTTAATGGTTCCTTGCCATCCGTGAGCCGGGGATCGACAACCGTGACCGTTGATGGACGAAAGGCCTCGCTCCCGTATGCGGTAGATGGCTCGCGGTCCGGATACAGAAATGGGGACATTCCTCATTTCTGCGCTTCCTTGTGCTTCGACAGCAAAACGGAAATGAGGAATGTCCCCATTTCCGATGTCGGCTACTTCCCGCCGCGAGCACTCGCCGCCGTCGACGCCACGCTGCTGGGCACCGGAAATACCTCAAGCGCTTTGCCGAACGGCACTTTCTTGTCGGGCACCATGCCGTCGATCGCACCGAAGGCCGGCTTGGTCGGCTCGTAATCCGCAGGATCTGCGGCGCTCTTGTAGCTGACCACCGCGGCAACCTGCGTGGTCGCATCGGGTGTCATCACGAAGGCGGGAATGGCGTTGAGACGCATCGCGTAGGAGATGTGCGTCTTCTCGCCCTTTCTGGTGGGACTGTAGTCGGCATTGCGCTTCAGCGCGTAATAAATGCTCGGCAGTTCGATCCAGCCCAGCACTTCGACGACCGGGCCGCGCGCCTTCACGAGCGCCGTGTAGATGGGCATCCATGGCCGATAGCCTCCGACGTAGCCTTCGAGAGTGCCGTCGGATTTCATCTGCAGCTTCACGCGGGCCTGCAGCAACTGCAGATCGCGCGCGCCGCCGGGCTCGCGCATCCAGATTTCCGGTGCGGCGCCTTTGGAGTTGATGACACCGTCGACGGTCGTGGCCTTGAGAGTGCCTTCGAGCCGCGAGGGCTTGATGCTGAAGGTGTAGTCGGGCGCAATGTTGCCGTTGCCGTCCTTCACCAGTTTGTCGGCGCTCATGTAGAAGCCGACATCGACGTTGGCGTCGTTCATCGGATCCTTTCCGGCACCGTGCACGACGATCACGACGGTCCATGCACCGTTGCGCATCGTGTCGTTCGTCGACAATGCACTGGCGGACAGGCGCGGCGGGCCACGGTAGCTCTTGGTGCAGCCCAGCGCGCGATAGAAATTATTGTCGACGCCCTTCTCGCCGGTCGGGCTGCGAAAGCCCGTCTTCCTGTTGCCGTCGAGATCGAAACCTTCGGTCAGTTCGCCCGTGACGCCGACGAGCCCCGGATCGGGATAGGTTTCGGGATACATGTACACGTTCTCGCGGTTGCGACCGCGGAAGGCCATCTGATTCTGGCCGTGCACCGGACTGCGGCTCGGGTTCTCGGGATTGCGCAACCATTTCGCTTCGGCTTCCGTGTAGCCCGCGCGGATCAGGACCTGGACCCAGTCGATCTCCGGGTTCGTGCCGCCCGGACAATCGGTACCGGGATCGAGGATGCCCTCCTCCGATCCGAAATACATCGCGGGCTCATACCAGTCGATCACATAAGTTCGCGTCCACTCTGCGGACGCAGTCGCAGAGAATCCGACGCCGAATGCGGCCACCGCGGCGATTTTTGCGAATCCGATCTTCATTGCGCTTCCCCTGAAACACAGGACGGGATGAATTCACGTACTGGTGAGATCGTCAGTATGTTCTGGAGCGGATGGTGCCGGAGGCAGGGATGAGGGTCAACATGAGCGAAGCATCAAAGACCAGCGATCCTGCTCAGATGCCGGTAATCAGAAAATCGAGCGCCGCGATGACTTCCGTTCGCTTGCCGGCAATGGTTCCCACCACTGGCCCCAGTTCACCGGCCGCAATTCCAGCCAGCTGCGGCACGAGCATGACGAACGACTGACCATCGACGTCGACCACTGGCGTCAGATTCTTCATTGGCTTCCTGGCCAATCCGGCGTGCTTTATCAAGGGGACGACCGCACGCGTACTCAGACCGCTCAGGAGATCCGATTGAATGTCGACCAGGTACGGATAAGTGGACCGGGTCTTCGGATTCTTGTTCTTGTGAACCGAAAACTGGGCCATCAGAAGCTCCTGCGACCATCCGAGAAGACGCCCTGCCCGGCGACTAGCTCGTTGTATTTCTCCATGGCTTCCGCATTCTCCTGCAGCCACTTCTCCCGCTTCGCAGCAGCGACTTTCTCTTCCAGCGCCTCTTCCAGAACTGCAGAGAGATTCACTCCGGATTCGCGCGCCGCATCCAGCAGGTCGCGGCGCACGCTCAGGTTGGCGGCTTGTTTTGGCGGTTTGCGATTGCTTGCAGAGGACATGTCACACCTCGCCATTCGGTGAAAATATTGAATGGTTTCTTTTCTGCGCTGCGCAAGACTATACGCATCAATGATGCGCATCAATGATGCGCGCCAGCAATGGTCAAGGACAGGCGGGGCGTGCATTCATCCGGCTGCCCCGGATTGCCGAATGGACCGCCAAGCGCATGGAAATGCTAGGGTTCGAACCGGCGCTCAATCCTTTCCGGAACCCCATGGAACACGATTCACATCTCCTGGTCAGCATCGTCGCCCTGCTCGGCGCCGCCGTCGTTGCCGTGCCGCTGTTCCGGCGCCTCGGGCTCGGGTCGGTGCTGGGCTATCTCGCGGCGGGGCTGATCATCGGGCCGTTCGGGCTCGGCTGGTTCAGCGATCCGCAGAGCATCCTGCATGTCGCCGAACTCGGGGTGGTCATGTTCCTGTTCGTGGTCGGGCTGGAAATGCGACCGTCGCATCTGTGGCACCTGCGCGGACAGATCTTCGGCCTGGGTACGCTGCAGATCGCGACCTGCACCGTCGGTCTGACGGGGGTCGGCCTGGCGTTCGGATTTTCGCTGGTCGTGTCGTTCATCGGTGCGGCGGGATTCGTGCTCACTTCGACGGCGATCGTCATGCAGCTGCTGGCCGAGCGCGGCGACATTGCGCTGCCGCGCGGCCAGAAGATGGTGTCGATCCTGCTGTTCGAGGATCTGCTGATCGTGCCGCTGCTCGCGATCGTCAGCCTGCTCTCGCCGCAGGTCGCGCCGGAAACGACGTCGCGCTGGATCGACGTCCTGATCGGCATCGGCTCGCTTGGCGGACTGATCGTGGTCGGCGTGTGGCTGCTCAATCCGCTGTTCGCGCTGCTGTCGGCGGCGCGGGCCCGCGAAGTCATGACGGCTGCGGCGCTGCTGGTCGTGCTGGGCGCGGCACTGCTGATGGAAATGGGCGGACTGTCGATGGCGATGGGCGCGTTCATCGCCGGCGTGCTGTTGTCGGAGTCCACGTTCCGGCACCAGCTCGAAGCGGATGTCGAGCCGTTCCGCGGCCTGTTGCTGGGGCTGTTCTTCCTCGCCGTCGGCATGGCGCTCGACCTGTCGGTCGTCGCTGCCAACTGGATGCTCATTGCCGCCGCGGTGCCCGCGATGATGGCCGCCAAGGGCATCTGCATCTATGTGATCGCGCGACTGACGCGCAGTCCGCATGTGGAAGCACTCGATCGCGCGGTGATCATGGCCCAGGGCGGCGAGTTCGCATTCGTGCTGTTCAGTGCGGCGGCAGCCAACGGCATCATCGATGCCACGATCAGCGCCAACCTGACGGCGATCGTCGTTCTGTCCATGGTGCTGACGCCGCTCGTCGTGATCGCGATGCGACGCTTCACGCAACCGGCAGCCGCAGGCATGGATGGCATCGATGTCGCCGACGGCCTGAGCGGTTCGGTGCTGCTGATCGGCTTTGGGCGCTTCGGCCAGGTCGCGAGCCAGGCGCTGCTGGCGCGCGGCGTCGATGTCAGCATCATCGATACCGACATCGAGATGATCCACAGCGCCCGGGAATTCGGCTTCAAGGTCTACTACGGCGACGGCTCGCGCCTCGATGTGCTGCATGCCAGCGGCGCCGACAAGGCGCGCGCAATCGCGGTCTGTATCGACGATCGCAAGACGGCCAGTCACATCGCCACGCTGGTCCGCTCGGCCTTCCCGCAGACACGCCTGCTGGTGCGATCCTTCGATCGCGAACACGCGCGCGAGCTGGTCGGTATCGGTATCGACTACCAGATCCGCGAGACCTTCGAATCCGCACTGCGTTTCGGCGAGGAAGCGCTGCGCCAGCTCGGCGTCAGCGAGGATGAAGCCGCACAGATCGCGACACTGATCCGCAGCCGGGATGCCGAACGATTCGCCGTCGAACTCGCCACGGGCGGTTTCGAAGCCGGCAAGACACTGCTCTACAGCAATGCCACTCCCGCTCCGCTCAAACCGACGCCGTTCAGCACACCGCAGCGCGAGAGCGAGGCGCTGAACGAGTTGCCGCAGTAGGCCGGCGAGCGTTCACTCCGCGATGAGGACACGCCGCTCTTCGCCCCACTGCGACATGAATGCGCCGTGCTCCAGCAGGTGCAGGGCGAGTTCGTCCCCGACGAGCGCACGTTGCGCGGCGAGGTTCGCGAGGTAACGCAGTTCATCGTCTTCGTGGGCTGGCGCCAGCATGCGCGGCAGCCCGACAGCGCGCGATGCCTTGAGACTCCACACGAGACGCGCCAGGTAGAGATTGATCTCCGCCACGAGCGAAACGATGTCGAGCATTTCCTCGCAGACCACGGGCATCGGCTGTCGCTGCGCATCGAGTATCGACCAGTCGAAATCTTCGAGCGTCGCGATCATGAGCTGCACGGCCGCATCGACATTCATCGTTCCCTGGAACGTCACGACGCAGCCATCGCCGGCACCGAAGGCGACCACGGTGTATGGCGAGGCAGGCAGATCGATGTTGGAGTACGGGGTGTCCACGGATGGCTGGTTCAGTCGGTTATGCGGCGGCGAGGGGGCGCATGGTAACCCGGCGGTGATCAAGAGCCGGAGTGCTTCGACCGGGCTCAGCACGAACGGAGAAAGAGTTGCCTCCCCCTCCGACAATGCCCATGACATCATCGCCCCGCTCGCCCAGAATCCTTCCCCGACTTCACGCCCGCGGAATCACATGAAAATCTGGGTCGATGCCGACGCCTGCCCCGGCGTCATCAAGGACATCCTGTTCCGCGCCGCCGAGCGGACGCGCATTCTCACGACGCTGGTCGCGAATCAGGGCATGCGGATTCCGCCCTCGCCCTACATCCGTTTCACGCAGGTGCCGGCGGGGTTCGATGTCGCCGACAAGCACATCGCGGAACAACTCGAAGTGAACGATCTCATCATCACCGCGGATATCCCGCTCGCGGCGGCCGCCATCGAGAAGGGAGCGCACGCACTGAACCCGCGCGGCGAGCTGTATACGAAGGACAACATCCGCGAACGTCTGTCGATGCGCAACTTCATGGATGAACTGCGCGGCAGCGGCGTCGCCACCGGCGGGCCGCCGCCGCTCAATCAGCGTGATCGCGAGGCGTTTGCCAACAGTCTCGACAGATTCCTGCGCAAATACGCCGACCCGCAGTAGACGAAGTCGATGCCTTACGCTTTCGCCCGCCACTTCATGGGCGTCTCGTTCGTCACATCGTAGGCGGTGCAGCGTTCCGTTTCGGTCGGCCGGACTTCCATGATCAGGCCGCAGGCAACGCACGGATTCTTTGCAGCCAGCGCCGCGGCATCCGCAAGACTTTCTGCAAGAAAGAACCAGTAGCCACCGATCACTTCCTTGGTCTCGGCGAACGGCCCGTCGGTGATGCCGTCCTTCGATACCCGCATGGCCGGCTGCGCCAGTCGCTGACCGGCTATCGCCCTGCCCTCGGCAACCAGTTTCCCGTGCCAGTCGTAGAAATCATCGATGGCTTTCTGGATCCGTTCCGGCGGCAGATTTTCATCCCACTGTCCGCGGGAAATGATGAGGTACTCGGAAAACTTTCGGGTATCGGCCATGGTTCGCCACCGCGGTCAGTCAGGGAGGGAAAATCAGCATAACAAACGATGACGACGGCACTGGCGTGCGCGGGCTTCTCAGCAATCAATGCGACTGGCACTCACACCGACCGGCGTTCACACCCGGTCGCGATACTCGGCGGGCGAGGTCCCCGTCATGCGGCGAAACGCATAGGAAAAGCTCGAGGGCGAAGAAAAGCCCATCGAGTAGGCGATGCTCTTGATGCTCTGTCCGGTCATGAGGAGTCGCTTCGCGTTCTCGACGCGACTCTGTTCGACGTACTGCCCGATGGAGCAGCCGCGGCTGATGCGAAAGCCGCGCGACAGCTGCCGCACGGAAAGGTGGCAGAGTTCGGCCAGTTCGGCGAGCGACGGCGATTTGCCGCCATCGCTCACCCGCTCGTCGATGAGGCGCAGCCGCCAGGCAGCCAGGCCGGCCTTCGAACGGCTTTCCTGGATCGAAGCGCAGTGGCGGCCGATTTCGACCACCACCTGCGGCACCATCAGATCGATCAACACGTCACTGGCAAAGCCCGGATGACACAGCTCGCGCGTCAGGCGCATCAGCAACCCGCGGATGCTGAGATCGGAAATGTGCAAGGCCGCTTCGAGCCGGCAGTCGTTCCATTCCAGTTCGCCATCGAACCAGCGATTGAACAGCTCGGCATTGATCTGGCACACCATCGAGGTCTGAACACCGCCCTCGCTCACGGCGCGCAGCACCTCGCCGGGCGGTACCAGGAAGATCTCGCCAAGCCGCTCGAACCGGTTCGGGCCCCAGCGGTCCGGATAGCACGCCCGTGCGTCCCGTGGCCTGGGAGTCAGGCACAGGTTCACGTACAGATTGGCCTCGTCGGTCATGAGGCTGTCGACCGGGCCATCCATTTCGAAGCGTACGACCTGCGCCCTGGCGATGTCCGAGCGCAGCTCCGCACGCACTGTCGCGGCTGCACGAATGGCTTGATTCAATGTGATTTCCCCCCGACCCGGCCCGTCGGCGGACCTTCGTCCGACCGACTCCTACCCCGTTCATTGACAATTCAATCGTGTCTGCGGCCGAGCTTAGGGCGGGGATCCGATCCTTTCAAGTTCGTCCTCCCCGCGCAGGTGAGGATGACTGTCAAGGTGGGTTGTCGCAGTGCGATCTATGCAATCAACTCCGAAATCGTGCGATTCGTCTCCATGGAGCGGGTGCCCCACTTCTCGACCTGCAATCCCATCGCCTGCTGAACGGTCAGGCCGATGCGCGTGATCGGGTCCGCGCGCCCCGCCATGTGGAAGCCGGTGCGCACGCGTCCGCCCGCATTGCCGGCGATCATGGTCGGGATGCCCTCGACCGCATGGGCCTTCGCAATCGAACAGTCCGAGTGCGCCAGGATCAGGCAGTTGTCGAGCAACGTGCCGTTGCCTTCCGGAATGGCGGACAGCGCATCGAGCATGTCCTTCCACGCAATCATGCTTTGCATCGCGAACCAGCCCACCTGCTCCTGGTAGCCCAGCTGCGGATTCACCGGCTCTTCGTGCGTCAGCGTGTGGTGCGTCGTCGACTCGCCCTTGCGACGCAGGTTCGAAGTCGTATCGGACAACAACACATTGAAGATCCGCGTCTGGTTGCACAGCAGCGCCTGCGCCAGCAGTTCGGCCATCAGTTTGTGCGTCACCAGCACCGAATCCATTTCCGAATTCAGCGGCACGTCGGGCGGTGCCTGCGGCAACGTGAAGTTCTTGACGGGGGCCGGCGGCTGCAACTGCAGCGCCAGCTTCTGTTCGAGTTGCCGGATGGAAGTGAAGTACTGATCGAGCCGGCTGCGATCCTCCGCACCGACCAGCTTCATGACGCGCTTGCGATCCTCCGCCACGGTCGACAGCACGCTCTGTCGCACCATCGTCTGCGGATCCGGCGTGAACTGCGCCGCATTGGGATCCTGGAAGCCCTCGCCGAAAATCCGCTGGTAGAGCGTGACCGGCGAGGTTTCGCTCGGATTCGGCGATCCACCGGCGCGGAACGAGTACGAGCGCTGAATGCCGGACGTGCTGATCTCCAGCGAGCTGAAGCGGGTGCCGCTGCCGATGGCATCGCCGACCAGCACGTCGATCGTCGGTGCGCTCACTTTCTCGGTGGGCACCGGAATGCCGGTTCGCAGGCCGAGGCATCCGGTGACATGCGGTTTGTTGGGCACGCCATCCAGCTTGACGTCGAAGCCGCTGAAGATCGCGAGCCTGTTGCGATACGCGGCCAGCGGCTCCAGATCGGCAGGCAGCGCGAAATCGGCACCGGTCGTCGTCGGTATCCAGCGCTCGGGAATATGCCCGCAACCCCAGATCCAGGTGCCGAAGCGCACCGGCAGACGCTCGCCCGTCGCGGCCAGTGCCGTGCCGTTCACATCGAGAAAGCAGTCGAGAAAGGGCAGCGCCACGCTGACCGCCGCGCCGTTCAGGACGCCGCGCAGGAGTGTGCGTCGATCGAGCTTCTTCATGATTTGTCACCCTGGATGGTGCCCGCCGCTGCGTCGGTAACGACCGTCGCCCTGTCGACCGGCTTCGATACGGCATAGAACGTCGAGCTGACGGCAATCGCGCGCATGAGATCGGGCACGCGATGACCGTTGGCCTGGAAGTTCCTGATGAGATCGACGACGAATCGCTGTTCGTCGCCGGCGAGACTGCGCCCCACCCCTGAGCGGTACATTTTGTCGACGAGGCAGTAGGACGTGAGCGGATTGTCATGCAGTGCCTGCCCGAGCCCCCTGGCACTGCTGAACTCGACACCGTCGAGCGAACCGCTGACATCGATGGCGGCGCCCAGCTCCTGCACGCGGAAGGAGCCGGCACCATCGAAGTTCTCCAGCGTCAGGCCGAGTGGATCCATCAGCGAATGACAGCCGGCGCACGTCGGCTGCGTGCGATGCGCCTCGAGCCGGTCACGCGCCGTCGGCCTTTCCGCATTCGGATTCAGATCGACCGAGGCGAAGTTCACATCGGGCGGCGGATCCGGCACTTTCTGGCACATGAAGATTTCGCGGATGGCCTTGCCGCGCAGCGTCGGCGACGAGCGGCCGGGATGCGAATGCAGGGCGACGAAACTGACATCCGTGAGGATGCCCGAATGCCCGCTGTCGACCGGGTATTTCCCCATCTCCCAGCCATTGCGGGTCGCCACCGGCAGCTTGTAGACACGTCCCAGCGCGCGCGTGAGGAAGGTGCCCTGGGTCGTGAACAGATCGCGATAGTCGCCCCGCTGCGTGATGAGCAGATCGACGATCGTGCGCAGCGTCTGTTCCTGCGCGTCCGCGGCGACGACCGAGTTGTACGCGGGATAGATGACCGGATCCTTCGAGACGTCTTCGAACAGCTCGAAATGCAGCATGTCCTCGAAGAATGCACGGACGGCGCTTTCGAAGCGCGGCGAAGCCATGAGGCGATCCACCTGTTTCGCGAGGCCCGCCGGCGTTTCGAGTTCGCGCGCGCCGGCGGCGCGCAGCAGTTCACGATCCGGCGTCGAGTTGGTCAGGAAGTAGCTGAGCCGCGTCGCCTGCGACCAGGCATCGAGACGGAACTGCCCGGGGCGCTTCGGATCGGGCTCGACCGTTTCGATGCGCAACAGGAAATCCGGCTGCAGCATCAGGCCCGCGAGCGCGAACTCGATGCCGCCATGGAAGTTGCCGAGACGCTCGTGACCGAAACGCGCCGTCTGCACGAAGTCCTTCTTCTCCTGTGAAGACAGCGGACGCCGGAACAGCAGCGGGCCGTAGTGCTCGACGATGCGTTCGGCGCAGGCCTTGTCGAAGCTCGTCTCGGTCTTCGGCTGACACGGCAGCAACTGCTCGCGCCGCTCCTTGCTGACGACCACTTTGGAGATTCCGCGCGCCGACGCGTCGTACTGCTCGACACTGAACGCCGACATGCCGGCTTCGCTCGTGCCGATCGCGATCAGGCCATCCGTGCGCAGCTCGCGTTCGAAGCGTCCGACGACGGGAACGTCCGGCGCGAAGATGTCGGCGACCGTCGCGCGGTACTGCGACTCGGTCAGCCGCCGCGTCACCGGCGGTCCGCCCGCGGGTTCCGATTCCTTCGACGACCAGGCCGACTCTTCGACGAACAGGCCGCCGCTCACGAGCACCAGCAATGCGACCTTGAATCGCGCGGATCGATAACGTCCCCTCGACCTTTGGCAGACCTGATCAACTCCACATTCGTCATTCCCGCGCAGGCGGGAATCCATCTTTCTGATGCGGATGGATTCCCGCCTGCGCGGGAATGACGAATCGATCAGTGGTTCCTTGGAACTCATTTGCGCTCCAGGTCTTCGTTGACGCTCTCGGTCTTCGCGTCGACCACGAAGGCGGGAATCGCCTTGATGCGGTACTGCGTGGAGATCGACGTGCACTTGCCCGTGGCCGGATCGGGATGGCCGTCGGCGAGTTCGTGCAGCGCGTAGTAGGCGCCATTGCAGGTGTGACCCAGCACGGCCGCCTGCCCCATCGCCGATATCGTGATGAGCCGTTGCTCCGCCGGCTCGCCCTTGCCGTTCTTGCCATTGCGGAAGGCGTACTGGAAGTCGTAGATGTCTTCCACCGGCGTGTAGCCCGCGAGATACCCTTCCAGCGTGCCGTCGGGACTGAGCGTCATCTGCACGCGCGAGTCGTTGAGCGTGCGTTCGAGGTAGATGCCGTTGGTGATCTTGTGAAAGCGCACGTTCACCGGATCGCTCGTCAGCACGCCATCCTTGATGCGACCGCGCGTCCTCGCCTGGAACCGCGGATCCTGCTGGATCGCATAAGTGGCGTTCGGCAACGGCTCGCGATTCGGACTGAGTTCGATCGGATCGCCGTTCGCAAACAGCCCGACCTCGACATCATCGTCGTTGCGAATGTCGTCGACACCGCCCAACGTGATCAGGATGCCCCACGAACCTGTCAGCATCTCGATCGTCCAGGTATTGGACTGGCCGGTGGATTGATAGGAGTTGCTGCAGCCGACGGCGCGAAAGAACTGATTGTCGATGCCGCGTTCGCCGTTCATGCCGACCAGATCATTGTGGGCACAGGTGCCCGGCGCTGCCTTGCCGCTGGCGCGCGAGACCTGGCCGTCGAGATCGATGCCATACGCCCTGGCATCCAGCACCTTGACGGTGCGAAAGCCGGGATCGGGTCCGAACGCCTCCGGCTTCGCGCAGGCACTCGGCTTGCTGGGATCCATCAGGCGCCGGATGAACTGGCGCTCGGCCTCGTCGGTTGCGGCACCTGCGTTGCCCTGCCCGCCCTCGCGACGCATTCCCTGCGTCATGCCATCCGGACAGACGCCAGTTTC
>CAYWHG010000124.1:11240-12791 GCA_964457865.1 uncultured Steroidobacter sp.
GCCCGCCCTCGCGACGCATTCCCTGCGTCATGCCATCCGGACAGACGCCAGTTTCGCTCGCGTCCTTCGACAACGCGTATTGAATCTCGGCGACCACGAAGCCCGCCTTGCCGTCCTGAACGAAGTCCGGCGCGCCGTCGGCCAGCGCTGCGCCGCCCAGGAAAACCAGGCCCAGTCCGAGCAACGGCGCCCGGGTCGAACACGTCTGACCAATACCCTGCATTGTTTCCCCCTCGAAGTACCGGCACGGGCGATCGCGCTCGCCCGCTCGCGTGGAGCGCTCGGGCGGCAGGGGAATACTAGAAGCTCGGGGGGTGCATATCTGGACATCTGTTTTTCGAAACGGACATCCTCGCGCAGAGAGGGGGCGCGATTCACTGGGGTTGGTCCCTGTTGTCAAGACAACCCACTGGCGCTTCGTCGTCCCCGCGCAGGCGGGGACCCATCTGAGTCAGAGGATGGATCCCCGCCTGCGCGGGGATGACGGAATAAGAGGGGATGACCGAGCAAGCGGGGACGACGGGTAAGCGGGATGACGGACAGGACTTATATATGTAAGGCCGCAATCCACCCTCAGCGACGACAATCAATACCCTCGCGCCCGATCCACCACGCCGCTGACGGCCTCACCGCGCTCCAGTCCGCGGATCTTCCCGGCGACCTGCCGCGCCGACGGGCCGATGACCGTGATCGCCGACGCATGTGGCGTGATGCGGATTTTCGGATGCGACCAGAATGGATGTTCGGGCGGCAGGGGTTCCTGCCGGAACACGTCGAGGGCCGCGCCCGCCAGATGGCCGCTGTCCAGCAGTGCCAGCAACGCGTCGTCGACCAGCAGGGGGCCGCGCGCCACATTGATCACATAGGCGCCTTGCAGCAGCTGTGCGAGTTCATCGCGATCGAAACGATCGAGCGTCTGCGGTGTCAGCGGCGCCAGGATGACGAGAACCCGCGTGGCCGCGAGGAAGGCATCGAAACTTCCCGCGCCGCCCGATTCAGCGAAACACTGCACGCCCGGCAACGAATGCGCCGACCGCGCATGACCGTTCACGCGGAATCCCAGCGCCACGAAAGCCTCGGCCACCTGACGACCCAGCACACCCAGGCCGAAGATGCCGACGGGCCAGTCGGCCGGATCCTCTTCCGGCAGTGGCCGCCACAGCCGCTGTCGCTGCTGCTGCGCATATTCATCGCGCTGACGCATCCAGTGCAGCACCGCGCCCACGCAGTACGTGGCCATCTGGCTGGCCATGCCCGCATCTTCCAGCCGGATCACCGGAAGATCCGCCGGCATGAACGGACTGGCGACGAGTTTCTCGACGCCGGCGCCGGTAGAGAAGAATGCCTTGAGCCCAGGCTGGCGCGAGAAGAAGGTGGCGGACGGCGCGGCCCACGCGATCGCATAGTCGGCGTCGCGGGTCTCCGCCTCGTTCCAGACGAACACCTCGGCCTCCGGCAGTTCGCGGGCCAGTGCATTGCGCCAGCGTTCGCACGAAGCGGGATTGTGGTGAGCGACGACGATCCGCATTTCATGAACCTCGTATCAGGCAC
>CAYWHG010000124.1:12891-14225 GCA_964457865.1 uncultured Steroidobacter sp.
CAGGCACGAGCCGATTGGTCTCGTGTCAGGCACGAGCCGATTGGTAGAGTGCCGCATCGATCATCGAGAGAGTCTCCACCCATGAGCACTGCATCCGCACCCTACTCCATCGGCGCACCCGGCGTTCCCTGGGGCGACGCCGAGCGTGCGCAATGGCTGTCGCGCCAAGTCCGGCATCGCAGCTACGCCCACGACGTCATCGGCGCGATCGAACGGCTGTCCGCACGTTTCGACGTGGCGGAATACGGCCAGCTCGACTATCCGCCGGATCGCTACGCGCTGCTCGCGGTCCGCAATCGCCACTGGCGCGATGACCGACCCGTGATTCTCGTCACCGGCGGCGTGCATGGCTACGAAACCAGCGGCGTCCACGGCGCACTGCAATTCCTCGATCGGCGTGCTGCGGAGTTCGCCGAGCGGATCAACCTGCTGGTCGCGCCCTGCGTCAGCCCCTGGGCGTACGAGCGCATCAATCGCTGGAATGCTCATGCCATCGACCCGAACCGTTCGTTCCGCGACGACAGTCCCGCCGCCGAATCTTCTGCGCTGCTGCGTCTCGTTGCACCGCTGCGCGGACGCTTCCTGATGCACATCGATCTGCACGAGACGACCGACAGCGACGAAAGCGAATTCCGTCCGGCGCTCGCGGCACGCGATGGCAAACCGTTCGAACCGGGAGAAATCCCCGACGGCTTCTATCTGGTCGACGACAGCGAGAATCCGCAGCCGCTGTTCCAGCAGGCCGTCATCGAGGCCGTGGCCCGCGTCACACACATCGCGCCGGCGGATGCGAAGGGCCAGATCATCGGCTCGGACGTCGTGGCGCCCGGCGTCATCCGCTATCCGCTGCGACAGCTCGGCCTGTGCGCCGGCATCACCGGCGCCCGCTTCACCACCACGACCGAGGTGTATCCCGACAGCCCGCGTGCCACACCGGAACGGTGCAATGCCGCACAGGTGGCAGCGGTGTGCGCGGCGATCGACTTCGTGCTGGCACAGAAACGAGGGAATCCGCTGCCATGACAACGGGATGACAGCACCGGCTGGACCAGTACGTGGTCAACTGCGGTATTCCGGGATAGGTAACGCCTATCAGGAAGTTAAGAATAATCGACTTCAAGCAGGTCAGCGTCGCGCGTAGCGTCAGCCACCCGATCAAGCCACGGAGATGAGCATGTCAGCCGAAGCCAAGTGTCCGGTCAAACACAGCAACAGCAGCGGCACGACCAACCGCGACTGGTGGCCCAATCAACTGCGGCTCGATCTGCTGCATCAGCATTCCGCCAAGTCCGACCCGATGGGCGAGGACTTCGACTATGCGAAGGAATTCCAGA
>CAYWHG010000125.1:0-2928 GCA_964457865.1 uncultured Steroidobacter sp.
ATTGCGCTGATTGCGCGCACCGTCCTGCGCTTCGCGCCGCGCGGCCGCAGCAGCAGCAAGAAGGGCGGCGGCGTGGCCTTCATACTGATCGCGGCGGCCGTCGTTCTGGTGGTCGGTTATGTCGGTCTGTTCTTCGGGCGTCTGATCCAGGCGGCGGTGTCGCGCAGTCGCGAATCGCTGGCGGATGCCTCGGCGGTGCAATTCACGCGCGACCCGCTGGGACTGCGCGGTGCGCTGGTGAAGATCGGCGCCGGCGAGTCGGGCTCGCGCATCGGCAATCCCGAAGCCGAGGAGGTCGCGCACATGCTGTTCGCGCCCGGTGTGTCGCGATTCTTCGCGACGCATCCGGCGCTCGAGGATCGCCTCAAAGCCATCGATCCGCGCTTCGACAAGCGCGAGTTTGCCGATATGCGCGCGAAGCTCGTTGCGCAACGACAGGCGGCCGAGGAATCGGCCATCGAGGAAGTGGCATCGGCGGCGCAGCGACTGGAGTCGCTGATCACGATTCCCGCCGCCGCGGGCGCCATGGCCGGCCTCGTCGGCAATCCCGGCACGCTGCACATGGAAATGGCGCAGGAGATCCGGCAGTCGCTGCCCGAGGCATTGTCCGTTGCAGGACGGCATCCGGCGTCCGCCCGTGCGCTGTTTCTGGCATTGGCGCTCGATGCGCAACTGCCGGTGCGCGAACGGCAGCGCGCGTTCATCGCGCGCCAGCTCGGCACCGAGGTGGCCGAGGCAATGACGACGCTGCAGGTCGACGTCGACGCGCTGTGGCCACAACAACGGATGCCGGTATTGATGCATGCCTTCCCCGCGCTGCGACAGCTCACGCGCGATGACCGCATGCGACTGATGGCCTGCCTCAACGGCATGTTGCAGCGGGAAGGCGCGATGTCGCTCCAGACCTATGTGCTGCGCAAGCTGGCGCAGGTGCATCTGCGCGACGATCTGGATCCGCGCGGGCGGCATGGACGACTGGCGCTGAATGCGGTGACCAACGACCTGCAGGTGCTGTTCTCGGTGCTCGCTCATCATGGTCATCGCAGCGAGATCAAGGCGCGCCGCGCCTACGAGGCCGGGATCCATCACCTGCTGCCGCGCGACCGGCCGGCGTATTCGTGCGCGTCGAACTGGCCGGTGCAGCTCGATCAGGCACTGAGTCGCCTGGACCAGCTCGTCCCGGCGGGCAAGGAGCAGCTCATCGAGGCGCTGGTGCGCACCGTCAGCCACGACTCGCGCCTCACGGTGACGGAGGCCGAACTGCTGCGAACCGTGTGCGCCGCGCTGCACTGTCCGCTGCCGCCGCTGGTCGCGAATGCGTGAGGTCACCGAATCCTTGTCCTGTCTTCCTGTGGGGCCGGCTTGAGCCGGCCTCGGATGTCAGGCTGAAGCCTGACCCACAAAAGGACCGGGACTTCCGATACCTGACAGACCCTGCCATCTGCTGACATGGTTTCGCGGTTGAATGGCCGCGTGAACCGGCTGCCGCTTGACAGCAGGCTTACAATCGATGCGCGAGGCCGACTGCATGTCGGCAATCCCCCGATCCTTGTTTCTTCCACCAGCGACGCCAGGTCCGCAGGCAGCATGTCCCATTCCATCGTCATTCGCGGCGCCCGCCAGAACAATCTCAAGAACCTCGACATCGAGCTGCCGACGAATGAGCTGATCGTCGTCACGGGCGTCTCCGGTTCGGGCAAGTCCTCGCTGGTTTTCGACACGCTGTATGCCGAAGGCCAGCGGCGCTACGTCGAGACGTTCTCGCCATATGCGCGGCAGTTCCTGGATCGCATGGACAAGCCGCAGGTCGATCGCATCGAGGGGATTCCGCCGGCCATCGCCATCGATCAGACCAATCCCGTGCGGACTTCGCGCTCGACGGTCGGCACGATGACGGAGCTGAACGATCACCTGAAGCTGCTCTATGCGCGCGCGGCGCAGTTGTACTGTCGCGGCTGCGGCAAGCACGTGAAACGGGATTCGGCCGAAACCATCCGGCGCGAGATCGCGATGCGCGTGCAGGTGCAAGGTCTGCAGGACTCGCGGCTCATCATCACCTTCCCCGTGACCGTGCCGCACAACTTCACCGAAGCCGAAGTCGTCGGACTACTGGAGAAGCAGGGCTACACGCGCGTCCATGCGCGGCACGAAAGCGAAGTGCCGGTGGCAGCGCCCGAGAAAAAGAAGGCCCGCAAAAAGCAGGCGACGACGCGCACGTGCGTGACGCTGGAAATGATCCAGGATCGCCTGCGCTTCGACGCTGCCGACTCCGCGCGTCTGAGTGAGGCGATCGAAGCGGCATTGCGCGTGGGGCAGGGAAGAGTATCGGTTCACGTGGCGGAAGGCAGCGAGGCGCCCTGGCGTTTCTCCTCCGACCTGCACTGTGCCGATTGCGACATCCACTACCAGGAGCCGGTACCGAGCCTTTTCTCGTTCAACTCGCCGCTCGGTGCCTGCGAAAGCTGCCGCGGCTTCGGTCGCATCATCGGTATCGACTTCGGACTCATCGTGCCCGACGAGAACAAGACGCTGGCGGGCGGCGCGATCCGTCCGTGGCAGACGGAGTCGTATCGCGAATGCCAGGACGATCTCATGCGCTTCGCGCGCAAGCGCGGCGTTCCCACCGACCAGCCGTGGAAGTCGCTGACCCAGCAACAGCGCGACTGGGTGCTGGAAGGCGAGGGCGACTGGACCAGGCAGGTCTGGTACGGCGTGCGCCGCTTTTTCCAGTGGCTGGAGACCCGCGCCTACAAGATGCATATCCGGGTGCTGCTGTCGAAGTATCGCGCCTACACGCCGTGCGAGACCTGCGATGGGGCGCGGCTGAAGCCGGATGCGTTGTTGTGGCGGTTGGGGGCGGCGGAAAGGGGGACGGCGGCGGAAAGGGGGACAGTCCCCATTTTGGGAAAAAATGGGGACAGTCCCCGA
>CAYWHG010000125.1:3028-4552 GCA_964457865.1 uncultured Steroidobacter sp.
GGCGGCGGAAAGGGGGACAGTCCCCATTTTGGGAAAAAATGGGGACAGTCCCCGAAAAAATGGGGACAGTCCCCTCAGCATTCATGAGCTGATGCTGCTGTCGATCGATCGCTGCAAGGCGTTCTTCGATTCGCTGCATCTGCCGGCGCCGCTCGACGAAGCGGCGGATCTCGTGTTGCGCGAAGTGCGCGGCCGACTCGGCTATCTCATGGACGTCGGTCTCGGTTATCTCACGCTCGACCGGCAATCGCGCACGCTTTCCGGCGGGGAGGTCCAGCGCATCAATCTCACGACGGCGCTGGGCACCTCGCTCGTGAACACGCTGTTCGTGCTCGACGAGCCGTCGATCGGCCTGCATCCGCGCGACATGGGTCGCGTCATCGGCGTGATGCGGCGCTTGAAGGAAGCGGGCAATTCGCTGGTCGTGGTCGAACACGATCCGCAGGTGATGCAGGCGGCAGACCGCCTGCTCGACATCGGTCCCGGGCCCGGTGAACGCGGCGGCGAGATCGTGTTCTATGGGAAACCGGAGCAACTGCAGTCGGCGAAGCATTCGTTGACGGCGGACTACCTGCTGGGACGGCGGGAAGTGAGCGAACGGCTGGAGGCACGCGCGCAGCGCGTTGCCGATTCGTCAATCCGCATCCGCGGCGCCCGCCAGCACAATCTGAAGGGCATCGATGTCGAGATCCCGCTGCAACAGCTCGTCGCCGTCACCGGCGTCTCCGGTTCCGGCAAGTCGACGCTGATCCAGGACATCCTGTATCCCGCGCTGCGCAAGCATTTCGGCAAGCCGACAGAAGCCGCGGGCAGCGTCGATGCCATCGACGGAGCGCAGCACATCGGCGCCGTCGTCATGGTCGACCAGGCGCCGATCGGCCGCACGACGCGTTCGAATCCCGCGAGCTATGTCGGTGCCTTCGATGCGATCCGCAAACTGTTTGCGGCCGAGCCCGTGGCAAAGGAGCGCAGCTACACGATCGGCACCTTCAGTTTCAATTCGGGCAATGGCCGTTGTCCCACGTGCGGCGGCAACGGTTTCGAGCATGTCGAAATGCAGTTTCTCTCGGACGTTTATCTGCGCTGTCCGGATTGCAGCGGCAGCCGCTATCGAGCAGAAATTCTCGAGGTCAAGCTCACGCGCGTCCGCAAGCAGAACGCGCCGAGCATTGCCGACGTACTGAACATGACCGTGCACGAGGCTGTGGAGTTCTTTGCCGGCGAGCGAGACGTGCTCGCCACGCTGCAGCCGCTGGCGGACGTAGGTCTCGACTATCTGAAGCTAGGGCAGCCGGTGCCGACGCTATCGGGCGGCGAGGCGCAACGCCTGAAACTCGCGGGGCATCTGGCGCAAAACGCCGTTGGCAGTTCACGGTTGACCGTTGACGGTCAGAAGGAAAATGGCGGTTCAGCCGCCTCGCGATGTGCTTCTCCGGCCGTCAACCGTCAACGGTCAACCGTCAACGGCGTTCCGCGAGGGACACTGTTCCTCTTCGACGAGCCAACCACCGGACTGCACTTCGA
>CAYWHG010000125.1:4652-14187 GCA_964457865.1 uncultured Steroidobacter sp.
CGTTGCCGATGCTGCTGCCGTCTATTCCGTGTCTGGCCAGTTGCCAGCAGCCAGTCGCCAGCAGCCTGATCAATCCATCCGCGTGCACGGCGCCCGCGAACACAATCTCAAGAACATCGACGTCACGCTGCCGCGCAACCGCTTCACGGTGGTCACGGGTGTGTCGGGTTCGGGAAAATCGACGCTCGCCTTCGACATCATTTTCGGCGAAGGACAGCGGCGTTATCTGGAATCGCTCAATGCCTATGCGCGCCAGTTCGTGCAGCCGGCATCGCGTCCCGACGTCGATGCCATCTTCGGCATTCCGCCGACGGTGGCGATCGAGCAGCGCACGAGTCGCGGCGGACGCAAGAGTACGGTGGCGACGCTGACCGAGGTGTATCACTTCCTGCGCCTGCTCTACGTGAAGCTGGGCACGCAGTACTGCCCGACGTGCGAAGTGGCGATCGAGCCGCAGAGCTTCGATGCCATCGCCGCGCGGATCCTCAAGGAATACAAAAGTTCGAGCGTCACGCTGCTGGCGCCGCTCGTCATTGCGCGCAAGGGCATCTACAAGGATCTGGCGGCCTGGGCCGCGAAGAAGGATTTCGAGCATCTGCGCGTCGATGGCGCGCTGCTGTCGACGCGCAAGTGGCCGAAGCTGGACCGCTTCAAGGAACACTCGATCGAACTGCCGGTCGCGACGCTCTCCATTACTGCCAAGACGGAGCAGCAGTTGCGCGAGGCGCTGGGAATTGCGCTCGAACACGGCAAGGGTGTCGTCGGCGTGCTCGCTGACGCGCCCCTCACCCGCGCTGCGCGCGACCTCTCCCGCAACGGGAGAGGTGACGAGAAGATGCAGCTGTTTTCGACGACGCGCGCCTGTCCGTCCTGCGGCACCAGCTTCGCCGAACTGGATCCGCGCCTGTTCTCGTTCAACTCAAAACTTGGCTGGTGCGCAGGCTGCTACGGCACCGGCATCGCGATGGAGGGTTTCGACGCCGAGCAAAGCGGCGAAGAAACCGTGTGGAACGAGTGGTACGAAGGCGAGTCGCACGCCTGCAGCGAGTGCAGCGGCCAGCGCCTGAATCCGGTGGCGCGGCACGTGCTGTTTCGCGGCCAGTCGATCACCGCGGCGACGGATCTGTCGGTCGCGGACCTGCGCCGGCAGTTCCGGCAACTGAAGCTGCAAGGTCGCGAGCAGGAAATCGCGCGCGACTTGCTGGCGGAGATCGCTTCGCGCCTTGCGTTCCTGGAGGATGTCGGGCTCGGCTATCTGCAGCTGTCGCGCTCCGCACCGACATTGTCCGGCGGCGAGGCACAACGCATCCGCCTCGCAGCGCAGCTCGGCTCGAACCTGCAGGGCGTCTGCTACATCCTCGATGAGCCGACGATCGGCCTGCACCCGCGCGACAACAACATTCTTCTCGATACGCTCGACAAGCTTGCGGCCAAGGGCAATTCGCTGCTGGTGGTCGAGCACGATGAAGACACGATCCGGCGTGCCGACTATGTCATCGATCTCGGTCCCGGCGCCGGTTCGCGCGGCGGCGAAGTGGTCGCGGCCGGCACCGCCGCAGAACTCGAACGGTCGCCGCACTCCGTGACCGGCCGCTTGCTGTCGCGTCCGTTGCTGCACCCGATCGCACCGCGCCGCCTCGTCACCGGTCGCGCGCCGTCGCTTCTCGTCAAGAACACATCGCTTCACAACCTGCGCCGACAGAATGTGCGCGTGCCGCTGGGTCGTCTGGTCGTCGTCACCGGCGTGTCCGGATCGGGCAAGTCCACCCTGGCGCGCGATGTGCTGCACGACAATCTGCGCGCCGCGCTGGCGGATCGGCGCAAGGCGCCGCAATGGCACGGGTGCCGCGAGATCGCGGGATGGGAATCGATCGAACGCATCCTCGAAGTCGACCAGACGCCGATCGGCAAGACGCCGCGCTCGTGCCCGGCGACGTACGTCGGTTTCTGGGATGCGATCCGCAAGCTGTTCGCCGAAACCACCGAGGCACGCATCCGCGGCTACGAACCGACGCGCTTCTCCTTCAATACGTCAGACGGGCGTTGTGCGGCGTGCGAGGGGCAGGGCATGCAGCGCATCGAGATGAACTTCCTGCCGGATGTGCGCGTCACTTGCGACAGTTGCGGCGGCCGGCGCTTCAATCCCGAAACGCTCGCCATCCAGTACAAGGGCCGCAGCATCGGCGAGGTGCTCATGATGAACGTCGACGAAGCCGTCGAGTTCTTCGCGGCGCACTCGCGCATCCATCACGCGCTGCGGCTGCTGCAGGATGTCGGGCTTGGCTATCTCACCCTGGGACAGCAGAGCCCGACGCTCTCGGGCGGCGAAGCGCAACGCATCAAGCTGGTGACCGAACTGGCGAAGGTGCGGCCGGACGTCGCACGTCTTCCGTCTGCCGCGAAGGGCGCCGCGGGAACGCTCTACGTGCTCGACGAACCGACCGTGGGACTGCACATGGCCGACGTCGAGAAGCTCATCCTCGTGCTGCATCGACTTGTCGATGCGGGGAATTCCGTGGTCGTGATCGAACACAACCTCGATGTCATGGCCGAGGCGGACTGGCTCATCGACCTGGGTCCGGAAGGCGGCGAGGGCGGCGGACAGATCGTTGCGGAAGGTTCGCCGGAGGATGTGATCCGTCAGCGCGGCAAGTCGCACACGGCGCGCATCCTCAAGGCGTTCCTCAAGGATCGAGGGAAGAAAGAAGCAGCGTGATCCGGGGTTGGGCGTGAATCGAAAGGGTTCACGAATCCAGCGCCCGCTGCATCGCCGTGGCATTCGTACGCAGCCAGCGATCGAAGCTGCGAATCTCCGGAAACAGTTCGCGCGACTTTACGAGGTCGGTGCGGCGATTGGGAATATAGAGTCGATTGAACTCGAACATGCTGGCGAGATCGGCTGCGCCGGAGAACGGCATCGCGGCGAATGTCGCGTGATCGATGTAGCGATATTCGATCTTGCGATTCAGTGCCTGCGCCATGATCTGTGCATATTCATCGGCGCGCTGATCGTCGCCGACCGCGCCGACGAGCTTGTCGCGATACCAGAAGGATTCGCCGAGAATCGCGACGACGATGCCGCCTATGTCGGCCGCGGCAACGGCAGCCAGCGGGGTCGTGCCCTGAGGGAAGCCGAAGACATACGTGCCGTCCGCCTGCCGTCGCGGCGGAAAGTGACTGAGAAAGTTCTCGTAGTAGAAGGCGACGTGCAGGTACGTTGCCGGCAATTCCTTTTCCCTCGCGTATTCCTCAATGCGTGCCTTGCTGTCGAAGTGCGGCACTTCGAGCCGCCCGCCCGACAACAGCCGGGTGTGCGGCAGCGTGCTCAGGATGGTGTGCTGCACATTGCTGTGACGGATCGCATCGACGAGATTGCAGCCCTGCGTGAACTCGCGCTCGCCGTGCTCCCAGTAGTTGGTGACGCCGAAAGCCGCGTCGCATTCCCGAACCACGGGGCGCAGGGACACCGCGTCGTTCAGATCGCCACGCATGACTTCAGCGCCCGCCTGCCGCAGCGCCATGGCGTTGCTCGACTCGGGATTGCGCGTCAGACACCGCACCTTGTACCGGCCCGTCGACAGCAGATGCCTGGCGACGGAGCCGCCCTGAGCGCCGGTGGCGCCGGTAACGAGGACACGCAGAGTGTTGGTCACAATGACTCGGAGAATGAAAAGCGGGGTCGCCCGAACCCCGCACCCGTCGAGAATCGTATGCAGCGCAGCGCTTGGCTATTGGGGGAATGCGAAAGGCGCGATGACGCAGCGCACCAATCTGACACCTCAGCTGCGGAATCCTATTTCGAGGCGGTGGAAGTCGATGACGAAGATGCTCACGCGGCCGATCACGTCCATGCCAAGAATCAGCGCGGGTTTGTCGTTCAGATCCCAGATGTCGAACACATGGAAATCTCCGAACGTCACATGGCTGTTATTCACGAGAACTTCCCCGAGCGTGATGTTCTCGATCAATGTCTGTGTACCCTCGGCGATGTCCGGGGTGACTCCGTGCACCGGTACGGTTGCATATTCCCCGCGTAACCCCTTCAGAGCGTCCAGCAGCGCGCGGTTCCCGAGAGTCCGCTGCGCGCCAGTGTCGATGATGGCGACCGTGCGCACTCTGCCAACGAGTGCCGGTGCAACCAGAAGTCCGGCAGGCAGGCGCCTCGCCTTGACGGTCATCAGGTATCCCGGCAGGCGCTTCGAATTGCCGAGCGAGACGCTGTTCCGACGGAAATCCACTCTCAGCTGCTTGTCGGTCAACGCCGCGATACCGAGGATTCCATCGGCATTCGACATGACAAGTGGATCGACGACGGGCACCTCTTGATCCCGAAGTATCAATGCGCCGGCCTGCAGATGCTCGACCGACACCACTGGCACGAGCGCGCGTCCTGTCACGCCGTTCACGATGATGCTGCGACCGTCGCGATAGTCGATGCCGAGTTCATCGGCCAGCCTGGTTGAGAACGTCGTGCTGTTGGCGCCGGTATCGACCAGGAGATTGAAAGGACCGCGGCCGTTGATCATCACGGGCGCCACGATGCGACCGACGCGATCGAACTGGGTCGGCGCGGCGAACAGCGTGTCTTGCGCGGCGGCATCCTCGAGATCGACAGCTTCTCCTGCAGCAACCGCAGTCATGCTGCTCAAGAGCACTGCGACGATCAGATGGGATCTGCTCAGCATAGATTGCCTCGCATTGTCGACGTGGATTCCGGCGGCGGCAATCACGAATAGCCAGTCTGCCTATTGCATGAGCTGGAGCGTTTGGCAACCGTAGCGGCGCACCGCTGCGGACGAGTGCAAAGGTTGCTTGCACTGTTGCGGCTGCTGTTTTTGTCTTGTTGTTACCACGACACGGTATACAACGCGTTCATGTAAGGGATATCCCGCACTCGCATTGAAAATTCTGGTTTTTGTTGTGAACGGGAGAGGCAATTGACTACCAATTGCTAATCTTTCAGTTGTATGCTCGGCGCCACGCATGGGGCAGAAGGGCGCGGGTGTTGCTCATAGAGGCAACCCAACGTAACAACTCCACGCATGAAATCGCGGACTGCCCAACGCAGTCCATTTCTACACAACACATATTCCCTCTCGCAGGAGGAAGCTCTGATGTTAACGAGTAAGTTAATCAAGCGTGCGGTGCGTGGTGCACTGCTCACTGGTGCAGCAGCAGCCGTTGCCATGCCAGTAAACGCAGCCGACGAACAAGTCATTCAGGAAGTCGTCGTCACCGGGTCACTCATTCCAATGAACCTCGAGGCTCCGGGCGTGCCCGTCACGGTCATGACTTCGAGCGATATCGCCGCGACCGGCGTCTCGGGCGACATGCTCGACGTCCTGACGAAATCAGTGCCGTTTTTCTACGGTGGTCTGAACGTCGGTTCGGACAACGGCAACGTCGCTTCCGGGTCCACGAACGGCGGCTCGATGATCTCGCTGCGCAACCGTTCCACACTGGTGCTGATCAATGGTCGCCGTGCGGCGGTCTCCCCGGTCGCTGCATCGGGCGGGTTCAACTTCACTGACGTGAGCATGATCCCGGTGTCGGCCGTCGACCGCGTCGAAATCCTCGCGGACGGCGCGTCGGCGACTTATGGCGCCGATGCTGTGGGCGGCGTGGTCAACATGATCCTGAAGGACAACTTCGAGGGAGTGCAGGTCGGCGGTCGCTACGGCTTCGACAAGGACGGCGAATACAAGGAACGCAGCGCGTATTTCACTGCGGGTACCAACTCGGAAAATACGAGCATCACGTTCTCTGCCGAATGGAAAAAGAGCGATCCGCTGCTTCAGGCGGATAGAGACTGGGGCCGCGGCATCTATCGAACCAACAGCTTTGCCGGCTCGATCTACGATCCGGCAAGCGATGCCGACGAGGTTTTCTACTACCTCGATCCGAGCTTGAATGCACCAGATGGTTCGTTGAACCTGCCGATCACCTCGCACGATGCTGCCGGTTATTCGGGCCCGCTCGCGACCAACGCCGGTTATTTCGATCTCGCAAGCAAGCCCACCATGATCATCGGATCCGAGCGCACGAGCGCCATGGCGGCTTTCAGCCACACGGTCAACAACTACGTCGAAGTGTTCGGCGATGCGATGGTTTCGAGCACGAAGTCGTGGTCGCAGCTGAACGCGCAGCCGGTCAGCGGCGTGGTCGCCGCCGACAATCCCAACAACCCGTTCAATCAGGCCGTCGTCGTTACGAATCGTTTCCAGGCCTTCCCGCGGCAGTACGAGACGGAAACGATGGGCTGGCGTGGCGTAGTCGGACTGCGGGGTGATATCGCCGGGTCGTGGAAGTACGAAGTCGCCGCGGACTACAACCGGGCGGAGAGCGACCACCGCAATCCGGGTCTCATCGACTCGAACGCATATTTCGAGGCCGTCGCCAACAACTCCTACAACCCGTTTGCCCGTGAGCAGGCCCCCGGCGTGCTGGAGAGTTTCCAGGGCGAGGCGTTTGAAAGCTACGAGTCGAGACTGACGTCGTACGACGCCAAGGTTTACGGCGATCTGTTCTCGTTGCCAGCCGGTGCAGTGCGACTGGCGGTCGGCGCCCAGACGATGAAGGAATCGCTGTCGTTTACGAACGATCGCAATTCGCGCGAGGGCTTGTGGCTCCAGGCCACCCCGACGGCTCCGTTCTCCGCCTCGCAGGATCGCGAGGGCTACTATGCCGAAGCACTGATCCCGGTCTTCTCGCCGGACTTCAACCTGCCCGGCTTCTACGCCCTCGACCTGTCGCTGGCAGGCCGGTATGAAACGTTCTCGACGACCTCGGGTGAGTTTGTGCCGAAGGTCACGGTCCGTTGGCAGCCGCTGGGCGAGTCCTTCGCGGTTCGCGCGACGTATTCGGAGTCGTTCACTGCACCGACGCTGTTCGAGTTGTTTGGCCCGGCTGGCCAAGGCTTTACTGCGAACCAGCAGCTGCTGCGCTACAACGCTGATGGCACGCCCCGGGATGCCAATGGCGATGGTGCACAGGATGTGGATACCCCCACTCAGTATCGCGGTCAGAGCGGTTCCAACACGGAACTCGACCCGTCGACTTCGAAAAACTGGTCGGTCGGCCTCGACTGGCGGCCTGAAGGTGCCCTCGATGGTATGCGGGTGACTGTCGACTACTGGTCGATCTCGGAAGAGGACATCGTGGATGACCTGGATGACGCCATCATCCTGCAATCGGTGGAAGCCCTCGGACCCGCGTCGCTGTATGCGGATCGCGTCCGCCGCGGTGTTTCGGCGGCTGGCGAGCTGTACTTCGGTACGGGCACGCCGATTTCGGCCCCCGGTGAAATCTCTGCTGCGGTCGGCGACACCGTCTGGTTGAGCAATCCGCTGACCAACCTGGCAGGCATCGATCAGGACGGTCTCGACCTGAAGGTGGCGTATGCCTGGGATACCAACTCGGCAGGCACGTTCTCGGCCCAGGTCATTTCTACGTTCCTGTTTAGCTACGACCTGAAGCCGGCTGCTGCTGAACCGGTGATCGACCTCAAGGGTGTGTACCACGACAGCTACGGTCTGTTCCCGGACTACCGCGTCTTTGCGCAGTTTGGCTGGACCAATGACACCTGGACGGCAGGCCTGAACGCCACTTACATCCCGACGCTGGATGATGCGACGTTTGGTGAGCCGTACGCTTCGATCGATAGCTACATGACGTGGGATCTTCGCCTGGGCTATGACTTCTCGGCGTTGGGCGCCGGCGTGGCTCTGTCTGTCGGCGTGAACAACCTGTTCGACGAGGAGCCGGTGTTCATCGAGTCTGAAGGCAACCAGAGCCGTGATATCGCGGACTACGATCCGATTGGCCGCTTCTACTACATGGAGCTGAGCTACAAGTTCTGATCAACGCGAAACAGTAGCGACAGTACTGAGGCCGATCCGCAAGGATCGGCCTCTTCTTTTTGTGCGCCCATTCCGGTCTCTGCTCGGCTCCAAGCTCGTCGTGTTTTTCCTCACGGCTCTGTTGCTTATTAGCATCTGCATTCAGCAATCCGCGCGTCTCGTGCGTACAAAAAGCTAGTACAAACAGCTAATTAGATCGGCTTTTCTGGCTATAAATCGATTCGATGCAGTTGTATGCTCGGTGCCACGCAGGGTGACGGCACCCGCAGGATGCCCGTCGCTGCAGTCAGTCGACGTGTTGCATCAGAACCAATCCCTTCGCAGGAGAGGACCCCCTCATGTCACAGAGTGATTCATTGAGGCGCGCAATTCATTGCACGCTGGTTGCGGCGACCGTTGCAGCGGTCATGCCGGTAGATGCCGTCCAGGCGCAGTCGGATACCACCATTCAGGAAGTCGTCGTCACGGGCTCGCGTATTCGTCGGGTGGACGAAGAGACGGCGAGTCCGGTGTTTGTGCTCGACAGCACTGTCATCAGAAGCTCGGGCGTGCAGACGCTCGGCGACCTCATTCAACGCACTCCCTCGGTCGCAGGTGCTGCCACCAATCCGCAAGTCAACAATGGCGGTGGTACCGGCGAGTCCAATGTTGAGCTGCGTGGTCTCGGTGCACAGCGCACCCTGGTGTTGTTGAACGGTCGCCGCGTCGGCATCCTCGGCAACACGACCACGTCGGCCGTCGACGTCAACATGATCCCGATCAACATGATCGAGCGCGTCGAAGTGTTGAAGGAAGGCGCAGGCGCCATCTACGGCTCCGATGCCATCGCCGGCGTGGTGAACTTCATCACCAAGAAGAACGTGGACGGCGCCGAAGTCGGTGTCGAGTTCGGCCAGACCGGCGAAAGCGACGGCGATTCCCAGTCGGCCAGTCTCACGCTCGGCACGTCGACGGACAATTTCAATGTCATCGTCGGCGGCAACTGGAACAAGCAGGAAGGTGTGTCGGCGAACGACCGCGATTTCTCTGCCCACGCGCTGTACCTCTACGGCGGCGTCGTAAGCCAGGGCGGTTCGAGTCGTACACCGAACGGCCGTGTCAACCTCGATGCGGCGCTGGAGGCGCAGTACGGCTGTAATTCCGTCACGCGTATCGACGGCGCGTCGGGAGCGGGGCTCGGTGATTACCGCTGCTATACAGGCGCCGACGCCTACAACTATCAGCCGTTCAACCTGCTGATGACCCCGCAGGAGCGCGGCAGTCTGTTCACGATCCTGAACTACGACTTGAACGACAGCGTTTCGCTATACACGGAAGTGATCTACAACCAGACGCGTTCGGGATTCCAGATCGCGCCGTTGCCGTTCGACGCGACGCAGGACGACACGGTCATCTCTGCGAACAGCATTTACAACCCGTTCGGTATCGACTTCGGCGGCATCGAGACGGGCAATGCGAACCTGCGCACCCGTCTGGAGGCGCTGGGCAATCGCGAAAGCGAAGTCCATACGAACCAGACGCTGGTGAATGCCGGGCTGCGGGGTGAGCTTCCCGCCGGCTGGCAGTGGGACGTGAACGCCGGACTCGGCTACATGAGCCAGGACCAGAACATCGGCGGGTACCTGCTCGGACCGCAGCTGAAGAACGCGGTGGGCCCGTCGTTCATCGACACCGAC
>CAYWHG010000126.1:0-14141 GCA_964457865.1 uncultured Steroidobacter sp.
GGCAGGTCTCGGTGAGACGCCAGAATCTGCGCGCGCGAAGGCCAACGCGTTCGTTCGTGATCAGTTCGCGAAGGCGTGGAGTGCATCGACTCGTGCGGAAGCCCTGCAGGAATTTGGTATTGCACTTCATGCGCTTCAAGATTCAACTTCGCCGGCACATGCGGGGTTTCAGCAGTGGACCGGAGAGGAGACAAAGGGTGAAATCGCAAAACACGTGGCGACAGAGCTCTACAACCCAGGAAAGGACAGCAATCTTCACCGGATTACCGGTGACGCATGGCGATGGTTTAACGAAAAGAAGTTACCTGAGGGTGATTTGTTCAAAAGGGGTTCCGACTGATGATTGCTAGACGAACAATCAGAGTCCTGACCTTCCTCTTGCTGATGCTTGGGGGTTCGGGTTCTGCGATCGCGAGCGGTGATCCCATCATTGTCGTCCACTTTGGACTGGGTGTCGTTACTGCTTTAATCGCCTTCGGTTTTGTCTTAAGGCAATGGCGTCGCGGAAAGATTCGGTGGTTTTTCGTTGTTGCTTATCTTGTGGTGGTGGCGAGTGTTTGGTGTTTATGCTGGACCGCCACGGATCTGTCTAACGCTACGCTAGGTGCCATGGTCGTCGGGATGCCCTTGGTGTTCGCGTTGCTAGCCAAGGTGGCAGCGAGTCGCACTGGAAAGTAGTGGGGAGCGATCCCTGATACGCGTCGAAGGTAAGAAACGCAGAAAGATGGCCAATCGGTGCACCGGTGTCGGCTACGGGAAAATGCGTGCCCACATGAACCTCCTCAAAGAATGCCGAAGGCACTGCCATGCTTAGAGCCAGAATCGTCATCGTCGCCGCCATCGCTATCGCGATTGGCCTTCTTGTGTACTTCAGATTCTCTGATCCCCGCTCCAGTGCGGTGTCGCAGTCTTCTGGCGCAGCACCGATGGATACAGATCCGGCGATGACCTCGGAGTCGGTACCGCAGCTCAAAGAAGACGGCATTGCGCCGCTGCCGACGGATGCGGTCGGCAGGTCTTTTCCTGAGGAGAGCCAGTAGCCAGGAAAGGCTTCTTCCGCCGTTCTTTTGGGTTTGGGCATCAGTCCGACACTTGCGTGCTTTCACGCAGCAACTCGTTCACCTGCTGCGTGAACTCCCGCACGTATTCCTCGTAGTGCTCGCCGGTCGCTGGGCCATTGAAGCCGGTGTGGACGTTGCGGATCTTTCCCTGGCGATCGATGAGGATGCTCGTGGGATAGCCGTAGACGCCGCTCAGCGTCGGTAGCTTGCGTTCGGGATCCTCATCGTCGGCGACGCCGGCAATCAGTGTCGGATAGTCGATGTGCAGGTCGCGCTGGTAGCCGCGCACGGCCGCGGCTGCCTTCGCGAACTCGCCATGACGTTCGAACATGAGCGCGATGATCTCGAAGCCGCGTTCCCGGTGTTCCTTGTAGAAGGGCACGAGGAAGGCTGCTTCGTCGTGGCAGTTCGGGCACCACGTGCCGCCGAGTGTCACCAGCACCACCTTGCCGCGGAAGCGTTCGTCGCTCAGCGAGAGCGGCTTGCCGTCGACATCGTTGAACGTGAAATCGAAGCGATCCGATTTCAGCGTCGTGGCGATGTGTTCGAGTGCGGCGCTCTCGTTGCGTTGTGCCGCGACCTTCTCGTGACTCTTCAGCCCCTGCCAGTACTCGCCGACCAGGGCGCCGTTGTCGATGTGCAGCTTGTAGAGGTAGGCGAGTCCGCCGGCGAACGTCGACAGCTGCAGATCATTGCCGTGGATCTGGCCGTCCAGGAATCGATGATCGCCGGTCGGCGTCATGACGGTGCCGGTGACGCGATCATGGGTCTGCTCGAAGAGGGCGACGCCCTTTGAGATCGTGCCGTCGTCGCTGGTGAACGTGACTTCCCAGCGCCCCGAGACATCGGCGTTGTCGGTCGAAGGTTCGGCGTAGAAACGCCAGGCCTGGTTCAGTGCGGCTTCGAATGGAATCACCTGTTCGACGCCGCCCGCCTTGATCAGCGTGACGCTGCCTTCGAGACGATCGCGGTGCATGCTCGCCCGCAGCGAATTCTCGTAGCCGGGAAACACAGCCGAGAGCTCGCCGTCCTTGAGCGTCACGTTCGGCACGCGGGTGCGTTCGCTGCCGTTCTCCAGATACAGCACCACGCGTCCCTCCTCGCGCGCGACTTCCAGTCCGAACGGCGCCGCGCCACCGGGCAGTGCCAGCGTGGCGCGATACCGGCCCGTTGCCGGTTCATCGACCTTGCTGCTGCAGGCGCCCAGCAACAACGCAATCGAGAGGAGGCCGAAAAGCGGAGTCCGGCGAAGAAAGCGAAGGAGTGCGGTCATTGATCGATTCCGGAAATGTGTGTCGTCACTCTACCGACGAAGAGTGATTGCGAAAAGTATTGCTCACTCAGAATGCCAGAAGCCCTGTCTCTGCGGCGGAACTGCCTTTGCGCAGCGGGCGTTGTTGCCAGCAGGAGTCAATCAACAAACTCATTTCCGCAGCTGGTATGTGCGGCAACACACGATGTGGAGATCAGCATGAGCATTTCATTCAGATTACTGACGCTGCTGTTAGGCGTGTCATCGACGCTGCTGCTGTCCGCCTGCGGCGGCGTGAACGAGATGACCAGGCAGCAAGTCGCACGCAGCGAGACCGCTGTCAATCAGGCGCAGACGACGCTGGGCAACTCCGAGGCCGGCGCCATCGAGCTGCAGCAGGCGAAGAATTACTTCGCGCAGGCGCAGAAGGCCGTCAAGGACAATGACGAAATCTTGGCCGAGCGCTACGCGAATCAGGCCGAGCTGAGCGCGCAGCTCGCCGTGGCCAAGTCCCAGAACGCGAGCGCACGCAAGGCCGCCGACGAGCTGATGGCCAGTATCCAGACGCTGCGTCAGGAAACCAACCGCCCCGCGACCGCGCAGCCGTAACGGCATACATACGAGGACCGACCCATGAAACGCATACGCAATCTCATTCTGGGAGCGGCGGTGACAGCAGCGATGGCTGCCTGCAGCTCGACACCCGATCAACCCATTGCCGAACTCGAAACCGCACGTGCCATCGTGCCGCAGGTGGAGTCGTCGCCGCGCGCGGGCGTGGCAGCGGAGAATGTTTCCAATGCACGCAAGGCGCTGGATGCGGCGAACAGCCTGATGGACAAGGGCGGCAAGATCGAAGACATCCGCTATCAGGCGACTCTCGCGGCGACCAATGCGCAGATTGCGAACGAGAGGATTCTCGAAGCGCAAGCCAAGGAGGAGATGCAGAAGGGCGAGGCGGAACGTCAGTCGGTGCTGGCGCAGGCCCGCGACCGTGAAGCGGATGTAGCACGTCAGAAGGCGCAGAGCCTGGAGCAGGAGCTGAAGGATCTCAAGGCACAGAAAACCGATCGCGGTCTGGTGCTGACGCTCGGCGACGTGCTGTTCGATACGGGCAGGGCCACGCTGAAACCCGGTGCGTACGCCACGCTCGATCGTCTGGCACAGGCGCTGAAGGAAGATCCGAATCGTCGCGTGATGATCGAAGGTCACACCGACAGCGTCGGCTCGGATGAACTCAATCAGCAGCTCTCGGAGAACCGGGCTCTCTCGGTGCAGTCGGCGCTGATGCAGCGCGGCGTCTCCGGCAGTCAGATGAATTCGCTGGGCAAGGGCGAAAGCACGCCGGTGGCCAGCAATGACAATGCCGCGGGTCGTCAGCAGAACCGTCGGGTCGAGCTGATCTTCACGGAAGAACCTGGGCAGCGGGTGGCGACGGATCAGTAGTTCAAGTCACGAAGAAAGAAAGTACGTCACCCCCGGAAAGAAAGTACGTCACCCCCGCGCAGGCGGGGGTCCATGCCGTTGATCCCGGATGGATCCCCGCCTGCGCGGGGATGACGCGGGTGATGACGAGAAGGCGCGTCCTTTATCCCACCCACACCAGCGCCAGCACCGTCACATCGATATCCGATTTGCGCGGCTTGATCTGCACGCGATCGATGATCGCCGCGGACGGTTCGAATTCTCCCTGCAGCCGGCTGGTTTCCTGTTCGAACTCGTTCTCCAGATCCGCATGGCGTTGCTGCAATACTTCGAGACTTTCCTGCGCGCGCGTCACGTCATCGCTCTCGCGGCCTATGCGGCCCGCACTGCGTGCCGCGGTGCCGACACGACCCACATTGCCGACGCTGATTTTCTTGCGTCCCAGAAACGCGCCGAGAATCGATGTGCCGATGCTGATGGCCGTGGACACTTTCTGCTGCGACAGCTGTGAACTTTCGCGCGCCACGCGATCGTCGGCGCGGCGGATCTGATCCTGCAGCGTCGCCAGTCGCGGTGCGTACTTCTTGCGCAGGGCCTCGACGGCGGCATCGCGCTTCTCGCGCAGGCCGAGCGCGATGCGCGCACGGAAGTCGGCTTCCGACATGCCTGCGACCGAGGTCGCTTTCAGCGCAGTGCTGCGGAAGACATCGAGTCCCGCCGATTCGTAGGCATACGCTTCGAGCTGCCTGCGCCAGGACTTGTAGCTGTCGGCGCGCAGCAGGGCGGCGGGTGCGTCGGCATAGCTCACGTTCGCGGGCGCCGACTTCTGCAACTGATCCTTCAGATCGCCGCCGGTCTCGGCCTGCGACCACTGCGGGCCAGTGTCGTCTTCGACGGGCACGAGATACGAGCGCGTTTCCCAGACGTCGATGCCGGCCGGCGCATTCACGAAATGCAGGCGCACCTGGCCGAGCACGTGCGGGACGTAGCGGGCGCCGGTGGCGCGGGTGAGATAGAACTCGTCGATGCCGGCGGGGATGACGGGTTTGATGGTGGCTTGCGGAGTTGCCCCCTCCCCAACCCTCCCCCGCGAATGCGGGGGAGGGGGAGAAGAGGCAGCAGGCGACAGCTTTGCAATCTCCGGCAGCGTCAGCGGTCCGCGCAGATACGACAACGCCCAGCGCGTGCGGAACAGCACCGGCGCATCGTCGTGCGCATTGCGCATGAGAAAGACGCGGCTGGTGAGATTGGCGAGCAGTGCTTCGAGTTCGCTCTTGCTCAATCCATCGCCGGCGCTCAAGAGGCCGTCGATGACGCGCGCCTTGTCGCGTTCGGTCTGCAGTCGGCCGATGAGCCAGGTGCCGGCGTTGGAGAGTCCCTTGTAGTCCAGATCGACGGGATTCTGCGTTGCCAGCACGACGCCGAGACCGAAGGCACGCGCCTGTTTCATCAATGTCAGCAGCGGCTGCTTCGACGGCGGCATCGCGGTCGGCGGAAAGTAGCCGAAGATCTCGTCCATGTAGACCAGCGCGCGCAGGCTCGACGTGCCGGACTGCCGGCGCATCCACGCGACGATCTCGCCCAGCAGCAGCGTCACCACGAACATGCGCTCGGCATCGCCCAGGTGTGCGATGGAAATCACCGCGATGCGCGGCTTGCCGGTGTCGGTGAACAGCAGCCGCTGCACGTCGAGCGGTTCGCCCTGCATCCACGCCGCGAACGACGGCGAGGCGATCAGGTTGTTGAGCGACATCGCGAGCTGCAGGCGTTCCTTCGCGGGATAGAACGTCTCCAGATCCAACACGCCGACCTTGTCGAAGCCGGGTTTCTGGATGGCCTGGATCAGCGCCGTGAGATCGAGATCGCGACCCGCGCTCCATGCCTGGTCGAGCAGCGTGGACAGCAGGATGTGTTCGCGGCTCTGCAGTGGATCGGCTTCGACGCCGATCAGGCTCAGCAGGCCGGCGACGGTCGAGCCGATACGTTCGCGCAGCGCGCTCGCATCGGCACGCAGTTCCTCGCCCGGCGCGCTGAACGAACGCAGCACCGACAACGGCCGGCCCGCAGTGCTGCCCGGCGTGTAGATGGCGACCTCCGCGGCATCGCGAAATCGCTGGATGCGCTCGCCGTCCTGGCCCCAGTCGGCGAGCCCCTTGCGCCAGGTGTCGGCGGTCGAGGCGGCAAAGGCCTGCGTCGACAGTCCCTTGCGGGCGGCTTCGCCCGGATCGACCCAGGGCGCGAAGTCCTCCGGCCGCAACTGCGGGAAGGTCAGCATCAGGTTGCCGATGTCGCCCTTCGGATCGATGGCGATGGTCGGAATGCCGTCGATCGCGGCCTCTTCCAGCAGCGACAGGCACAGGCCGGTCTTGCCGCTGCCGGTCATGCCGACGCAGACCGCGTGGGTGGTCAGGTCGCGCGAGTCATATAAGAGGAGATCGGGCCGGTCCGCGCCGGTCGCGGGGTCGACCTCGCGGCCGAGGTAGAAGGAGCCGAGTTTTTCGTAGGCGGGCAGCGGCATGGTTGACGGTTGGTGGTTGACCGTTGACGGCAGGACTCAGGACGGAGCAGCGCCGGCAATTCTTCTGACTGTCAACGGTCAACGGTCAACCGTCAACCCGTCCCCTGTAACCACTTTGTCACCTCCCAGAGACTGACCCTGCTACCCACCCGCCGGTAAGCTCGCGCACCCTATGTCCATCACCCTCGACCAAGTTACCAAACGGTATCAGGGCTCCCCGGTCGTCAACGACGTCTCCGTCGATGTCGGCGAAGGCGAGTTTTTCGTCCTGCTGGGCCCGAGCGGCAGCGGCAAGAGCACGCTGCTGCGCGCCATCGCCGGTCTGACAGGCGTGGACCACGGCCGCATCGCCCTGCACGGCCGGGATGTCACGCACGTCTCCGCCCGTCAGCGCGGCGTCGGACTGGTGTTCCAGAACTACGCGCTGTTCCGCCACATGTCCGTGGGCGACAACATCGAATTCGCGCTGCGGGTGCGGCACATGAAGGCCGCCGAGCGCCGCGAGCGTCGCAGGGAACTGCTGCGGCTGGTGGCCCTGGAAGGCATGGACGATCGGCTGCCCAGCCAGCTCTCGGGTGGTCAGCAGCAGCGTGTCGCCGTGGCGCGCGCGCTGGCGCACAAGCCGCAGGTGCTGTTGCTGGACGAACCGTTCGGTGCGCTCGATGCCAAGATCCGCGAAGAACTGCGTCGCACCATCCGCCAGGTGCAGCGCGAGCTGAACATCACCACCGTGCTGGTGACGCACGATCAGGAAGAAGCCTTCGCGATGGCCGATCGCATCGGCGTCATGAATCTCGGCCGGCTGCTCGAATGCGGCCGGCCCGACGAACTGTATGCGCGTCCCGCCACGCGCTTCGTCGCGACCTTTCTCGGTGCCGCCAACCTGCTGCTGGCACGTCAGACCGCGCAGGGCATCCGCTTCGGCGCGACGCCGGTGAATGCGCGGGCGCTGGAGAGGATCGACGGCGGCCGCGAGCACGAAGTCGTCGCCGTGCTGCGTCCGGAAGAAGTGGAACTCGCGCCGACCCGCGACAACCTGCGCATCGGCTATCTCGGTCACGGCGTCATCGACGAGATCGTGTTTACCGGCGCCTTCGAGCGCCTGCGCGTGCGGCTCACCGACGGCGCCGCGGATGCGCACATCGCCCGCCCTGCCGGCGACGGCGCTGGCGCAGCAGTGCTCGATGTCACGCGCACGCAGCATGAACAGCGCGTGTTTCCGCTGGCCGTCGGTCAGTCGGTGGCGATGGGCATGCGTCGCATCCATGTGCTGCCGACGCCGCTGTCGAGCTACACCGCGGTGGCCGCCGACCAGTCCGCGGCGGACGCGCTGATGAAGAATCCGCTGCTCGCGGAACTGGCAAACCGCATGAAGACGCGCATCGTCGCGCGCGTCGAACCGGCGCTGGCAGATCCGGTCAGCGGCAAGCCTGCGACGCCGATTTCGGGTGTCGCCGTGATCGCGCCGCGCGGTCGCGATGTCGTCGCGCAGATCGAATGGCTGTTGCACAACGGCGCCGCCGAAGTGCTGGTGCTGCCCGACCAACTCGTGCCGCCGCAGCGTGTGCTGATTCACTGGGCCGACGATGCCGCGCGTCGCGCGACCCTCGCGGTGGCCGCGAGTCTGCTGCGTCACGTGCCGGCCGAAGCGGTGTATGTCGGCATCCTGCCCGAGAGCGCGGGCGAAGCGCAGCGCCCTGCCGGCATGCGCACCCTGCTCGATGCGCGTTCGGAAGCGCAGGCGGTGCACGGGCTGGAGATGCGTACCGAACTGCGCTTCGGCGCCGCTGCGGATGAACTGCATCGACAGCTCACCGAGTCGTCCGAGCAGATGCTGATCCTCGGCATCTCCGATCTCGCGGATCTGCGTGCGCGATTTGCCGCGTTGTTTGCCGCACCGCCCAGCTATCCGATGATGATCGTCCACCGCCCTGCGAGCCCGGTGCATCCATGAATGTTTTCAGATATGTGTTTGTGGCGTCGCTGTGCGTCGTGCTGCTCGCCGGTTGCGGCTCCGGCGAGCCGGACGCCAACAAGGTCACGCTGCTCAATGTCAGCTACGACCCGACGCGCGAGCTGTATCGCGACTTCAACGAAGACTTCGCGCGCGACTGGGAACAGCGCACCGGACAGCGTGTCACGGTGAAGCAGTCGCATGCCGGCTCGGGCAGCCAGGCGCGCGCCGTCATCGACGGACTCGATGCCGATGTCGTGACGCTGGCGCTGGCCTACGACATCAATTCCATCCAGGTGAAAGGCAAGCGTCTCGGCACCAACTGGCAGACGCGCTTCGCCGACAACAGCGCACCCTACACCTCGACCATCGTCCTGCTGGTGCGCAAGGGCAATCCCAGGCAGATCCGCGACTGGTCCGATCTGGTACGCGACGGCGTGAGCGTCGTGACACCGAATCCCAAGACCTCAGGCGGCGCACGCTGGAATTATCTCGCTGCCTGGGGCTATGAATTGCACCGACAGCTCGGCGGCGACTGGTCGAAGCTCGACGATCCGGCCGCGGAAGCGCAGGTGGAGCAGGCGCAGGCGGCCGCGCAGAAATTCGTGGCCGATATTTTCCGGCATGCGCCGGTGCTCGACAGCGGCGCGCGCGGCGCCACCAACACGTTCGTGCAGCGCGAGATCGGCGATGTGCTGATCGCGTGGGAGAACGAGGCGCTGCTGGCGCTGCGCGAACTCGGCCCGGAGAAAGTCGAGATCGTCATGCCCTCGGTCACCATCCTCGCGGAACCGCCGGTGGCGGTCGTCGACACGGTGGTGGATCGCCGCGGCACGCGGCAGGTGGCCGAGGCGTATCTGCGGCATCTGTACTCGGACGCGGGCCAGGACATCGTCGCAAAGCACTACTTCCGTCCGCGCAATGCGCAGGTGCTGGAGCGAAATCGCACGCAGTTCCCCGAGGTTGCGACCTTCACGATCGATCAGGTGTTCGGCGGCTGGAATGAAGCGCATGCGAAGCACTTTGCGGACGGCGCCGTGTTTGATCAGATCTACAAGGTGGGCGGCAAGTGAGGAAGGCTGCTGGCGACTGGCAACTGGCGGCTGGCCAGAGGGCTCGCGTGTTTGCACTGGCGTCGATTCTTCGCGCCTCTCCTTCTGGCCAGCCGCCAGCCGCCAGTAGCCCGTAGCCCCCATGTCCTCACTCCGCCAACCCTCCATCCTCCCCGGCTTCGGACTGACGCTGGGCTTCTCCGTATTCTTTCTCTGCGCGCTGGTGCTGATTCCGCTCGCCGCACTGGTGCTCAAGGCCGGCACCATGGGCTGGCGGGACTTCCTCAACGTGCTGTTCGATCCGCGCGTGCTCGCCTCCTTCCGTCTGAGCTTCGGCGCCTCGTTCCTCGCGGCGATGCTGAATGCCGTGTTCGGTTTCATCATTGCCTGGACGCTGGTGCGCTATGACTTTCCCGGACGCAAGTTCATCGACGCATTGATCGACATGCCCTTCGCCCTGCCGACGGCGGTGTCCGGCATCGCGCTCACCGCCGTGTTCGCCGAGAACGGCTGGATCGGCCAGTATCTCGTGCCGTTCGGCATCAAGGTCGCCTACACCTGGATCGGCGTGGTGGTGGCATTGACGCTGATCGGCCTGCCGTTCGTCGTGCGCTCGGTGCAGCCGGCGCTGCTCGAAGTGCAGCGCGATCTGGAGGACGCGGCCGAAACGCTCGGTGCGGGACGCTTCACCATCTTCCGCCGCATCATCCTGCCCACCGTGCTCCCGGCGCTGGCGACCGGATTCACGATGGCCTTCGCCCGCGGCGTGGGCGAGTACGGCTCGGTGATCTTCATTGCCGGCAATCTGCCGATGAAGACCGAGATCGCGCCGCTGCTGATCGTGATCAAGCTGGAACAGTTCGACTACGTCGGCGCCGCGGCCATCGGCTTTCTGATGCTGGTGATCTCGTTCGTGATGCTGCTGTCGATCAACCTGCTGCAGACCTGGGGGCGTCGCCGGCACGTGGCGGCGGGACGCTGATGGCACACGGACCTTCCAAGGCATTGCTGGCGGAACTGGCGAGCCGCCCGGGGCGCGACACCTTCGTCAGCACCCTCATCAAGGGCATGTTCATCGCGCTCTCGCTGCTGTTCCTGGCAGCGCTGCTGTTCGCGCCGCTCATCACGGTGTTTGCGACCGCGCTGAGCAAGGGCTTCGAAATGTATGTCGAGAGCTTCGCGGATCCGGACACGCTGGCCGCGATCCGGCTCACGCTCATCACCGCCGCGATCGTCGTGCCGGTCAATACCGTGTTCGGTATCGCCGCGGCCTGGTCCATCGCCAAGTTCGAGTTCAAGGGCAAGAGCATCCTGATCACGCTCATCGATCTGCCGATCGCGGTATCGCCCGTGATCTCGGGCCTGATCTATGTGCTGCTGTTCGGCATGCAGGGCTGGTTCGGCCTGTGGCTGCAGGAAAACGACATCAGCATCATTTTCGCGCTGCCGGGCATCGTGCTGGCGACCATGTTCGTCACCTTCCCATACGTGGCGCGCGAGCTGATTCCGCTGATGCAGCAGCTCGGCAACGACGAGGAGGAAGCCGCGATCACGCTCGGCGCGGGCGGGCTGATGACGTTCTTCCATGTCACGCTGCCGAAGATCCGCTGGGGTCTGGTGTACGGCGTCATCCTGTGCAATGCGCGCGCGATGGGCGAGTTCGGCGCGGTGTCGGTGGTCTCGGGCCATATCCGCGGACTCACCACGACCATGCCGCTGCACGTCGAAATCCTATATAACGAGTACAACTTCGTCGGCGCCTTTGCCGTGGCCTCGCTGCTGACCCTGCTGGCGGTGGTCACGCTCATCATCAAGTCGCTGGTCGAATGGCGCACCGGCTACAGCAAGCGATAGCCTCAGCAGTAACGAGCCGCCACCAACACTTCTCATGCTGTCCCGTCTTCAGGAATTCATTGATCAGCTCCAGATCGACACCTCGCGTGCGAGTCTGGGGTTCTGGATCGCGGCCATCAATGTCGCGATCGTGGTGCTGGTCGTGGGCGGCATTTCCATTTCGGCGATCGGCTCGCTGCGCGATCTCGCGGACCAGCAGGGCAAGTCGCGCGTGCAGCTCGCCGGCGCGATGGCGCGCGAGGATCTGCGCCGCTACGGCGAGGATGCGCTGATCCAGGCGAAGACGGTGGCCGAGCGCGCGACCCTGCAACGCCTGCTGGCCGATCGCCAGGCCGCGGCCGTCGGTCCGTACCTGCGCCGTTCCTGCAACAGCGACACCGTCGCCTCGTGCGCGGTCTTCGAAGGCAGGACGCTGGTCGCGCAGGCCGGCGTCGCGCTGCCCTGGGCGGAGATCGCCGAGACCGGCGCCGAGCAGGGCGAGCGTTTCCTCGTCGCCGCCAACAATGCGCCGTATCCCGTGCTCGGTGCGTCGGCGCAGATCGGCGGGGCGACGGAACGGCGTCTCTACGTGGCGCGACTGTTCGACGACAAGCTCGGCCGCGTCCTGGCGGATCGCGTCGGCATGCCGATCCGCCTGATCGGCTATCGCAGCTTCGTCGAGAACAAGCAGGTCGACGATTTCACGCGGCTGCATTCCGCGGGCCTGTCGGACGGCCGCTCCGCCGTCGCGCGCATCGAGAGCAACGATCTGTATGCGGCGAGCTTCCCGGTGTTCGCTTCGACGGGCGAGGCGATTGCATTGCTCGAAGCGCGCCTGCCGGCGAGCGACATCGACGAATCCGTCGGCGGTCTGGTGCGACGGCTGCTGATCACGGCGGTCATTCTCGCGGCGGTGGCCGTGCTCGCCGGCGTGATTCTCGGGCAGCAGGTCACCGGACCGGTGAGTACGCTGACCGAGGCCGCCGAGCGCCTGGGTCACGGCGATTTCTCCACCTCGATTCCCGTCGGCGGCACCAAGGAAGTCGGCCAGCTCGGACGCACGATGGAAGACATGCGCAACAATCTCGTGGATCTCACGGGCGCGTTGCGACGCAGCGAAGCCGAGGCACAGGCCGTGCTCGGCGGCATCGTCGAAGGCGTGTACGCCGTCGACAAGTCGCGCGTCATCCGCTATCTCAATCCGCAGGCCGCGCGACTGCTGGGCGTGCAGGCGCATGACGCCATCGGCCGCTTCTGCGGCGACGTGCTGAAGCCCTGCGCCGAGAACGGCGTACGGCCGTGCGAGAACAATTGCCCGATCCTGCGCGCGCGCAGCGACGGCAGCTCGCAGGCGACCGAGCGGCTCAACCTGCGCGAAGGCGCGCCGCGCACGGCCATCATCACCAGCGCCTCGCCGGTCGACGATCTGCAGGTGCAGGTGATCCGCGATGAAACCGAACTCGAAGGCGTGCGCCGCGCGCGCGATTCGGTGCTCGCCAACATCTCTCACGAATTCCGTACGCCGCTCGCCGCGCAGCTGGCCTCGATCGAACTGCTGCGCGAAGGCATGGACACGATGCCGCCGGCCGACCAGAAGGAACTGGTGCTGTCGCTGGAACGTGGCGCGCTGCGGCTGACGCGCCTGATCGACAACCTGCTGGAGAGCGTGCGCATCGAGTCCGGCCAGCTCGGCATCCGCCACCAGAGCATTTCCGTCGAAGAACTGGTCGAGGATGCGGATGCGCTGATCGGTGCATTGCTGAAGCAACGCCGCCAGACCCTGGAGCTCGACGCCCCCGAGGATCTGCCGCGCATCGATGGCGATGGGCCGCGGCTCACCCAGGTCTTCGTCAACCTGCTGGCGAACGCCAGCAAGTTCGCGCCGGAAGACAGCGTCGTGCGCGTCGGTGCCTCGGCGTCGGGCCGCACCGTCACCGTCTGGGTGGAGGATGAAGGTCCAGGCGTCCCCGACATCGAATCCGGTTCGATCTTCGAGCGTTTCCATCGCGGTCCGGAGCAGGAGCCCGAACCCGGCGGCCTCGGGCTCGGGTTATGGATCGTCAAGTCCATCATCAATCGCCACGAAGGCTCCATTCATGCGGAACGCAAGGATGGCCGGACGCGCTTCGTGGTGGAGCTGCCGCAGGCGAAAGCGGAATGAGGGTGATGAAGGTGAGGAGGTGATGAAGTGATGACGCAAGAGAATACAGTCGGGTTCGAAGGTGTGATTGACTGGCGAGACGGGTCTTTCGGGCTGTATCACCTCCTCACCTCCTCACCTCATCACATTCCAAGATGAAAATCCTCTCCGCCGACGACGACAAGGACCTGCTGGCGCTGATCGCGTTCACGCTGTCGCAGGCCGGCTATCTCGTGGTCAAGGCCGGCGACGGGCCCACGGCCATCAAGGCCTTCGAGGCCGAAGCACCGGACCTCGTGATCCTCGACATCAACATGCCGGGCGCCAGCGGCTTCCAGGTTTGCGAAGCCGTGCGCACCAAGTCGCGCGTGCCGGTGATGATGCTGACGGCGCGCGGCGAGGAAGAGGACCTGGTGAAGGCGCTGGAACTCGGCGCGGACGATTACCTGACCAAGCCGTTCAGCCCGCGCACGCTGCTCGCCCGGGTCAAGGCGCTGCTGCGTCGTGCCGGCATGGAAAACTCCGCGCCGCTCGCCGCCGGTCGCGTGAAACTCGATGTCGAGGAACACACCGTGCAGGTCGGCGGCAACTCCCCCGTGCGCCTGACCAAGCTCGAACTGCGCCTGCTGCAGATGCTGATCGCCAACGCCGGTCACACCGTCAGCTCCGATCGCCTGCTGATGCAGGTGTGGGGCCACAAGGGCTCCGGCGACCGCCAGCTCCTCAAGCAGCTCGTCCACCGCCTGCGCCAGAAGATCGAGATCAATCCGACGAATCCCGACATGCTGCAGACCGCGCCGGGGGCGGGGTACAAGCTGGTCGTGGAGTGAGGAAGGAAGGGGGTAGTGATCAGGGGGTAGGGGATAGTCAGGGAAGAACCCCGTGCCGCTCTTCTTTCTCACTACC
>CAYWHG010000127.1:0-4734 GCA_964457865.1 uncultured Steroidobacter sp.
TCTTCCGCCAACTGCCGGAAATCCACGCCCAGCGACCGCAGCTTGCGATACAGATGCGTGCGTTCCATGCCGACGCGCTTGGCGAGCTGGCCGACCTTGCCGTTGCACAGGATGAGCTGCTGCTGCAGGTAGGCGCGTTCGAAATGTTCGCGCGCTTCGCGCAGCGGTAGCGCCAGCAGGTCCTGCTTTACCAGCGGTTCCGTCGTCGGCGACTGGGATGCCAGCTCGCGTTCGATTTCCTCGAGGCGAATCTCTTCTTCGCCACCCAGGATCAACAGACGCTGCGCGAGATTCTTCAGTTCGCGGACATTGCCCGGCCAGGGATAATTTCGCAGGCGATTCTGTGCCGCGACGCCGAAGCGGCGGAACGGCAGCCGCTCCTCGTCGACCAGTCGATCGACGTAGTAACGCAGCAGATCCGGCACGTCCTGCGCGTAGTCGCGCAGCGGCGGCACGGTCAGCGTGATCACATTGAGCCGCGAGAGCAGTTCGGGCCGGATCGCCGAGCCGGGCTCGCTGCTCAGCATCCGCGGCGTAGCGGAGCTGATGACGCGCAGATTGAGTTTCACGGACGCGCCGCCACCGACACGCGTGATGGTCTGGGTTTCGAGCGCGGCGACGAGCAGGCCCTGGGCCTTCGGCGGCAGATCTTCCAGCCCGTTGACGAACAGCACACCGCCGGCCGCCTGTTCCAGCAGGCCCGCGTGCACGCCGTCGCGATCCTCGGTGCCGTGCAGCGCCGCTGCTGCGCCGTCGTCCGTCATGCCCGTGGCGACGAGTTGCACGAACGGACCGGCCGAGCGCGGGCTGATCGAATGAATGTAGCGGGCGAAAGCTTCGCGACCCGTGCCCGGTTCGCCCGCGATCAGCACGGGCGTGTCGTGCGGCGCCACCTGCTGCACCTGTTCGCGCAGCGCGTGCATTGCACGGCTTTTACCGACAGGCGCGATCAGTGCGGGCACCAGCGTGCGTCCCGACTGGCGCCGATTGCGACCTGAGTCGAGCGCGCGTTCGACGGTGCGCAGCAGCTTCGCGAGCGACAGCGGCTTCTCGACGAAATCGAAGGCGCCGAGACGCGTGGCCTCGACCGCGGTCTCGACGGTGCCATGGCCGGACATCATCACCACGGGACACTGGGTGCCATTGGTCTGCGCCCATTCGCGCAGCAGCGTGATGCCGTCGGTGTCGGGCATCCAGATGTCGAGCAGGACCAGATCCGGATCGTGCTGTGCGCGACGCATGCGCGCCTCGGCGGCGTCGGCGGCGACATCCACGTCATAGCCTTCGTCCGCGAGAATCTCTTTCAATAGTCCGCGAATCTCGGACTCGTCATCCACGACCAGAATGCGCGCAGCACTCATGCACGTTCCCTCCTCGGCCCCGCACGTCTTTCGCGAATCGGACCGCTGGTCCGGGAAGTCGCGCTCAGCGGCAGTTCGATCCGCACCCGCGCTCCGCCGGTACGGACGTTGTCCGCTTCGATCTTTCCACCATGTTCTTCGACGATTTTCTTCACGATTGCAAGCCCCAGCCCGGTGCCCTTGGGTTTTGTTGTGACGTAGGGGTCGAAGACCTGGCCGATCACGTCCGGCCTGAACCCCGGCCCATTGTCCTCGACGATGATTTCTGCGGCACTCGCGCCATTGTCACCCGGTTTCTCGATCCGATGCGTCTCGATGCGCAGCGCCGGATCGGCCGCGCCTTCCAGGGCCTCGATGGCATTGGCCAGCAGGTTGTGAATGATCTGTCGCAGCCGTCCCCGGTCGGCTTCGATTTCCAGCGGCCCGCTCGCCAGGCGCAGTTGCGGCTGATGCCACGGCCCCTGCGCCCGGTACAGCTCGGCCACTTCCGTAATGAGCTGATTCAGATCGAATCGTGACACATCCATTTCCGGGGCACGCGCATATTCGCTGAAGGCATTGACCATTTCCTTCATGGCCTCGACCTGCTGCACGATCGTATGCGTGGCGCGATCCAGCACCTGGGCCTGGGCCTCATCCATCGAGCCGAGCAACTTGTGCCGCAATCGCTCGGCCGAGAGCTGGATGGGAGTCAGCGGATTCTTGATTTCATGGGCCAGCCGGCGCGCCACCTCGCCCCAGGCGGCGTCGCGCTGGGCCTGCAGCAGCGCAGTGATGTCATCGAACACGATGACGTAGCCGCCGGGACTCTGGTCTTCGCCGGACAACGTCGTGCAGGCGCACATGAGGACGCGTCGACTCGTCTCTCCGTGCAGCACGAGCTGTTCGCGCCATTCGGTTTCGCCCGAATCGAGATGGGCGCTGCAGGCCTGCTCGAACTGCAAAAACAGGCCGCTGGCTGCATTGGCGGCGGCGGTCGCCAGCGGCTTGCCGACACAGCTTTCGACATCGGCATTGAGGATAGCCGCGGCCGCCTGGTTCACGGTGCGGATGGTCCGGTCCGGTTCCACCGAAATGACACCCGTCGACAGGCGCGCCAGGATCACGGCGAGATTCGTTCGTTCCGCCTCCACCGCCTGCTGGCTGCGACGCGCCTCTTCACGGCTGCGCGCGAGACGCTTGGTCATGTCGTTGAACGAATGCACCAGGATGCCCATCTCGTCGTGCGAGGTGAGCGGCAGTCGCATGTCCAGATCGCCCTTCGCCACCGCGCGCGTGCCGGCCACGAGATCCTGGATCGGCCGGACCAGGCGACGCGCCGACCAGAAGGCGCCGTAGAGCGACGCGAACAGCGACAGGAGCAGCACCAGGGTGAGCGTCAGGGTGAAGCTGCTCTTCAGCGGTTCGCGCAGGCGCGCCTTCTCGCCATAGCGCTGATAGGCCAACTCCACGGTGTCGGCCAGTTCGCCGAGCCGGCGTTCGATCGCATAGGTCGCAAGGATCATGCGGACTTCTTCGCCGGGCTGGGTTCGCGGCACCTGCGCCGCAGTGCGCACGACATAGCCGCCGCCGGCGAGCGGATCCAGCGTCACGTACTGGCGGCCCTGCCGCACCTGCATCACCAGTTCGTCGCTCGGCGCCGCGGGAATCTCCGCGATGCGATCGGAACTCACCGCGACGATGCGGTTGTTGCTGCCGAGCAGGGTGACGTCGAGCGCGTCGTTCGAGCGGCGCAGTTCGTCGAGCACGCGCACGGGATCGGCAGCGTGATGCGACACTTCTTCGGCGATCGCCCGTGTGCGATCGAGATCCTCGCGCATGCGCAGATCGAGCGCGGCACGTGACAGGGTCAGCGCGTCTTCGAGCCCGGCGCGGATTTCGACATGGAACCAGCTGTCGATGCCGCGATTCAGGAACACGACGGAGAAGTAGAACACCAGCAGCAGCGGCACCATCGCCAGCGTCGCCGACATCCACACCATGCGCGCTTCGAGGCGCGAGCCGACGACGCGTTTGCGCCAGTCGCGCATGAGTTGCGTGAGTCGTCCGGCGATGAGCACCAGCAGCACCACCAGGCCGGCGACGTTCACGCCGAGGATGATGGGATGCAGGTCGCTGAAGTTTGCGGACTGCTGCACCGTCTGCGCCATCATCAGCAACGCCGCCAGCCACAGTCCCGAGCCGATCAGCACGAGTACTGCGACGACGATGCGCTTCAGATCTGCGGCGACCATGTGTACCACTCGGTGCTCTGGCGCCAGTCCTTGCCCCAGAACACGATGAACCGCAACGCATCGGGCATGGTGCGCACGTCGAGATGGGCGCGCAGGCTGATTTCATGGCGCGCGTCCGGCACGACCAGCGACTGATCGAGGATCGGCAGGTTCGAAATGACGCGCAGCGAATCGAGCGCGGCATCGAGCGTCGGAAACGAGGATTGTTCGCCGCTGTTGAGATTGCGGGCCAGGTAACGCTCGCTCAGCGCATGAAAGCTGACTTCGTAGTGCTGTCCGAGCGAGGCGACATTCTCATCGAGCCAGAAACGGCGCGAACGATGCAGGACGATGTCGAGATCGAGCGTGAGCGGCGAACCTTCGCGGATCGCCTCGCGCGCGCCGTCGGGCAACTCGAAGACCAGCGTGGCATTGAGCTGGTAGACACCTTCGGTGCGTTCGACGTAAGCGGAGCGGATCTCGAAGCGCTGCTGCTGGGCCAGCGCGAGAACGGACCACAATCCGCAGACGAGGAGCCACAGCACGCTGCGCACGAGCGCATTCGTCTCCCCCCGCCGCGCAACTTGTGGGCCGACCGCTCGCAACGAACCCTCATCCTTCCTGCTTCTCCAGGCACCCATAATAAAAGCCATCCATGCCGGCTGTCCCGGTAAGGATGGCCTGTCCCGGACCCTCGAACTGCATTCCTGCCGTCACGTCCGCAGGCAAGGTCCGCAACCGGTCCGCCGTCACATCGCGCGCATCCGTCGTGCGGTCGAGAAAATCCTGCACTACGCCGCGTGTCTCGGACTGGAGGACGGAACAGCTCGCATACAGCAATCGTCCGCCCGGACGCAGCATCGGCCAGGCACGCGCCAGCAGCGCCTGCTGACGTTCCACCAGCACCGGAATGTCTTCCGCCCGCCGCAGCAGCTTGATATCGACATGTCGCCGAATCACGCCAGTGGCGGAGCACGGTACATCCAGCAGGATGCGGTCGAACGGCTTGCCATCCCACCACTGCGCCGGCTCGGCCGCGTCGGCGGCGAAGACGGTTGCGGAAAGCTGCAGGCGCCGCAGATTCTCGTGGACGCGCTCGAGTCTTTCCTTGGACACATCGACCGCGATGAGTTCCGCAAGCTGCGGCTGCAGTTCCAGCA
>CAYWHG010000127.1:4834-14122 GCA_964457865.1 uncultured Steroidobacter sp.
TCCTTGGACACATCGACCGCGATGAGTTCCGCAAGCTGCGGCTGCAGTTCCAGCAAGTGGCAGGTCTTGCCGCCGGGTGCGGCACAGGCGTCGAGGACACGATCTGCGGCATCCGGACCGAGCAGAAACGCGGCGAGCTGCGCGGCGGCGTCCTGCACCGACACCAGGCCTGCAGCGAATCCCGGCAATTCGTGCACGTCGATGGCGCGGGTCAACCGCAGCGTGTGATCGTCGAACAGGCTCGCGGCAATCTCATGACCGGCCGCTTCGAGCTGCCGGCGATAGTCGCTGCCCGCAATGCGCCGGCGATTCACGCGCAGCCAGAACGGCGGCCGCTCATTGTTGGCGGCGAGGATCTGCGGTGCGCGGTCCTGCCAGTCCTGCGTCAGCGCCTGCACCAGCCACGGCGGATGCGCGCTGCGTACGGCGGGATCGCGATCGATCTGTTCGCCGAGCTTCACACCTTCGCGCTGGCAGCGACGCAGGATGGCATTGATGAGTCCGGCGGCGCGTGGCTGCCGCAGATTGCGCACGGCATTGACGGTTTCGTCCACCGCCGCGTGGGCGGGGATGTCGGTGTAGAGCAATTGCGCCAGGCCGACGATGGCGAGTGCGTGCAGTTCGGGGTCGAGTGTCTGACCCGGTCGCGTCAGCAGTCGCTTGAGCAACGCGTCCAGACGCAGGTACCAGCGGATGCTGTCGTAGCAGAGCGAACGCAGCAGCCCGCGCTCCTGCGGTGTGCCGGAAGCATCGGCCGCCAGCGCGACATCCAGGGATCGACCGTTGAAAGCAACCTGCGCCACGATGTGCGCGGCCCGCGCACGAATAGCTGCTGAACGACTCACGTCAGCACGGCGCCGGCAGTGCGCTGCGCATTCATGAATTCGGCAGCGCTGACTGCGCGACGACCCGCGAGCTGGACGCGCGTCAGCGCGATCACGCCATCGCCCGTCGCGACCCGGATCCCGCTGGCATCGCCGCCGATCACGGTGCCCGGCGCTGCCGGCGCCGCGTCACTGACCGGATTCGCCTGCCAGATGCGCAGTTGCTGTCCATTCCAGCGCGTTTCGGCGACTGGCCAGGGATTGAACGCGCGGATCTGTCGATCGATCTCGGCCGTGGTGCGGCGCCAGTCGATCAGCGCTTCTTCCTTGCGCAGCTTGCTGGCGTACGTGGCACCGGTGTCGGGTTGCGCGCGTGGCGTGACCGAGCCGTCCTGCAGACCATCGATCGCGGCGATCAATGCTTGGGCGCCGAGTTGCGCGAGACGATCGTGCAGCGTCGAACCAGTGTCGGTCGACTCGATCGGCGTCACGCGTTCGAGCAGCATCGGCCCGGTGTCGAGCCCGGCATCCATCTGCATGATCGTCACGCCGGTCGCGGTATCGCCTGCCTGCAAGGCCCGGTGAATCGGCGCCGCGCCGCGCCAGCGCGGCAGCAGCGAGGCATGAATGTTCAGGCAGCCAAGCGGCGGAATTTGCAGAACCGTCGTGGGCAGGATCAGGCCATAGGCGACGACGACCATGAGATCCGGCTGCCACGAGGCGAGCCGCTCGACCGCGGCGGCTTCGCGCAATGTCGCGGGCTGTTCGACCGGCAGCCCGTGTCTGAGTGCGCATTGCTTGACCGCACTCATGGCCAGTTGCTGACCGCGACCGGCGGGTCGGTCCGGCTGGGTATAGACGGCGGCGACGCGATGGCGCGAGGCGACCAATGCCTCAAGCGCCGGCACCGAGAATTCCGGCGTGCCGGCGAAAACGATGGAAAGGGACATGTGCGGACAGAGGATAGGGATCAGGGGGTAGGGGGTAGGGAGGTAGTCAGAGAAGATCGGGGGTGCAACAGTCTTGTTTCTGACTACCCCCTACCCCTGATCACCATCCCCTTCCTTGCTTCAGATCGCCGGCGCTCGGGCGCGCGACGTGGACGGCGCGTCGCGGCGTTCTTTCTCCAGCTTCTTGCGGATGCGGGTGCGCTTGAGATCGGAGAGGTAGTCGACGAACAGCTTGCCGTCCAGGTGATCCATTTCATGCTGGATGCACACGGCCAGCAGGCCGTCGGCGTCGAACTCGATCTGCTTGCCATTGCGATCGAGCGCGCGCACGCGGATCCGCTCGGCACGACGCACCTTGTCGTAGATGCCCGGCACGGACAGACAGCCTTCCTCGGTTTCCTCGATGCCGTCGCGCACGATGAGTTCGGGATTGATCAGCGCCAGCGGCTGGTCGTGCTTCTCGCTGATGTCGATGACCAGCAGGCGCTTGTGCACGTTGACCTGGGTCGCGGCCAGTCCGATGCCGGGCGCGGCGTACATGGTTTCGAACATGTCGTCGATCAGTTTGCGCAGGGCGGCGTCGACTTCCTGGACCGGCTGGGCCTTCGTTCGCAGACGCGGGTCCGGAAACTCAAGAATGGGAAGTAATGCCATGTCTGTTTACCTGCATTCGCTCATGCTCGGACCCCAAGGATTGTGGTTCGACGGGGTCGATTCAACCGGAATGAGAACCACGTCTCGGGGCTGAAGGCCGTTTGTGCACTCGTTGCAATGATGCTGCTAAAGTTCGGCGAACGTTGAACTTAATACAGCCCAAACAGGCGTGTAGCGGTAGTCTCTGACGCGCCGCAGCAGCCCCCGACGCACCGGTCGTTCCGCCAGAAGTATAAGGCCAGGAACGGCAGGCCCGGCACGGGATCTCGATGGTCAAAAGGCAATGGAGCGTGTTCGGCGCATGAAGACTGCGACTTCGCAAATTCGCCCGGCGGTGGTGCTCGGCATGATGGCGTGTCTGACCTTCGCGGCAGGCAGCGTGGTGCCCCTCACCTCCTCGGCCCAGGACTCGACCCGCACGATCGCCACGGGCAGCAACATTCCCATCAGCGCCAACGCGCCTGATGAATATGTGGTCAAACCCGGCGATACGCTCTGGGACATTTCCAAGCTGTATCTGCGCGATCCCTGGTACTGGCCGGAAATCTGGTACCTGAACCCGCAGGTCGCCAACCCGCACCTGATCTATCCGGGCGACATCCTCAAACTCATCTATGTGGATGGCCAGCCGCGGCTGACCGTGGCCGAACGCGGCGACGGCAGCAAGCGCCTGTCGCCGCAGGTCCGCCGCGAGCCGCTGAGCCGCGCGATCACTTCGATTCCGTACGAAATCATCGCCGGTTTTGCCGGTCGGCCGGTCCTGCTCGACAAGGATCAGGTCGAGAAGGCGCCGTATGTGCTGGCGCTGCGCGACGAACACATGATCGGTAGCGCGGGCAACGAGATCTACGCGCGCGGCATCGGCGACGCGGCGGTCGACAGCCGCTACAGCATCATCCACGTGGACGGCAAACTGCGCGATCCGGATAACAACGATCTGCTCGGTTACACCGGCATCTATGTCGGCGCCGGTCCGGTCGCCCGCGCGGGCGATCCTGCCAAGCTCCTCCTGACCGAAACCGTGCGCGAAACCCTGCAGGGCGACAAGCTCTTCCCGGAAGCCACGGACGTGAAGGATGACTTCGTGCCGCACGCCCCGTCGTCGGACGTGAAAGCCACGGTCATCGCCGTGAGAGAAGCGACGGTGATGGGCCAGTACCAGCTCGTCGCCCTGAATCGTGGCTCGTCCGCCGGTCTCGAACCCGGCCACATTCTCGCTGTCTCCGAACGCGGCCAGGTCGTGCGCGACCGGTTCAGCAAGGGTGGCCTCGGCGCCGGCAGCAAATACGTGATGGGTGGCGGCAAGAAGGTGGAGCTGCCCGAGGAGCGCACCGGCCTCATCATGGTGTTCAACACCACACCGCGCATGAGCTATGCGCTGGTGCTGGAATCGCAGAAGGAAATTCGCGAAGGCGATTCCGCCGCGAATCCCTGATCTGTTCCCCGAAGGTCGGCGACAGCCGTGTTGCCGACCTTCATTTCTCGACGATATCCCCACTAACAGCGCCGCTGCCGCCGCAATCGGCCCAGTAGATTGCGGCTCATGGATGAGCTGACCGCATCGCTGACCCTGGCACGAGCCCCGGGATTTCACGCAGGCCTGGCTGGACCGCTGCTGCAGCAGTTCGATTCCGTTGCCGCCCTCGTCTCCAGTCCCGCAGCCTCGCTGCGCGCCGCCGGCGTCGACAGCAAGCTGATCGACTACCTGCAATCGCCTCCCACTCATGAAATCGAGAACGAACTGCGCTGGCTGGAACAGCCGGATCGACATTTCATCGTCTGGCGATCGGAACACTATCCGCGCCTGCTCGCCGAACTGAGCGATGCACCGTTCGCGCTGTACGTGCACGGCGATGCGGATCTGCTGTCGATGCCGCAGCTGGCAATGGTCGGGGCCCGCAATCCGACACCCACGGGCAGCGAAACGGCCCACAGCTTCGCCGCGCATCTCGCCCGCTGCGGGCTGACGATCACCAGCGGCCTCGCCGTCGGGATCGACACGGCCAGCCATCGCGGCGCGCTGGCCGCACAAGGCAGGACACTTGCCATCTGCGGTACCGGGCTCGATGTCCTCTATCCCCGCAGCAATGCCGCACTCGCGGACCAAATTGCCGCGCAAGGTGCGCTCGTCAGCGAGTTCCCGCTCGGCACACCGCCCCACAAGCACAACTTTCCCCGACGCAATCGCATCATCAGCGGTCTCAGTCTCGGCACGCTGGTCGTGGAAGCTGCAGTGCAGAGCGGATCGCTGATCACCGCACGACTTGCTTCGGAACAGGGCCGTGAGGTCTTCGCCATTCCAGGCTCGATCCACAACCCGCTGGCACGCGGCTGCCATCGCCTCATTCGCCAAGGCGCGAAGCTGGTGGAAGCGGCCGACGACATTTTCGATGAACTGCGGCCGCTCGCACGATTGCTGCAGATGCCCGCATTTTTGCCGCGGGAAGAGTCACCGCGGAGAAAGCCTGAAATATCAGACGACTCCGGGCCGCCATTGGACAAAGAGTATGAAATCCTGTTAGATGCCCTCGGCTTCGAGCCGGCCGGCGTGGACCTTCTGGTCGTGCGTACCGGGCTCAGGGCCGACGAGGTGGCGTCGATGTTGCTGATCCTCGAACTCGAGGGTCATGTCCTCTCCCACCCCGGCGGTCTCTACGTCCGCGCAGATCCAAGGCAGTGATAATGAAGGAAAGCGTTCTCGATATTCTTATTTATCTTTTCGAGAATTATTTCGACGCCGATATCGAGTCAGCTCCCGAACCCGACCGCGATACCCTCAAGGACGAACTGGAACGAGCAGGATTTTCGGAACGCGAAGTCGACCGGGCACTCGAGTGGCTGGAACAACTGTCGGCCGACCCGCAACGCGTGGTTTCAGTGCCGACGGCACGCGCGATCCGGGTGTTCGATCCGCGTGAACAGGCGCGTCTGGATACCGAATGTCGCGGATACATCCTGTATCTGGAGAACATCGGCATTCTGAACGCCTCGCAGCGCGAACTCGTGATCGATCGTCTGCTGGCGCTGGACGCACGGCAGATCGATATCGAGCAGGTGAAATGGGTGGTGCTGATGGTGCTGTTCAGCCAGCCGGGGCAGGAAAGTGCCTACTTGCGGATGGAAGACCTGGTGTTCGACAACCGGCTGGATGCGGTGCACTGACAGCGAAGTGACATTCGATCGTTGATGCCACCGCGGACCACCGCGGTTTCTTTTTTTATGGATCAGAAGAATCTCGTCATCGTCGAATCGCCTGCCAAGGCGAAAACCATCAAGAAGTACCTCGGCAACAATTTCGAGGTACTGGCTTCCTATGGGCATGTGCGCGATCTCGTGCCGAAGGAAGGCGCGGTCGATCCGAAGCACAAGTTCGCGATGCGTTACCAGATCCTGGAAAAGAACGAAAAGCACGTGCAGGCGATTGCGCGCGCACTCAAGAAGGCGGGCGCACTGTATCTGGCGACCGACCCTGACCGCGAAGGCGAAGCGATTTCCTGGCATCTTGCGGAATTGCTGAAGGACCAGAACGCGCTCGACGGCAAGGACGTGCACCGCGTCGTGTTCTACGAGATCACGCGCAATGCGATCCGCGAAGCGATCCAGCAGCCGCGCGAAATTTCCCAGGATCTGGTGAATGCGCAGCAGGCACGTCGCGCGCTCGACTACCTGGTGGGCTTCAATCTCTCGCCGCTGTTGTGGAAGAAGGCCGGCCTGCCGGGCGCTTCCGCCGGCCGCGTGCAGAGTCCGGCACTGCGCCTGATCTGCGAGCGCGAAGAAGAGATCGCGAAGTTCGTTGCGCGCGAATACTGGACCGTCGACGCGGACGCGCAGAAAGGTGCGCAGACCGTCCCCTCGCGCCTGATCGAATACGGCGGCGAGAAAGTCGAGCAGTTCACCGTCACGAACGAAGCGCAGGCGAACGACGTGCGCGCCGGCATCGAAAAAGCGGCCGCCGGCATCCTCAGCGTCGCTTCGATCGATCGCAAGCAGCGCAAGCGCAATCCGTCACCGCCCTTCACCACGTCGACCCTGCAGCAGGAAGCCGCACGCAAGCTCGGCTTCGGCGCCCAGCGCACCATGCGCACCGCGCAGCAGCTCTATGAAGGCGTCGACTTCGGCGAAGGCGCCGTCGGCCTCATCACCTATATGCGTACCGACTCGGTGAATCTCGCCAACGAGGCGGTCGCCGAGATCCGTCAGGTCATCGCATCGATGTACGGCAAGGATTCGGTGCCCGAGACGCCGCGCGTCTACAAGACCAAGTCGAAAAACGCCCAGGAAGCACACGAAGCGATTCGTCCGACCTCCGCCGCGATCACACCCGAACGCCTTGAAGGCAAGATCGATCCGGAACAGCTGAAGCTCTACAGCCTGATCTGGAAGCGCGCCTTCGCCAGCCAGATGGAACCGGCCGTGTACGACACCGTCGCCGTCGATCTGGTGCCCGGCAGGAGTGCGAAGCGCGAAGGCGCCGCTGCCGTGCTGCGTGCCAATGGGTCGACGCTGGTGAAGCCCGGCTACATCGCCGTATATAAGGAAGGGATGGACGATGTCGCAGACGACGACAACGACCGCATCCTGCCGCCGATGGAAGTCGGCAACGAACTGAAGCTGCTCGAGGTCCGTCCCGAACAGCACTTCACCGAACCGCCGCCGCGCTATTCGGAGGCGAGCCTGGTGAAGGTGCTCGAAGAGTTCGGCATCGGCCGGCCGTCCACGTATGCGAGCATCATTCAGACGCTGACCAACAAGAAGTACACCGAGCTGGTCAACAAGCGCTTCTTCCCGACCGACCTGGGCAAGATCGTCAACAAGTTCCTGACCCGCAATTTCGAGCACTACGTCGACTATGGCTTCACCGCCAAGATGGAAGACGATCTCGACGAAATCGCCGACGGCAAGGAACAGTGGGTGCCGGTGCTCGACCGGTTCTGGAAGGATTTCAAGCAGCAGGTCGATTTCGTCGACAAGTCGGTGACGCGCGAAGATGTTTCCGAGGCGCGCGAACTCGGCGCCGATCCCGTCACCGGCAAGCCGATCTCCGTGCGCTATGGAAAGTACGGCCCCTTCGTGCAGATGGGCACCAAGAACGACGAAGAGAAGCCGAAGTTCGCCAGCCTGCGTCCGCATCAGCGCATGGATGCGCTCGTCCTCGCCGATGCACTCGAACTCTTCAAGCTGCCGCGCACGCTCGGCCACATGCCGGACGGCAAGCCGATCCGCGTCGCCATCGGCCGCTTCGGTCCGTACGTGCAGTACGGCGACAAGAAGTACGCCTCGATCAAGGACGACGATCCCTACACGGTCGAACTGCCGCGCGCGATGGAGCTGATCCAGGCGAAGGAAGAACTCGATGCGAACCGCATCATTCTCGACTTCCCGGAAGCCGGTATCCAGGTACTGAACGGCCGCTACGGTCCGTACATCACCGATCGCGTGAAGAACGCCAAGATTCCCAAGGAACGCGAACCGAAGACGCTGACGCTGGACGAGTGCAAGGAACTGATTGCTGCAGCACCGGTACGCCGGGGCCGCTTCGGCGCAAAGAAAACGGCCAAGACGGCGCCCGCTGCCGCGCCGGCGGAAGTGAAAGAGAAACCGCTCAAGGCTGCGGCGAAGACAGCTGCGAAACCTGCTGCGAAGAAGGCCGCGGCAAAGAAGGTCGCCAAAGCCGCGAAGGCGCCGGCGAAGAAGACAAAGAGCAAGAAGTCTGCGGGCAAGTAGGTTTCAATCGCGATGACATCGGGCCCAGTCAACGCAGATGCCGTGCTCGCCTATCTGCGCGAGCTGCAGAACCGCATCTGCGTGGGTCTCGAACAGGCCGATGGCGAGGCGCGATTCCGCCAGGACACCTGGCAGCGTGCCGAAGGCGGCGGCGGCGACAGCCGCGTGCTGCGCGACGGCTGCATCTTCGAACAGGCCGGCGTCAATTTCTCGCATGTGAAGGGCACGAAGCTGCCGCCTTCCGCCACCGCGCAACGACCCGAACTCGCCGGTGCTTCGTGGGAAGCGATGGGCGTATCGCTGGTCATTCATCCGTTGAATCCCTATGTGCCGACGACCCACGCCAACGTGCGCTTCTTCAATGCCGGCAGCGGCGAGCAGTCCGCCTGGTGGTTCGGCGGCGGCTTCGATCTCACGCCCTTCTATCCATTCGATGAGGATGTGCTGCACTGGCATCGCACGGCGGAACGTGCCTGCGAACCCTTCGGCGAACAGGTCTATCGCGAACACAAGGACTGGTGCGACCGCTACTTCTTCCTCAGGCATCGCAACGAGACGCGCGGCGTCGGCGGCCTGTTTTTCGACGATCTGAACGAGTGGGGCTTCGAGCGCTGCTTCGCGTATCAGCGCAGCGTCGGCGACCATTTTCTCGACGCCTACCTGCCCATCGTTGCGCGCCGCGCGGCTCAGCCGTGGTCGGAACGCGAACGCCAGTTCCAGTTGTACCGTCGCGGCCGCTATGTCGAATTCAATCTGGTATACGACCGCGGCACTTCGTTCGGCCTGCAGTCCGGCGGGCGCACCGAATCCATCCTCATGTCGATGCCGCCGCTGGCCCGCTGGGAATACGACTGGCATCCCGCGCCGGGCTCGCCGGAAGCGCGTCTTTACGAAGAATTCCTGCGGCCGCGCGACTGGCTGCGCGAACTGCAAAATCCCGAAGCGGCCGGCAGCTAGTCGGTCCGTCGCGATAGCGGGCCTCGTCCGTTCTTCGCTGACAAAACTCCCTGGGCGAACTCGCCGCACGCTCGCCCGTGTATACAAGCAGCCGTTGCAGCGATCATGGCGCACGCACGCCCCGGCGACTGCCCAATAGCGTGATTGAATTCACGCAACACGGGGAGTAGCGTCCGTCG
>CAYWHG010000128.1:0-1488 GCA_964457865.1 uncultured Steroidobacter sp.
CCTCCGTGAACTCCGTGTGAAACGTCTTGTTCTTCTCAGGACACGCTGCGCAGGAGTCTGCTGACCACTCGTTCCAGCTGCGCCAGCGTTCCGCATTCCTCCACCTGGTGGCAGTACGGTGCCAGGTGGCGCATTTCCGAGTCGCCCGTATTCCATAGCGAGCGCGCTTCCGGGTTCAGCCAGATCAGTCGCCGGCAGCGGTCGTAGATTTCCTTGAGGATGTCGCCGCGGGCATCGGCGTTGTTGTTGCGTCCGTCGCCCAGCACGATGACGGTCGAGCGTTTGTCGATGTCGTCGAGACACAGCCGGCGGAAGTCGCTGAAGGCCTGTGCATAGTCGGTGGAACCGCCGCCGTACTGGCGCAGCGTCAGGGCGATGGCGTCGTCGAGTTCATTCGCCGCAAATAGATCCGAGACTTCGCCGAGTGCGGAGGAAAAGGCGAAGGAACGGACGCGCGGCAGGACTTCGTCGAGGCTGTACAGGAACATCAGCATGAAGGCGGCGTAGCTGGCGACCGAGCCGCTGACATCGCAGATCGCGAAGACTTTCGGTCGGTCGACCTTCTGCGATTTCCAGTGCAGATCGAAAATGGCGTCGTCGTACTTCATGTTCCGGCGCAGGGTGCGCGGCACATGGAGCTGGCCGCGCCTGAATACCTTGCGGCGTCGCGAGTAGGCTGCAACGAGTCGCCGCGCCATGCGACGCACCAGATCGCGTACCGCCTTCTGATGGGCGATGTCGATGCGGCCGAGCTTCACATTGCGCAGCAGGTCGGCGCGCAGCCGCTTGCCGGTGACATCGGCGTGCAGCAGGAACTGACGCTCGACGTGGTCGCGTACCTGCTCGCGCAGCCAGTCGCGGCGGTGCGTGAGTTCCTGCGCCAGTCGACGCGGCGGTATCTCCGGCGCCGCTTCGAGATCCTGGATTTCCTGCTGCAGCTCCGGCTGGCCCATCGCATCGAGGATGCGCCAGGTGTAGACGCCCTTCTGGGTGAAGAACTCGATCTGCTGCACGTTCACGCGCGCGCCGGCCGCGTTGATGGCCAGGTCGATTTCCATCCGGTTGCTGCGCATCAGCAGCTGGCCGAGCGCGGAATGGGCCGGAGGCAGGTCGCTCGATGAAAGCTCGTCGCGGCGTTGCTGCTGATCTGGCGACTCCGGCTCCTGCGGTGAGCGTGCGCCCTGTCCGCCGCCGCCCTGTCCCTGCTGACTGCCATCGCCGGATTCATCGCTGCCGTCCTCGCTCGTCGGCGAGTCTGTCAGGGGAACGGTGGACTGCAGCGCGAAGAACTGATCGAACGTGGTATCGAAGATGGCCTTCTCGTCGAGTGTCTTCGGCAGCACCAGGCCGAGACTCGTCTTGAGCAGCTCGCGATTCGCGTAACCCACCAGCTCCACGGCATGCAGCGCGTCGAGTGTCTCCGCAGGCGAGACGCGCACATCGGCGTTGCGCAATGCGCGGATGAAGGTGGTGAGGAGGCGGTCCATG
>CAYWHG010000128.1:1588-10762 GCA_964457865.1 uncultured Steroidobacter sp.
GCGCACATCGGCGTTGCGCAATGCGCGGATGAAGGTGGTGAGGAGGCGGTCCATGAAGATCCAGGTGCCAGGCTCTAGGTTCTAGGCGCTAGGTTCTAGGCGCTAGGTCAGAGGCGCGTTCCGGCTGGCGCCTAGGGCCTAGGGCCTAGCGCCTTCTCCGTCATGCTCCTCAGCTCCGGTTGCACGCTGTCGATGTCCTCCTGGAATTTGAGGATCACATTGAGCGTGTTCTTCACCAGCTCCGGGTCGAGGCGGTCGGCGTGCAGCAGCAGCAGCGTGCGGGCCCAGTCGATGGTCTCGCTGATCGAGGGCACCTTCTTCAGGTCGAGATCGCGCAGGGCGTGGATGAAGTTGACCAGCTGTGCCTGCAGTTGCGCCGGCATTTCGGGCACGCGTGCATGAACGATGCGCTGCTCGAGGCTGATGTCGGGGAAGGGGATGTACAGGTGCAGGCAGCGGCGCTTGAGCGCGTCGGAGATTTCGCGCGTGTTGTTGCTGGTGAGAAAGACCAGCGGTGGTTCGTTCGTCGCCTTGACGGTGCCGATCTCGGGAATCGACACCTGGTAGTCGGAGAGAATCTCCAGCAGCAGCGATTCGAACTCATGATCCGACTTGTCGATCTCGTCGATCAGCAGCACGCAGCCGTTCTCCGAGCGCAGCGCCTTGAGCAGCGGTCGCGCTTCCAGGAATTCCTCGGAGAAGAAAATGTCGCCGAACTCGTGCAGGCGTCGCACCGACTCGGCGAAGCCGCGCGCACCCTGCAGCACTTCATCGAGCGTCTGCTTCAGGACCTGGGTGTAGAGCAACTGCTTGCCGTACTTCCATTCGTACAAGGCCTTCGCTTCGTCGAGGCCTTCGTAGCATTGCAGCCGGATCAGCGGCAGCTCGAACATCGCGGCAGTCGTCTTGGCCAGCTCGGTCTTGCCGACGCCGGGGGGGCCTTCGATCAGCACGGGTTTGCGCAAGTGGTACGCGAGATACACCGCCGTGGCGATCTGTTCGGAACAGATGTAGCGATGCGCTTCGAGCGACTGCTTGAGCGAGGCGACGGAGGAGGCGATCTGGGGGATGTCAGCCATGGAAGAGGGGCCTGGGGCTCGGGGCTCGGGCCGGAAGCTTAGCACCGGCGTTCAGATGGCCGTCCGCGGGGACTGTAGTTTCCTGTAAGAGGTTTCCAGCGCGCTGCGCAGACCGCCATGAGTGGCGAGCGTTGCCGGGAACATCGTTTCGAGCGACAGAAACAGTCCGACATCGTGCGCGGGGTCCGCATTGCATGCCAGACCGAGTTCCGTCAGGCGCTGTGCTTCGGGGTCGATGACAGGTACTGCGGCCTGCGACTGCACGACGACGAACCGCATCCATGCCGCGATGGGAAACGCGAGCGCGGCGATCGGGCGTCCAGACTCGATTGCATCGGTGATCGTGCCCATGAGGCGCACGGGCAATTTCTTCGAGCCATCCCACGCGATCTGCGACAGCAGGTGACGGATGCCGGGATTGCGGAAGCGGCCGAGCACATCGTCGATGTAACCCTGAACGTCGAGTCCGGGTGCGGTGCCGAGACTCGCAGCGATGTCTTCGCGCATGAGACGCTCCACGAACCCCGCCAGCGCCGCATCGTTCATGGCGTCGAGCACGGTTGTATGGCCGCGCAACAGGCCGGCATACGCGAGCGTCGAGTGCGCGCCGTTCAGCAGTCGCAGCTTTGCCCGATCGTAGACGCTGACATCTCTGGCGAGTGTGATGCCGACGCTGGCCCAGTCGGCCGCATGGATTGCCGGCAGGTCTTCGATCACCCATTGCGTGAAGGCTTCGCGCTGGATCGGCCAGGCATCTTCGACGCCCGTGGTGGCGGCGACACGCGCACGCAGTGCGTCGTCGGTGGCGGGCGTGATGCTGTCGATCATCGTGCGCGGAAACGACACCTGATCTTCGATCCATTGCGACAGGTCGCGATCGAGCCGTTGCGCGAAATCGAGTACGGCGCGTCGCAGCGTCGTGCCGTTGCTGGCGAGGTTGTCGCAGCAGATGACGACGAACGGATCGCTGCCGGCAGCGCGGCGCAGGCGCAATGCCTGTGTCAGAGTGCCGACCAGGCTGCGCGCTGCGTGCGGCGCCTGCCAGTCGTGCGCGATGTCCGGATGGAATTCGTCGAGCAGGCCATTGCCGTTCAGGCAGTAACCCTTCTCGGTGACCGTCATGGTGACGAAGCGCGTTGCCGGCGCGGCCAGCCGCTTGAAGACGGCCGCATGATTTTCCGCAGCCACCAGCACTTCACGGACGGCACCGATCACGCGGAAGCGCGACTCGCTGCTGAGTTCGTTGAGCACATACAGCCCGTCCTGCGGTGCGAGCGCATCGCGCACGCCGGCACTCTTCAGCGCAACGGCCGTGATCGCCCAGCGCGGGTCGTGGTGCAGCAGCGCATCGACATAGGACGCCTGATGCGCACGAAAGAAGGCGCCGGGACCGATGTGCACGATGCCGGCTTGCAGCGCAGCGCGATCGTAGCCGGGCAGCGCCGCGGCACGGACGGAGGTCAGGGATGCATTACTGAGACGCGGTCGCATGGCGCGGCATTGTGCCAAGCCTTTATGTTCTTCGGCGAGATTCTCAGAATCGGAGTAACCGCAAAGAACGCATAGAACGCATAGATTCAGATAAAGAGAATGGCCGCAAAAAGCGCAAAAGGCGCAAAGTCAGAAACGAGCCCCTCCGACTTTGCGCCTTTTGCGCTTTTTGCGGCTATTTCTTCTCCCGATCTTTTTATGCGTTCTTTGCGGTTACTTCGAATCCTCAGCAATACCCCGCATCGACCCAGTAACTGTGCCCCGTGCACAGCCGCGAGTCGTCGGCGGCGAGGAACAGCACCATCGCGGCGATGTCGACGGGTTCGACGCGGGCCTTGAGACACTGCTGCGCGAAGATCCGGGCTTCCTCTTCCGGCGTGTGCCACAACGCGATCTGGCGCGGTGTGCGTACGGCGCCTGGAATCACGCAGTTCACGCGGATGTTGTCCGGGCCGAAATCGCGCGCCAGCGCGCGCGTGAGCCCTTCGATGCCGGCCTTGGCGGTTTCGTACAGGGCGAGATCGGGCAGGCCGAGATGCCACGACACCGAACCGAGATTCACGATCGACCCGCCGCCGCCGCGACGCATGCCGGCAATCACCGACTGGGTCGCGAAGAAACAGTGGCGCAGATTGACCGCCATGCGATCGTCCCAGTACGCCGGCGTGACATCTTCGGTGCGGTGGCGATCGTCATTCGCCGCATTGTTCACCAGCACGGACACGGGACCGGCCTGCGCCTCGATGCCGGCGAGCGTGGACTTCAGCGCATCGAGATCGGTCAGGTCGCATTTCAGGAACTGCGCGGCACCATCGGTCTGCGCGACGAGTTCGCGGGAACTGGATTCATCGATATCGAGAAAAAACACGCGTGACTTCTGCCGCGCGAAGCCGGCGACGATGTCTGCACCGATTCCGGACCCACCGCCCGTGACGATTACTGTCTTGCCAGCGAGGGAGGGATAGACCGCGAGTGCCATGTGCGATGGACCTGTTGAATGCGAAAGAGGGTTATCGACGCAGCGACAACAGGCCGCGACCGGCCAGGTTGCTCATGAGGTCGCCGATACCGAACGTCCACGGCGGCGCCTGGTCGCAGGTGGTCACCTTGTTTTCGAGCAGACCGAGACGAGGTGCAGAGACGCGGACCACGTCGCCCGTCTTGTGGGTGAAGCCGAGTCCAGGCGCACCGCGATCGACGATCGGCGCGAACATCGTGCCGAGGAACAAGGCGAAACCGTCGGGATACTGGTGGTGGCGGCCAAGCGTCTGCGCTGCCAGATCCGCGGGATCGCGACTGATCTGGTTCATCGAGCTGCTGCCCTCCAGCCTGAACCCGTCATCGCCGGTGATTTCCAGGCTCACGACCGTGTTGCGAACATCGTCGAGCGTGAACGTCTCGTCGAACAGGCGGATGAACGGTCCGATGGCGCACGAGGCATTGTTGTCCTTGGCCTTGCCGAGCAGCAGGGCGCTGCGGCCCTCGATGTCGCGCAGGTTCACGTCATTGCCGAGCGTGGCGCCGACGATGCACCCCGCGCGGTCGCAGGCCAGCACGACTTCGGGTTCGGGGTTGTTCCAGGCGGAATCCGAGCGCACGCCGATCCAGTCGCCCCAGCCGACGGAGGAGAGCGGCGGCGACTTGGTGAAAATTTCCGCGTCGGGGCCGATCGCGACTTCGAGATACTGAGACCACAACCCGTCGTCGATGAGTGCCTGCTTGAGACGTCCTGCGGCCTCGGAGCCGGGCCGGACCGAACGGATGTCGGTGCCGATGCGTTCGCGCAGGCTGCTGCGCAATTCGTCGGCACGGGCCGCGTCGCCGCGGGCGCGTTCTTCGATCACGCGTTCCATCGCCGACACCGCGAAGGTCACGCCAGCCGCTTTGATGCACTGCAGATCGAACGGCGACAACAGGCGGGGGCGGCTGCTGTGTTCGAAGGCGCGGGCGATGGCCAGTTTGTCGAGCGGGCCCAGATCGATGCCCTGCGGAATGCTGCCGTCCCAGCGATTCAGCAGTTGCGATACCGTCGGTGCCTGACGGGACACATCGAGAACGCACCCGCGCGTGACGACGACTGGCGACGGACCTTCGGCAGTTTCCAGGCGGCCGACGAGCGTCGCGTCACGCCAGTCCTCGGGCACGCAGGCAACGAAGCTCATCGGACCTGCATCCCGCGGGCGGACAGAGGCATGCCAATACCAGAATGGCCGCCGTCGGCCAGCCCCTTCCCCCGCGTGCGCACTGTTGTCTCCTTGGAATCTGCGGCAACCCTTCATGGGGATGCCGATCATTCCGGAAGGGTAATGATACCGCTATCACAATTCAAGGGGACGGGGCGGGAAGCCCGGGATTTCACACAGAGGGCACAGAGTCAGACAGGAGAAGAATCTCCACGGGGCAGCACGGGGAAAAGAAATTCTTCTGTTCTGAAACCCCGTGTCGCCCCGTGTCCCCGTGGAGATTCTTTGTCTTTGCTTCGACCTCTGTGTTCTCTGTGCCCTCTGTGTGAAATTCTTACTCTTGGCTTTCCTCAGGACTTGGGCGGCGGCGCCACCGAGTCGCGCTTGATGAGCTGGTGCGCCACGACATGGTCGACGACCACGCGTGTTTCACCTTCCTTGCGGCGAATGCTTCGCAGCAGCAGTTCCACGGATGACGCGCCCATCGCAGCGATCGGCTGGCGGATGGTGGTCAGCTCGGGCCAGACCGTGGTGGCGGTGGGCGTGTCGTCGAAACCGACGACGGAGAGATCGCGCGGTACGTCGAGCGAACGGCGATGCGCGACTGAAATGGCGGCCGCAGCCATGTCGTCGTTGCTGGCGAAGATCGCCGTCGGCGGCTTCTTGCGCGCCAGCAGTTTCTCGGTGGCTTCGAGGCCGGAGCGATACGTGAAGTAACCCTGGTGCACCAGTCCGGCATCGATGGTGATGCCCGCGTCCTGCATCGCCGCCTGGAAACCCTCGTAGCGGCGCGCACTGGCGGTCTGGTTCGGATGACCCTTGATGAAGGCGATGCGCGTGTGACCGTGCTCGATCAGATGCTGCGTCATTTCCTGCGCCGCCCGGAAATCATCGATCCGGACGCAGGAAAGCTCCGGCTGGAATCGCCCCGAGGCGACGGCGACGACGGGCACGCCGGCCGCGACGAACTCGGCGGAGATGGCCTTCGACTCACACAGCGGCGGCGGCAGGATCACGCCGGCCACGCTGGCGGCGAGCTTGCGTGCCGCGGCGCGTTCGTTCGACGGACTGATGTTGGCCCAGGTATCCAGCACGAGCTGCGTGGCGCTGCGGCTCGCGCCGTCGAGCGCACCGATCAGCAGTTCGCTCAGGTAGGCGCCGCTGGGATTGGTATAGATGAGTCCGATGCGCGTGCCCTGCGCAGCAGCGAGCGAACGGGCCGCGGGATTCGGCGTGTAGTTCAGTTCCTTGACCGCACGCATGACGAGTTCGCGCGTCGCTTCGCGCACATTGCTGTTGCCGTTCATCACGCGCGACACGGTCATCGGCGACACGCCGGCATGCCGCGCCACTTCATGAATGGTGACCGCGTCGCTTTTGCGCCGGACAGATTTTTCTACCACTGACGGCCTCGATGGCTGCGCAGCCCCCGCTGCACTGCCATCGTAACATTCGCCAGCGGCGTTTCTGGTATCGCTACCGTTTCCGAACAGGCTGGACACCCGGCGAGACGCCAAGCAAGTGCCATTGTCCCTAGCCCACCAGCGCGATCACTTCCTTCTGCTGTGCTGGCGTCAGCAGCGCACCGAATCCCGCCTGGAGGTTGTCGCTCTGCCGATCCGGCTTGCCGGTCGCCGGGATCACGGCCGTCACGGCCTCGTGGCTCAGCGAATACTTCAGGAACATCTGTGCCCACGACGTGATGCCGGCCTCGGCAGCCCAGCCCGGCAGCGTCTTGCCCTGCACCTGGCGGAAGAGCGCGCCGTCATTGAAGTTGCGATTGGTGAGCACTGCGACCCCCAGCTCCTTGGCCAGCGGCAGCACGCGCTTTTCGATGCCGCGGTTGGTCACGGAATGATTGATCTGCAGGAAGTCGGGCTTCGCAGCCCGCATGACGTCGGCGAGCTCATCGTGTGCGGAATCCAGGTAGTGCGTGACGCCGACGTACTTCACCTTGCTCTGCTTCTTCAGTTCGCGGGCCACCTCAAGCTGCGTCTTCCAGTCGCGCAGGTTGTGGACCTGCAGCAGCTCTACCTTGTCGGTCTGCAGGCGCTTGAGCGTGCTCGCGAACTGCGCCATGCCGGCCTCGCGGCCGCTGACGCCCGAGAGCTTGGTGGCGAGAAAGCATTGCTTGCGATGCTTGCCCGCACTCAGCAGCGGCCCGAGATTATCTTCGGCATTGCTGTAGGTGGGCGCGGTGTCGATCAGGCTGGCGCCGCCGTCGAAGAACCGCTGCAGCACTTTCTTCAGTGCCTCGTATTCGGCGCTGCCCGAGGGCACTTCGAAACTGCCCGAGGTCCCCATGCCGATGACCGGAAGGGTTTCGCCGCTGGACGGGATCGGACGCCGCAGCATCTGGCCGGTCGTCGCGGCCCGCGCCAGCGAGATACCTGTCGGGACAACATTCAGAAGAAGCGAGCCCGCCAGCGTGGCGGTGGTGGTGCCCAGGAAATGGCGTCGTGTCGGCATGTCGGTTCTCCTCGTCGCTGGGTTCAAGGCAAGGATCAAAGAGTCTCCACGGGGAGCACGGGGCAGCACAGGGTTCCGGAACGGAAAAACCTTACCTCCCCTCCCCGTGCTGCCCCGTGCCCCCGTGGAGATCCTCCTCTCTTCCGTGTTCTCTGTGCTCTCTGTGTGAAATCCTACTCCGCGTTCTTGCCCGTCGGGAGCGCAAAGGCTATGAGATAGCCGCCCTTCCCGGAAGCCGTCGTCGCTGACGACCGGTTCGCCTCCGGCTCGGCCGCATGACTGAGTTCGACGGCGTCGGTCGACGGCACGGCAATCACCACGAACTGACGCTGGCTGCGCGGCGAGATGTAGCTCATCGGCGTGGCCTGTGCGCTGTTCGGCAGGACGTTGCTCCACAACACCTTGCCGGTGCGCAGATCGAAGGCGCGCAGGCGACTGTCCATCGTGCCGCCCATGAAGATCAGGCCGCCGCGCGTGACAATGGAGCCGCCGCTGAACGGCACGCCCATCGTGATCGGCAGGCGCGATTTCAAGCCGAGCGGGCCGAGTTCGTTGGCCGTGCCAAGCGGTCGACGCCAGATCGTTTCGCGCGAGCGCAGGTCGACGACGGCGATCTCGCCATAGGGCGGCTGCTGGCAGGGCGCGAAGAGTGGCGAGAGGAAGGGATCGGTGCTGGCTGCGTACGGCGTGTTGAGCTGCCAGCCGCCGCCGAAGCCGAACTTCGTTGCCTTCGTCACGGTGGCGCGCGGATACAGCTGCACGCGATTGGCCATGTGCAGCGAGTTCACCACCACGACGCTGTTGAGTTCGTCGACGGCGACGCTGCCCCAGTTCATGCCGCCCGCGAAGCCGGGATACTGGATGCTGCCGCCGAGTGAGGGCGGCGTGAGCGGACCGTCGTAGCGCAGTTTGCGGAAGGCGATGCGACACAGCATCTGGTCGATGGGCGTGATGCCCCACATTGCGGCTTCGGTCAGCGGCGCGCCGGCGAACGAGGGCATGCCGGTCGAGAAGGGCTGCGTCGGTGAGGTCCATTCTTCCGGCACATCGGTCTGCGGCACCGGCTTCTCTTCGACACTCGCGAGCGGTGCGCCGGTGCGCCGGTCGAGCAGGAACAGTTCGCCGCGCTTGGTGGGGACGACGACCGCCGGTGTCGTGCTGTTGTTGTTGCCGGGAATGTCGACCAGCACCGGCTGCGACGGCACGTCGTAATCCCAGATGTCGTGATGCGTGGTCTGGAACGACCAGCGGACCTTGCCGCTGGTGACATCGAGTGCGACGACCGAACTTGCGTACTTCTCCGACTCGGGCGAGCGATGGCCGCCGTAGTAGTCCGGCGTGGCATTGCCGGTGGGGATGTACACCAGGCCGAGCGAATCGTCGGCGCTGAACAGGCTCCACGCATTCGGCGTGCCGCGCGTGTAGGTCTCGCCCTCGGCCGGCGCCGTCGTGCGATCGGGGCGGCCCATGTCCCAGGCCCACACGAGCTGGCCGTCGAGCGGATTGAAGGCGCGCACCACGCCGGACGGTTCGTCGGTCTCGACGTTGTCGACGACCCAGCCGCCGAGCACGGCGACGTTGCGGGCGATCGTCGGCGGCGACGTGACGTAGTACCAGCCGGGCTTCACTTCACCCATGCCGGCGAGCAGATCCACTTCGCCGTTCGTGCCGAACTGCGTGCAGGGCTTGCCGGTGCCCGCGTCGACAGCGATCAGTCGCGCGTCCGTCGTCGCGGTGAGGATGCGTTCGGCGCACTCGGCGACGGGCTCCGGTGCGCGGTAGTACGTGACGCCGCGACAGGTGGTGGTGAAACCGATCTTCGAGTTCTTCACCTGCGGGTCGAAGCGCCAGCGCTCCTGTCCGGTCTCGCCATCGATGGCCGCCATGATGTTGCCGGCCAGACAGACATAGAGTGTGTCGCCGATCTGCAGCGGCGTGGCCTTGAATACGTC
>CAYWHG010000128.1:10862-14039 GCA_964457865.1 uncultured Steroidobacter sp.
CGCAGCAGCGGCCGGTCGATGCGTCCGTGCAGCATGCGCCGCAGGCCGGGGCGCAGCAGGAACAGACCCAGCGCCAGGAAGGGCAGGATCCGCGGCGCGAGTGCCCAGCCGTCGAAACCGACTTCGGCGAGCGCCCAGATCACCGTGCCCACGACGAGCAGGCCATAGAATCGGCTGCCCCAGACATTGGCGCGGAACAGCAGCACGCCGCAGCCGATCAGCACGATGCCGGCGATGGCGTAGTAGAACGAGCCGCCGAGCATGATGAGCTGCACGCCGCCGATGGCCAGCACCAGTCCGATCAGCAGGAACACGGTGGCGAGGATCCGCGGTGCGCGAGTGGAGGATTTGCGTGTCGAGTACAGACTTCGGTTCACAGGTGTGCCTGCTTGTTGGTTCTGATTCGTCGCCGTCATGCGGCGCCCCGAATGCCTGCATGTATAGCTCATCTGTCGCAGACGTGCGAGGCAGGACCCCTGCTTGCGATGCGGAACCGTGCGATCGGCGGCGGAGTTGCTGCATGTCTGCCGTCGATTTCCTTCGACGCAGCACGAGCTGCGGATGACTACACTTCCATACACCTTCGGCATCGAAGAGGAGTACTTCCTCGCGTCAGCTGCGGACGGCAGTCTCGCGCCCTGCATTCCCGATGATTTCCTGGCGCGGGCGCGTGCCCGGCTGGGCGATGCCGTGACGGCGGAGCTGCTGCAGTCGCAGATCGAGATTGCGTCGCCCGTCCTGCGCGACATGCGCGAGGCACGTGAGCGACTCGCGCATCTGCGGACCACGCTGGCGCAGATGCTGGCGCAGGAGAACCTGTGGTTGATCGCGGCGAGCACGCATCCGCTCGGCGCCTGGCGCGAACAGCAGGTGACGGTCACGCCGCGCTACGATCAGCTGCTCTCGGACTTCCGCATCGTCGGCCAGCGCAACCTGGTTTGCGGCATGCACGTGCACGTGGAAATTCCGGCCGGCACCGATCGCGTCCGGCTCATGAATCGCGTCATGCCATGGCTGCCGGTGTTTCTCGCGCTGAGCACGTCGTCGCCGTTCTGGGATCAGCATGTCACCGGGCTCATGAGCTACCGGCAGGCGATCTACGACGAATGGCCGCGCAGCGGCATCCCGGATTTTTTCGAGGGCGAAGCGGACTACGACGCCTTCGCAACACTGCTGCACGGCGCCGGCGCGCTCGCGGACGCCAGCTTCCTGTGGTGGGCGATCCGTCCCGCGGTGAAGTTTCCCACGCTCGAACTGCGGATCGCCGATGTCTGCACCTCCACCGAGGATGCGCTGGCGCTGGCCGCGCTGTTTCGCTGCCTGATCGCCATGCTGGTGCGCAATCCGCAGTACGGCGCACGGCGCACCACGCATACGCGACGCCTGATCGACGAGAACCGCTGGCGCGCCAAGCGCGACAGTACCGGGGCGAGCATGATCGACGAGTGGTCGGGAGCGGCGATCCCGCTGCAAGAGGTGATTGCAGGATTGACCCGCCTTGTTGCCGAAGATGCCGAGCGGTTGGAGTGCGTGCCGGAAATTCAGCATCTGACGCGCATCATCGAGCGCGGCACCAGTGCCCACACGCAGTTGCGCATCTACAATGAAGCCCGCGCCGCCGGCGACAGCCAGGACCGCGCCCTGCGCCGCGTCGTCGAATGGCTCAGCAACGCAACCACCACGATCCCTGCAGATGTCTGATACGCCACGCAAATCCCTCATCGGTCTCTCGCCCCGGATCCTGCGCCGCGTGCCGCGCGAACTCGGCTTTCGCGACAAGACGCTGCAGTACCTCGAACAGTCCATGGCTCATTGCGTCATGCGGCTCGGCGCCGTCGCGGTGATGATTCCGACCATCGAGGATTCCAGCGACATTGCTCGCTGGGAAGTGGCGACCGAAGACTACGTGAACGTACTGGACGGCCTGATCCTGCAGGGAGGCGCCGACATCGATCCCACGGTGTACGGCGAGCAGCCGACGGACATCATCGGGCCGACCGACGCGGTGCGCGATCAGTTCGAACTCGAACTGCTGCGCGGCTTCGCCGACGCCGGCAAGCCGGTGCTCGGTGTCTGCCGCGGCATGCAGCTCATCAACGTTGCGTACGGTGGCACGCTCTACCAGGATCTCGAATCGGCGGGTGTATCGCAGTTCCAGCACCGCATGCCCGATCTTTACGACGAACATGCGCATGAAGTGAATTTCACCGACGGCGGCTGGCTGCAGTCGATCTACCGGGGCGCGCAGGAGGCGCGCGTGACCTCCATCCATCATCAGGGCGTGCGCGCGCTCGGCAAGGATCTGGTCATCGATGCGATGTCCACCGATGGCGTGATCGAAGCCGTTCGGCATCGCGAGCACAGCTTCCTCGTGGGCGTGCAGTGGCATCCGGAATTCCACGACTCCCGGTTTCCGGGACTGCTGCCGACAGAGCCGCTGGTGAAGGCGTTCCTCAAGGCGGCGGCGGAAAGGCGGAGCGACGAAGTGAGGAGGTGATGAGGTGATCAAGTGATCAAGCAAGAATTCAGGAGACTTCATCTTGCGTCATCACCTCATCACCCCATCACCTCCTCACCTGTTCCTCAGCACTCGATCACATTCACCGCCAGCCCGCCGCGCGACGTCTCCTTATACTTCGTCTTCATGTCGGCGCCGGTTTCGCGCATGGTCTTGATGACCTTGTCGAGCGACACGTAGTGCGTGCCGTCGCCGCGCAAGGCCATGCGCGCGGCGTTGATGGCTTTGACCGAGGCGATGGCGTTGCGCTCGATGCAGGGAATCTGCACGAGGCCGCCGACGGGATCGCAGGTCAGGCCGAGATGATGTTCCATGCCGATCTCGGCGGCGTTCTCGGCCTGTCGCGGTGTGCCGCCGAGCACGGCGCACAGCGCGCCGGCGGCCATCGAGCACGCGACGCCCACTTCGCCCTGGCAGCCGACTTCGGCGCCGGAGATCGAGGCGTTCTCCTTATATAGGATGCCGATCGCTGCGGCAGTCAGCAGGAAATCGAGCACGCCGCGCTCGTTCGCACCGGCGATGGAGCGCGTGTAATAGTGCAGCACGGCCGGGATGATGCCCGCGGCGCCATTGGTCGGCGCCGTCACGACTCTTCCGCCCGCCGCATTCTCTTCGTTGACGGCGAGTGCATAGAGATTCACCCAGTCGAGCACGATGAG
>CAYWHG010000129.1:0-13932 GCA_964457865.1 uncultured Steroidobacter sp.
AGTAGAGGCGCGTGTTGCCGGCGAACAGCGCCGGATCCCAGTCCGGATCGTTGTTGAGCATGAGCAGGACCTTGCCCTTGAGATCCTGGCCCTTGAAATCGTCCCAGCCGTACTCGGGCGCCTGGATGCCGTAGCCGACGAAGACGACTTCCGCGTCCTTGATCGCGCCCTTCTCCGACTGCACACCGCTGCCGGCGATGTACTGATCCCACCACTTGAAGGAAGCCTTCTTGCCATCCTTGCTGAAGCTCCACTGCTTCGGCATCCGCGCCTCGACGCCGACGACATCGAAGGTCTGCTGCCAGCCGCCGTCCGCTGCGCCCGGCTCGAAACCGATCTGCTGCAGTTGTTCGACCAGGTAGTCGCGCGCCCGAGCATCGGCGGGCGTTGCAGGTCCACGGCCCTCGAAGGCATCCGAGGAAAACGTGGTGATGCGGGTGCGCAGGAAGTCGGCATCGATCTGGGCCGCCGCGGTCTTCGCCTCAGCACTGACGACGTCCGCCGACTGCGGCGCAGGTGTCGGTGTCGGTGTCGGTTCGTGGCGCTTGCATCCCGTGGCGGCAAGCGTGGTCGTGAGCAGCGCTGCAATCAGCGCGCCATGACGCAGGACTGTATACATGGGAACTCCGGTGGTAGCAGTCGCGAAACTGTACCATCCAGAAGCGATGCGGTGATCAGGTGATCAGGTGATCCCGCAAGACCCCGCGATTCGTGATCGCTGCACTTCGGTTGGGGAAAAAACGATGAAGTGATCGGAGGGTAGGACGCGTCCTTGCGTCATCACCCGATCACTCGATCACCTCATCACTTCGCTCAGAGCTTCAACGCCACCTTCACCGAGCCGTCCACTGCGCTCGAGTCGATGTAGCCGATCGCCTTCGGATCTGCTGCGACGAACGCCTTCACGTCCGCATCGCTCTTCAGTTCCTTCGGCGGCGTGCCCTTGCCCGTGAAGGTAATGCGCGCCCAGGTTGCCTTGACCTGCGAGGCCGAACGGCCCGTGGCCTTCTGGTAGAAGTCGCCGCGGATGCCCGCGGATTCGGGCTGGTCGGCCAGTACCGCGGCGCCACCTTCCGGGAAGGTGTTGGTGTTGCCGAGATACAGCGCCGAGACCTGATCGGCAGTCAGCGACGCCGCCGGGTTCTTGGGATTCACGATAACGACGATGTCGGCATTCGCGCTGAGCGTACCCAGGGCGAGTGCGACGAACGTCAGGCTTGCAATAGTCTTACGCATGACGTTCTCCAATTAAAAAATGAAGTCGAAGGAAGCGCTGATCATGTCCGTCTTGCCTTCGAAACCAGGCTGGACGTTGATGAACAGGCCGTTGCCTTCCTTCGCCTTGATGTGGTCGTACTGCAGCTTCACGACCGCGCCCTTCAGCAGCGGCACGCTCGACAGTTCGTAACGCAGGCCGGCGCTGTAGGTGTCCTGGTCGTTCGGCGTTGCGGCGAGCGCGCCGTTGGCAACCGCCGCCAGACCCGCGAACGGGCTGCCGGCCGGAATGGCCGACGACTCGTAGCCGTCGTGACGGGCGATGGCATAGGTCGCGTACGGCATGAAGTTGCCGAAGCGATGTCCATACGTGAAATAGGCTGAATGCATGTCGTTGGTGGTGATGCGGCCCGTCTCGCGGCTTGCGTATTCCGCGATCGCGACACTGCTGCCGTTGTCGTACTGCGCACCCACCGAGAGCAGATCCATTTCCATGCCCGCAAGAGAGAGGCGATCGGCATCGATCACGCACGCGGTGCAACCCAGGTTGCCGTAGTTGTACAGCGTATCGACGGCGCCCTGCAGGCGCGCATCGGACAGATCGTCCGGCATGGAGACCTTGCTGTAGCCCGCACGCAGGCTCAGCGAGCCGATTTCGAGCGAGCCGACGAGGCCGTACCACTCGGGCACGTCGATCTTCGTCTTGGCGCTGCCGCTGCCGCCGCCCGCTTCGATTTCGCTCTCACCGTAGAACGCCTGCAGACCGGCCGTCACCTTGCCGAAGTTCTGACGCCACACCACATCGCCGCCGAGCAGCTGATACACGGGGGTGAGTCGATAGACTTCCAGCGGCGGACGTACCCAGGTGTTGGCGTAGCCGATGAACACCGAGTCCGAATACATGAACATGGGCGCGCGCAGGTAGCCGCCGCGAATGGTCAGCGACGACACCGGCTTGAAGGCGACATAGGCCCAGTCCAGGTGCGGTTCCCATTCAGAGGTCAGGTTCTCGTACGCCACGCCCTGCACCGTTGCGGAGAACATGTCGTTGAACCTGGCCGTGATCTGCAGGCCGATCTTCGAGTCGAACTCGAACGAGCCGTCTTCATCGATGCCCTCGGGCATGCCCGAGTAGCCGACCTGCGCCAGATCCGTATCGGTCTGCGCATAGCCGACGGTACCGAAACCGCTGTAGGAAAAATCGACCGCACTGGCCGCGGCCGGCAAAGCAGCCGCCACAGCGAGTGCAATCGCTGAAACTCGTAAACGCATGATGTCTCCGGGTGAATGATCAGCGGTCGTGCCGCGTCCCACGTTGTATCGGCATACGGAATGCGGGTATTGATTGCTCAAATGCTGCATCGCAGTTGCGGGAAACCCCGGACCTTGCGCATAGCCGCGACCCGCGTCACACGAGTTGTTGCGCCGGTCGCCGTCTGTGTCTTTGCAACGCCGCTTAAGTAAAGTGCCTGCATGTCCGCGCCTCGCATCCTCCTTATCTATGGCGGTCACGCCGGCGGCCGCACCTTGCAGATGGTCGAAGCCGTGACGACCGGCATCCTTCTGTCGGGCGAAGCCGTCGAGCTGCGGGTGCAGCCGGCACTGGAGACTGATGCGGACGATCTGCTCTGGGCGCAGGCCCTGCTCATCGGCACGCCGGAACATTTCGGCTACATGTCGGGCGCCGTGAAGGACTTCATGGACCGCACCTTCTATCCGGTCGAGGGCAAGGTCGACGGATTGCCATATGCGCTCTTCGTCAGCGCCGGCAACGACGGCACGGGCGCCGTCACGTCGATCGAACGCATCGCGCTCGGCTACAAATGGAAGCAGGTTGCCGAGCCGCTGATCGTCAAAGGCGAGGTCGACGACGTTGCGCGCCAGCGCTGCCGGGAACTTGGCCAGACGCTCGCCTCCGGTCTCGCGCTCGGAATTTTCTGAAGCGTCGTTCCCAGGACCTGTCGGTTTCCGCTCCTGAGCATGGATGGCTGTCGCAGCTGTGACCCAGTCGGCGCTCCCCGCAGCCTGCATTGCGCGAAACTCGCCATCCCGTTTCGGGGCGACACTGAACCCGATTTCCTTCCGCTGACCGGCCATCGCCCGCCATGGACTCCCTTTTCGCAGCGCTCGCTTCCGATATCCCGCGACTGGCGGGCCTGGCGATTGCAGTGTCGGCAACGATCGCGGCCGTGGTCGCCTACTCCCGCAGGCATCGTCCTTCCGTGCATTCGGGCATGCGCCGTGTCAGCACCGCGATCCCCCGTGCCGCCGGCCCTCGCGACACGCCAACCATCCGGATGCCGGCTTCGCAGCGTATCGACCGGCTGCGAAAATTCGTGCGACTGGCGCCGGGCGAACACGCCGACGTGCTCGAGAATCCCGCCAGTGCGCCGGTCGCCACGCCACCGCGTTTTCGCATCACGCTGAAAAGCGTCATCCGCATGGATGATGGTTCGGTCGCCGCACACATCGCCGTGCAGTTCGGCGGCGCCGCCGTCAGCTGCGGGCCGCTGGTGGAGGAGACGACGTTCAACGAATTCGTCCTGCCGCGGGCCGCGCGCGACGAACCGCGCAACAGCGTGTTCCACTACCAGCATCGCGACGACTCGTTCGATTTCATGCGCATCAAACTGCGTGGTCTCGACATGGATGCCGACATCGCCGAGTTCGATGTGCTGCAGATGTCCGAGCACTGGCCGGCGGCGGACTGAAGCACAGGAATTTCACACAGAGATCACAGAGATCGGACGAGAGAAGAAGAATCTCCACGGGGGACACGGGGATCACGGGGCGGAAAAAAACAAAACAGACCCCTTCGAGTCTTCTTGCCCCCGTGATCCCCGTGTCCCCCGTGGAAACTCTTCTTCTCCTGTCTCAGTGCCCTCTGTGTGAAATCCGAAGTCCTCATCGCATACTGCGAGCGTGGCCACGCGCAAACTTCCCCGCTCCTTCTATGCTCGCGAGACGCTGACCATTGCGCGTGAGCTGATCGGCCTGCATCTGGTGCGGGTCGGTACGCACGGCCGACAGGTCGGACGCATCGTCGAAGTGGAGGCTTACAAGGGACCGCACGATCTCGCGGCGCATTCCTCACGCGGCCGCACGCAGCGCACCGAGGTCATGTTCGGTCCGCCCGGTCACGCCTACGTCTATCTCATCTACGGATTCTGGAATTGTCTGAACGTGGTCACTGCCGCGCATGGCGTTCCCCATGCCGTGCTGATCCGCGGGCTCGAGCCGATCGCGGGCATCGCGGATACGACGCATGGTCCGGGACTGTTGTGTCGCGCACTCGGGATCGATCGCGCACTTAATGGAACCGATCTGACGGGAGGCACGCTCTGGATCGAACGACCGTTCGCGAAGGACTATCGCGTGCCGAAGATCGCCCGCAGCACGCGCATCGGCGTGGACTATGCGGGCGACTGGGCGAAGAAGCAGTGGCGCTTCTTCGATGCGCAGTCACCGTATGTGTCGACGGTGACGGCGGCGGCGAGAAGGAAGGCGGAACAGGCTGCTGGCAACTGGCCAGAACGAAGGCGACTGAACTCTGGCCAGTAGCCAGTCGCCAGCAGCCAGTCGCCCCTCTCAGAACTCCTGCCACACATCCGACCCCGACACCTTCTTCGCCGGTTCCGCGTGGGCAACCATGGCGGCAGGGCGGGCCGGCTTCTTCGCAATGGACTTCGCTGCGACCTTCGCCGGTTCGGCGCGACGCGCGACGGATTCGCCTTCGACGCGGAACAGCGCGATGAGATCGGTAAGCGACTTCGCCTGACCCTTCATGGTGACGGCCACGGAGGAAGTTTCCTCGGCCATCGCCGCGTTCTGCTGGGTCATTTCGTCCATCTGCATGACGGCGGTGTTGACCTGGTCCAGGCCGTTGGCCTGCTGCGAACTCGCCTCGGAAATTTCGCCGATGATGTCGGCGACCTTCTTGGCGGCGGCAACGATGTCGTGCAGATGCTTGCCGGATTCGTCGACCAGCTTCGAACCGTCCTGCACCTTGGTGACGCTGTCCTTGATCAGGTCCTTGATCTCGCGCGCGGCCGTCGCGCTGCGCTGCGCCAGATTGCGAACTTCGGAGGCGACCACGGCAAAGCCGCGGCCCTGTTCGCCGGCACGTGCGGCTTCGACCGCGGCATTCAGCGCCAGCAGGTTGGTCTGGAACGCGATCTCGTCGATCACGCCGATGATGTCGGAAATGCGGCGGCTCGAATTGTTGATCTCGCTCATGGCCTCGACGGCACGAGTGGCGACGGCGCCGCCGCGTTCGGCACGATCGCGCGCTTCGGCGGCGAGCTGGCTGGCGTGACGCGCGTTCTCGGCATTGCGTTTCACCGACACGGTCATCTCTTCCATGCTGGAGGCGGTTTCTTCCAGGCTTGCGGCCTGCTCCGAGGTACGCACATTGAGGCGGTCGATGCTGGTGTTGATATCGGCCGCGGCGGTATCGACCGTGCCCGACGTGGTGCGCACGTCGCGGATCAGCGTGCCCAGCTTCTGGCGCAGCGTTTCGATGCCGTGCAACAGGCTCGTCTCGTCGCCGGGCTGCAACTGCACCTTGGTGGTGAAATCGCCGCCGGCGATGGAGCGCACGGTCTGGGCCGCGAGTTCGGGTTCGCCGCCCAGCGCACGGAACACGCTGCCGATCAGTACCCAGGAACCGATACCCAGTGCCAGCAGCATCACGACGGCCATGATGATGCTGACGACGAGGGCGCGATGGATGTTGTCTGTGCCGCTGGTGAGCAGGGAACGGAACTCGCCGATGGCATCGTCCTGCGCCTTGGTGAGCGTCGTCTTCAGCGCTTCCGAGGTCTGCTGCATCCGCGAGATGGCTGTCGCCGGATCGCCCGAGGCCGTACCCAGCATCGTGTTCGTCGCGGAGACTGCCGCGGAGTAGTAATCGTCGAACGAGCGCTGCAGCTCTTCATCGAGCCGGCTCTCGGCGTCGGCCGCGGAGAGATCCTTCAGCGCGGTGTGCACGCCCTGCGCCTGCCGCTCGGCTTCGCTCAATGCTTCCTTGTCGCCCTCGGCAACGGCGCGCTGCAACGATTCTTCGATGCTCGTGAGATGCGCGCGGAACGTTCGCAGCGCCTCAACCGTGGGGTACTGAACGTTCTCGACGCGCACCAGCGCCGCCGACGTACGCGAGGTCATCTGCGAACTGACAGAAATGCCGATCGCCACGATTGCGGCGGTCATGATGGGCAGCAGCCAGATACGGTGTTTGAACTTCATAGACTTTCGATTCGCTCTCCCGGCTTGCCGGGATAAACCAAGGACGGAGGTCGCCCTTTGCGGCGACGCACCTGCAGTAACGGCACGGAACTGCGGAGCTGAAGGGACCTGTATCCCAATCCGGAACCGGTTCCTCCGAGACACCGCCGACGGGGTGTCTCCCCGCGGGCCGACTCAGCCGATGCCTTACGCCCGCCTGCGCGGGGCTGGTGCAACTATCTGACCGGCGGGCACTCTTATGTCGTCCGCGGCGGCCGACGACAGGCCGTGGCTGGTTTATCATCCGCCCCCTTCTTTCCGCTTTCTGGGCCAGCACCCAGAGCCCAGCCCCCAGCAGCCCCTCTTCATCATGCTTCCTGCCCGCGAACTCTTTTCCTATCGCAAGTACTGGGCGTCCCGCTTCGGGACCGCTCCGTTCCTGCCCATGAGCCGCGAAGAGATGGAGGCGCTCGGCTGGGACAGCTGCGACATCATCATCGTGACGGGCGATGCCTACGTGGATCACCCCAGCTTCGGCATGGCCATCGTCGGCCGGGTGCTGGAAGCGCAGGGTTTCCGGGTCGGCCTCATCGCCCAGCCCGACTGGCATTCGACCGCGGATTTCGAACGGCTCGGCCGGCCGAACCTGTTCTTCGGCGTCACCGGCGGCAACATGGATTCGATGGTGAACCGCTACACCTCGGACCGCCGCATCCGCAGCGACGACGCCTACACCCCCGGCGGACAGGGCGGCAAACGTCCCGACCGTTCCGTGATCGTCTATTCGCAGCGCGTGCGCGAAGCCTTCAGCGATGTCCCGATCGTGATCGGCGGCATCGAAGCGAGCCTGCGGCGCATTGCGCACTTCGACTACTGGTCGGAGAAAGTGCGTCGCACGATCCTGCTCGACTCGAAGGCCGACCTGCTCGTGTACGGCAACGCCGAGCGCCAGATCGTCGACGTGGCGCATCGGCTGGCGAAGGGTACGAAGATCGAGGACATCACCGACCTGCGCGGCACGGCGTTCGTGCGCCAGGGCACGCCGGAAGGCTGGACGGAGATCGATTCGACGAGCATCGATGAGCCGGGGAAATTGAATCCGCCGGTGGATCCGTATGCGATGTCGGCGAAGCCGACATCGGTTGACGGTTTACCGTTGACAGTTGACGGCCAGAAACCGGACGTGTCGGGCAGCTCCGTTCCGACCGTCAACGGTCAACCGTCAACTGTCAACCTTCCGTGCGGCTCAGCCCCTGCTGCCGTCCGCGTCGTGAAGTTCTATCGCAACGTGCCCACCTCGGACCGCGGCTCCTCTGTGATCCGCATGCCTTCCTACGAGAAGGTCGCGAACGATCCGGTGCTCTACGCCCACGCCTCACGCATCCTGCACCTGGAATCGAATCCCGGTAACGCGCGCGCCCTCGTGCAGCGTCACGGCAATATCGACGTCTGGCTGAATCCGCCGCCGATTCCGCTGACCATGAAGGAGATGGATGCGATCTACGAGCTGCCGTACCGGCGCGTACCGCATCCGTTCTACGGCACGGCGAAGATTCCCGCGTACGAGATGATCCGTTTCTCGATCGCCATCCAGCGCGGCTGTTTCGGCGGCTGCACGTTCTGTTCGATCACCGAACACGAAGGCCGCATCATCCAGAACCGCTCGGAGAATTCGATCATCAGGGAGATCGAGGAGATCCGCGACAGCGTGCCAGGCTTCACCGGCGTGATCTCGGATCTCGGCGGGCCGACGGCCAACATGTACCGGCTCGCCTGCAAGTCGACGAAGATCGAATCGGCCTGCCGACGTCCGTCGTGCGTGTATCCGGGCATCTGTCCGAACCTCAACACCGATCACACGCCGCTCATCAAGCTGTATCAGCGCGCGCGGTCGCTGCCGGGCGTCAAGAAGATCCTCATCGGTTCGGGCGTGCGTTACGACCTCGCGGTGGAATCGCCGGAGTACGTGAAGGAACTCGTGCAGCATCACGTCGGCGGCTATCTGAAGATCGCGCCGGAAGCGATCGGCGAAGGGCCGCTGTCGAAGATGATGAAGCCGGGTGTCGGCTCGTACCACAAGTTCAAGGAGCTGTTCGACAAGTATTCGAAGGAAGCCGGCAAGGAGCAGTACCTGATTCCGTACTTCATCGCCGCGCATCCGGGCACGACCGACGACGACATGCTCGAGCTCGCGCTGTGGCTGAAGAAGAACGGCTTCCGCGCCGACCAGGTGCAGGCATTCCTGCCGTCACCGATGGCGACGGCGACGGCAATGTGGCACTCGGGCAAGAACCCGCTGAAGAAAGTCACTCATACCAGCGAAGAAGTCGCGATCCCCAAGGGCCTCAAGGTACGCCGGCTGCACAAGGCCTTCCTGCGCTACCACGACGCCAACAACTGGCCGATGCTGCGCGAGGCACTGCATCGCATGGGCCGCGCCGATCTCATCGGCAACGGCAAGCACCACCTCGTGCCGATCTGGCAGCCCGCGGGCACCGGCGAGGCACACGAAGGCCGCCGCTCCGCGCGTCCCTCACCCGCACGTGGAGCAGCGGTAAAGAAGCCCGTGAAGTTCCGGACCCAGCACACGGGCCTGAAGGGCGTGAAACTGCCGAAGAGGACGTGATGGGGTGATGAGGTGATGAGGTGATGACGCAAGAAAAGCCCTCTTCATCACCTCATCACGTCCTCTAAAAAAAAGCCCGCCAGAGGCGGGCCAGATTTGGGGATCGAGGATCAACGCGAACAGAAAACAGAATCAGGTGATCCGGTGATGAAGTGATCGAGTGATCCAGCAAGAATGCATGAGCCTTCTCTTGTCTTGCATCATCACCTCATCACTTCATCACCTCATCACCTCTTCAAAAAGAGTGACTCAACTGCACACCGCCCCATAACGCACTGCGATCGGCTTCGCCCACCCGCAGTTCCGCAGTCTGATAGTTGAGCGCGTAGCTCAGCTGGGTGTTCTCGGCAATCTGGGTGACGACGCCGATCCAGACTTCCGCCACCAGCGGTTCGATGTCCGAGTACGAATACGTCACCGCGCTGTCGCGGAACTGGCCTTGCAGGAAGGCGTTGTACGCACGCGCCTTCACCCGCGCGCCGCTGAAGAAATACAGCTCGGGCTGCCCGCCGGACTTCGCCGCCACGGGCACCGGCGCCCCGATGTAGTCGGTCAGCTCCGGCGCAAAACTCCACCACGGCGTGTTGAAGCGGCCGATACGCACCGAGATCGCGCCACTCGTTTCCGTCAGATATCCCACGCTGCCCTGCACGGTCGTCTTGACGTCGAGGGTGGCCGACGGGTTTGCAACCCACAGGTAATGCCGCGCCAGCGTGTAACGCGCGGTCGGCTCGCCGCCCGCGGAAATCTGGTTGTCGTAGCCGTTCACCGGATCCGAGCCGACCAGTTCGTGAATATCCGAGTGCAGTTCGCCTGCCACCTTGAGACCGAGCACGCCGATCGTCAGGCTGGTCGACCACGCGCCGCGACCATCGGCATCGACACTCACGCGACCGTTCGAGGTGAACAGCAGGCTCGCATATGGCCGATCGTCGTAGACGGGCTGCGTGGATTCGATATCCGCCGGCGTGAAGGCCATGAGGCCGAACTGCCGTGCGTGATGGACGGATGCCGCACCCGGCGGCAGCAGGAATGCGTCGATGCGCCTGAGCACGGGATCGAGCGACAGCAGACCATCGCGCGCACTGTCGCCCGAGAGGGTCAGTGCGAAGCCGCCGGTGTAGTCGCGATCGTGACCGCCGCCCGCGGCGAACAGGTCGTTGTCGATCTGCAGCCGCACGCCGTCGAACTCATCTGTCGCGGAGGGCGCAGCCAGTACCGCCGCCGTCGTTGCCAGCCACACTGCTGCTGCGAGCAGCGCCGTCGTCCAGAGAGCCGTTATCCGAATAACCATTGCCGTTGCCTGTGCCATTGCACCAACGTCCGGTCGTCCCGGGCCGTTGCCTTCATCCGATACTTTTCAGCGGGCGTGTACTTTCTCTCAATGGCCCCGCCGCGATAAACGCGGGCAGAGGAACGACATTGATGAACGCTCGTGCAGGAATCGTCAGAACCGCACGTCATGTCGTGCTGTCGGTTCGTGCTGAAGCATCGCGCGGCACAGCGGTTTCGCGTACCGCTGAAGGTCGGTCGGGTTCACTGTCGATAGTCAGGGCGCGGGACGAAGCAGGGATACAAAAGAGCACATCCGACTCAAAGGAGCACAAAGGAAGAAATGATTTTTTTGTGCTCCTGTGTGTTCTTCTGTGCTCCTTTGTGTCCCTGCTTCCTGCTGGCTCTTCTGCCAGCGCGCATACCAGCAAGGGTTGCGGTACGATTTCTTCAGGCTCAACAACGTGAAAGGCGGGGCTCAAGTCGTTGCCAACGGGGCAAAGCACTCGCCGGGAAAGCAACAATGGACAAGTTCACGTGCATGCAGGCGCTGGTGCGGGTCGTCGAATCCGGCAGTTTTGCCGAGGCGGCGCGACGCATGGGGGTGTCGGCACCGATGGTCACCAAGTACATCGGCCATCTGGAGCAGTCGCTCGGCACGCGCCTGCTGAACCGTTCGACCCACTCGCTGAGCCTCACCGATTCCGGTCACGCCTATTACCAGCGCTGCGTGCAGTTGCTGGAAGACATCGACGAGGCCGAAGCGCTCGCCGGCGCGCAGAGTGCGTCGCCGCGTGGTTCGCTGCGCATGAGCGTGTCGTCGGACTTCGGCGTGAATCACCTCGGACCGGTGCTGCTCGAATACTCGCGCCAGTACCCGGACGTGCGCATCGAAGTGTCGGTGAGCAATCACCTGGTCGATCTGGTCGAGGAAGGATTCGATCTCGCGGTGCGCATCACCACGCAACTGCGCACCAACCTGGTGGCGCGCAAGCTCGCCATCTCGCAGCTCGTGACCTGCGCCGCGCCTGCCTATCTCGAAAAACACGGCACGCCGCAGATCCCCGAAAACCTGGTGCATCACAACTGCCTGTCATTCAGCGATCCCGCGCTGGCAACGGAACAGTGGCGCTTCGAACGCGATGGCCGCTCGGCGGTCGTGAAAGCCACCGGCAGCCTGCGCGCCAGCAGCAACGAACTGCTGAAGCTCGCTGCGCTGCAGGGCCAGGGCATCGTGCTGCAACCGAGCTTCAACGTGAGCCAGGAACTGCGCGACGGCAGTCTCGTTCCACTGCTCACCGACTACGATGCCGGCGCCCTCGGCATTTTCGTCGTGTATCCCAATCGCAAGCATCAGACTGCGAAGGTCCGCAGCTTCATCGACACGCTGGTGGGGCGCTGGGGGAACAACTCCGACATCGATCCGTTCTGGGAGGGAAGAAAGAAGGAGTAACCGCAAAGAACGCATAGAACGCAAAAGCTGGAAAAGAAAGTGATCACGTTCCCCCGGCTCTGGCGGCCAATCTCTTTTTTGCGTTCTATGCGTTCTATGCGTTCTTTGCGGTTACTCCCTTCTCCTCTACCTATTCCGCCTTCTCCAGCTCCCACTGCGCGAACGCAACATTGCCGCGGACATGCAGTCCGAAACCTGCGTGAACGAAGTGGCGCCCGAGTCGCGTGCGATACCAGTCCGCGTCGCGCAGGTGAATGTCGCTGTCGCTGCAGGACAGGTCGGCGTTGCCGCGCCAGTCTTCCTGCGTCGGTGCGTGGAAATACAGGGCGCCGCGCGTGAGTCGACCGAGATTCGCCATCGCGCGTACGGCGTCGCGGTCTGACAGGTACTGCAGCACGTCGTAGCAGAGCACCAGATCGAAACGGCGCGCGGGTTTGTAGGCCGCCAGCGAGGCCTGCGTCCAGCCGTACTGCTTGCAAATGTGCTCGCTGACCTCAATTCCCGTGTAGGTCGCCTTCGGAAAAGCGCGGAGCAGCGGCGCGCGCATCAGGCCCAATCCACATCCGGCGTCCAGGATGGATCGTACCGGCAGTTCCAGGTGCTTCATCAATGCGGCCACCGCGTTCGCGCGACGCGTCATTTCTTCACGAGTCGTTACGCGGGTGCGGGGATTCTCATAGAACTGTTGGTAGAAGGCGGGACCGAAGCGCCGGCTTGAGGCTTGAGGCATGAGGCATGAGCCAGAAAACTGAAGATGGCTGCATCTTCTCTGGCTCGAGCCTCATACCTCAAGCCTCACGCCTTGATTCCCCTCCCCCGCTCCCCATTTCTCAGCCATGTCCCGCAACGGTTCGAGTCATGGCCATCCGTAATCCTCAATCATGGATGTGGGCCGAAGCCTGCGAAATGATCGAGCAGGCGCAGCGCCTGCAGCGACAGTTCTTCCGCTTTGGTCAGGTGACTGAAGCGCAGCCGCGCTGGGAGCCGCCGGTGGATCTGGTCGCGACCGATCATGTCCTCGAAATCACGGTGGCCCTGCCCGGCGTGGCGCCGGAGAACGTGCGGGTGCGGATCGAGCAGGGTGCGTTGAACGTTGCAGCGGTCCGCGCGTTACCGATCAGTGAGCGCACTACCGCCGTCCATCGGCTGGAAATTCCCTACGGCCGCTTCGAGCGGCGGATTTCCCTGCCGGCGGGACATTACGAATTGCTGGATCAGGTGTGCGCGAACGGCTGCCTGATCCTGCGTCTCGCCCGGTATTGAATCGGTTGCATTGAGTTGGGAGCACACATGGCAGAGCTCGAACAGGACAAGACTACGCAGACCGACGCCACGGTGACGGATGACATGCTGATCATCCTGCCGGTGCGCAACCTGGTGCTGTTTCCGGGCACGGTGGTCCCCGTCGCGGTGAATCGCGAACGGTCGCTGGCGGCTGCCCAGGAGGCCGTGCGTGCCAATCGCAAGATCGGCTTCCTGCTGCAGAAGGAACCGGACACCCAGATTCCCACCGGCGGCGATCTGCATCGCATCGGCACCGTGGCCAGCATCGTGCGTTACGTGACGGCGCAGGACGGCACGCATCATCTCGTCGTGCAGGGCGAGAAGCGCTTCCGCGTGCTCGACTTCCAGGACGGCATGCCGTTCATGCTGGCGCGCGTCGAATACCTGCCCGATCCGCAGTCGTTCTCGAACGAGACGGAGGCGCGCGCACTCAATCTGAAGCGTCAGTCGGCGGAGGCCGTGTCGCTGCTGCCGCAGGCGCCGGCGGAACTCGCCAATGCCATCCAGTCGCTGGAATCGCCGGCGACGCTGGTCGACCTGGTCGCGAGCTTCATGGACGTGAAGCCGGCGGAGAAACAGCAGTTGCTGGAGACGATCGAGCTGCGCGACCGACTCGACCGCGTCAGCGAACTGCTGCAGAAGCGCATCGAGGTGCTGCGCCTGCAGCGCCAGCTCGAGGACAAGACCCGCGAAGCCTTCGACGAGCGTCAGAAGGAAGTCCTGCTGCGCGAGCAGATGCGCCAGATCCGCAAGGAACTCGGCGAGGACGGCGAGTCGGGCGAGGAGATTTCCGATCTGCGCGAAGCGATCGACAAGGCCGGCATGCCCGAGGAAGCGCTCGAACAGGCCCGCAAGGAAC
>CAYWHG010000130.1:0-13916 GCA_964457865.1 uncultured Steroidobacter sp.
TCGGTTTCGATCCGCTGACGCACGACATCCGGCTGGTCGAGGACAACTGGGAGTCACCGACGCTGGGCGCCTGGGGACTGGGCTGGGAGATCTGGCTGAACGGCATGGAAGTCACGCAGTTCACGTACTTCCAGCAGGTGGGCGGTCTCGACTGTCGTCCGGTCATGGGCGAGATCACGTACGGGCTCGAACGCCTGGCGATGTACCTGCAGGGTGTGCAGAGCATTTTCGATATCGTCTGGTCGGACGGTCCGTTCGGACGCGTGACCTACGGCGACGTCTACCACCAGAACGAAGTCGAGCAATCGAAGTACAACTTCGAGTTCGCCGACACCGCGATGCTGTTCCGTCATTTCCAGGAACACGAAACCGCCTGCCGTACGCTGCTGGAGAACGGCCTGGCCCTGCCGGCCTACGAACAGATGCTCAAGACGTCGCATACATTCAATCTGCTCGATGCCCGCAAGGCGATTTCCGTCACCGAGCGGCAGGGTTACATCCTGCGGGTGCGCGCCCTGGCGAAGAACGTCGCCGAAACCTATTTCAAGTCCCGCGAGGCGCTCGGCTTTCCGATGCTGGCGCGCGCTGCGGCCGGAGCATCGACGCCATGAGCAAGCGCGATTTCCTGGTCGAGATCGGCACCGAAGAGTTGCCGCCGAAATCCCTGTATGCGCTGGCGCAGGCGTTTGCCTCGGGTGTCGCACGCGGCCTCGATGCCGCAAACGTCAAACACGGCGAGGTCGAATGGTTTGCGACGCCGCGGCGATTGGCGGTGCGCATTGCCGGCGTTGCCGATCATCAGCCGGATCAGGAGATCCGACGGCAGGGACCCGCGATCGCCAATGCCTACGATACGAGCGGGCAGCCGACGCGAGCGGCACTGGGTTTCGCCGCTTCCTGCGGCGTGAAGCTCGAGGAGCTGCAACAGGTCGATGGGCCAAAGGGTCGCGTGCTGCAGTTCGTCGGTGTGAAGGCCGGCGAGGCGGTCGCCGCCTTGCTGCCGGGTATCGTGTCCGCCGCGCTGGGAGAGTTGCCGATCGCCAGGCGCATGCGCTGGGGCAGCGGCGATCAGGAATTCGTCCGGCCGGTGCACTGGGTCGTCATGTTGTTCGGATCGACCGTGGTCGAGGCAAACGTGCTGGGCAAGAACGCCGGCAAGCACTCGCACGGTCATCGATTCCATGCACCGCAGGCCATCGCGATTTCGAGTCCCGCGAAGTATCCGGAGCTGTTGAAAGAGAAGGGACGGGTGGTCGTCGATGTCGCGCAGCGACGCGAGTCGATCCGCGCCGGGGTGACGGCGATCGCCGAATCGCTCGGCGGCGCAGCGGTCATCGAGCCCGCGTTGCTGGATGAAGTGTCGGCGCTAGTCGAGTGGCCGGTGCCGCTGGCGGGTCGTTTCGATGCGCGCTTCCTCGATCTGCCGCCGGAAGTCCTGATCGCGACCATGCAGGATCATCAGCGCTATTTCCCTGTGAAGGACGCGGACGGCAAATTGATGAACTCGTTCATCACGGTCGCCAACATCGACAGCCGCGATCCGGACAAGGTCCGCGACGGCAATGAACGCGTGGTGCGTCCGCGGCTCGCCGATGCGGCCTTCTTCTGGGAAACGGATCGCAGGCAGTCGCTCGATTCGCGCCGCGAGGCGCTCAAGGCCGTGACGTTCCAGGGCAAGCTCGGCTCGCTCCAGGCCAAGAGCGAACGGGTCGCGACGCTCGCCGTCCAGATTGCCGAGATCATCGGGGGCGACGTGGCGATGACCCGCCGGGCCGCGCAGCTGAGCAAGTGCGACCTGCTGACGGCGATGGTCGGCGAATTCCCCGAACTGCAGGGTCTCATGGGTCGCTACTACGCCCAGCACGATGGCGAGGCGGCGGATGTCGCGGCCGCGCTCGAAGAACAGTACTGGCCGCGGTTCTCCGGCGATCAGCTTCCCGTCGGACGCGTCGGCATCGCGCTTTCCATGGCCGACAGACTCGACACGATTGCCGGCATTTTCAGCATCGGGCAGAAACCGTCGGGGACGCGCGATCCTTTCGGTTTGCGGCGTGCTGCGCTCGGCGTGCTGCGCATTTGCTTCGAACGCGAGCTGGAACTGGACCTGATGCAGCTCGTGCAGACCGCTGTCGCCCAGCAACCCGTGACCGCGCCGGCCGAGACCGCCGGCGAGATCTGGGACTATCTGATGGAGCGGCTGCGCAGTTCGTATCTGGAAGACGATTCGCCCCTGCGCATCACCACGGAAATGTTCGATGCCGTGGTGGCAAGCCGGTCGCAATCGCCGCTCGACATCCATCGTCGCCTTGAGGCGTTGGTGACGTTCCTGGCATTGCCCGAGGCACAGAGCCTGTCCGGCGCGAACAAGCGCATCGCCAATATCCTGCGCAAGGCGCCCGATGACATTTCCGGTGCGGTGGATTCCAATCGACTGCAGGATCCGGCCGAGCGCGCGCTGTTCGAGCACGTGATCGCGACGGAGCGTGCCGTGAATCCGCTGCTGGCACGGCGCGAATACGGTGCCGCACTGACGCAGCTGGCAAGCCTGCGCGAGGACGTGGACAAGTTCTTCGATGGCGTCATGGTCATGGCGGAGGACAACGAAGTCCGCCTGAACCGATTGGCGCTGCTGGTGCGCCTGCGCGGTGTGTTCCTGCAGATCGCGGATCTGTCGCGACTGCCCGGCTGACAACAACTTCCCACGGCGGAGTCCGCTGAGTGCAGCTGCTGCGTTCGTTGCTCTTCACCACCTGGCTGTTCGTCGGAACGGCGCTCTATGCCATCGTGGTTCTGGCGCTGTGCTGGTTGCCTGGTCAACGGCTGTACGCGGTGGCACGCAGCTGGTCGCGGGTGCAGTTGTGGGTCTTGAAAGTCACCTGCGGCCTCACGCATACGATCGAGGGTGAGGAAAACATCATCGCGGGCGCCCACATTTCCATGTGGAAGCACTCGTCGGCCTGGGAAACGATCGCGCAGGCCGGCATCTTCCCGGCGCAATCCTGGGTGCTGAAGCGGGAACTGATGTGGATTCCGCTGGTGGGCTGGGCGCTGCACTTCCTCAAACCCATTGCCATCAATCGCGGCGCTGGGGCTTCGGCGGTGAACCAGGTCGTCGCGCAGGGAAAGCAGCGCCTGACGCAGGGGCTGTGGATCCTGATCTTTCCGGAAGGCACGCGCACGGCGCCGGGCGAATCGAGGAAGTACGGCGTCAGTGGTTTCCTGCTGGCTTCGCGGGCGGGCTGCAAGATCGTGCCCGTCGCTCACAACGCCGGGAATTTCTGGCCGCGCCGCGGCTGGCTCAAGAAGCCCGGTGTCATCCGGGTCGTGATCGGGCCCGCGATCGATGCCGGGGGCCGCGATCCACGGGCGCTCATGGAAGAAGTCCGCGTCTGGATCGATGCCCAGGTGGCGACGATGCCAAAAGCGTCCGATCAATAGCTTTAATTTATCCTTTCTTGGGTCTAGCCCTTAACTTATAACGGCCATGATTTAGATAAATCAAATATCAAGGTTCGATACGGCAAGCGCATTGCGTTCGATGAACTCGCGCCGCGGCTCCACCTGATCTCCCATCAAGGTCGAGAAGATGTCATTGGCGGCCAGCGCATCCTCGATCCGCACCTGGATCAGGCGACGCGACGCCGGGTTGATGGTGGTCTCCCAGAGCTGGTCCGGATTCATCTCGCCCAATCCCTTGTAGCGCTGCAGCGTCTGCCCCTTGCGGGCCTGGTCCAGCAACCATTCGATCGCCTGCTTGAAGCTGCCGATGTCCTGGCGCTGCTCGCCCTTGGCGATATAGGCGTCCGGTTGGAGCAACCCCGACAGCGTCTTGCCCAGCTCGGTGATGCGCCGATATTCGGCCGATTCGAAGAATTCACGATGAATGTGCTTCTCGCTGGTGCTGCCGTGTTCCGTCCGGGCGACCAGCAGTTTCGGCGCGCCACCCTCCGATCCCGGCAGGACACGGACGCGATACTTGCGACCGGCGTCGTCATGCGCATTCATCTGTGCTTCCAGCGCCCTGCCCCACTGGGTCAGCCACTCGAGATTGTCGTGATCCGCGACCGTGACCTCGGGCGAATAGATCAGCTGCTCCAGCACTCGCTGGTCGTAGCGGCGCGATGAGCGCTTGACGATGGCAGTCACTTCCATCCAGCGACGGGCCAATGCCTCAAGAGCGGTGCCCGTCAGCGGCGACTGGTTGGCGCCGGCGTACAGTCGTGCGTCGTCGAGGGCCTGGGCCAGGAGCATGGCGTTCAGTTCGACCTCGTCCTTGACGTAGTGCTCGCTCTTTCCCTTCTTCAGCTTGTAGAGCGGCGGCTGCGCAATGTAGATGTGGCCACGTTCGATGAGCTGCGGCATCTGCCGATAGAAGAAGGTCAGCAGCAGCGTGCGGATATGCGAGCCGTCCACGTCGGCGTCAGTCATGACAATGATGCGGTGATAACGCAGCTTGTCCGGATTGAAATCATCGGCACCGATGCCGCAGCCGAGTGCCGTGATCAGCGTCCCCACTTCGGCGGACGACAGCATCTTGTCGAAACGGGCCTTCTCGACGTTCAGGATCTTGCCCTTGAGCGGCAGGATCGCCTGGGTACGACGATCGCGACCCTGCTTGGCCGAGCCACCGGCGGAGTCGCCCTCCACCAGGAAGATCTCGGAAAGCGCGGGGTCCTTTTCCTGGCAGTCGGCCAGTTTGCCGGGCAAGCCGGCGAGATCCAGCGCGCCCTTTCGCCGCGTCATCTCGCGCGCCTTGCGGGCAGCTTCACGGGCACGGGCGGCTTCCACGATCTTCGAGGCGATCGCCTTGGCCTGCGCCGGATGCTCCAGCAGGAACTCCTCCAGCTTCGCGCCCACGGTCGTTTCCACGATGCCTTTGATTTCGGACGAGACCAGTTTGTCCTTGGTCTGCGAGGAGAACTTGGGGTCCGGCATCTTGACCGACAGGATGGCGGTCAGCCCTTCGCGGGCATCATCACCCGTCGTTGCTACCTTGTCCTTCGCCGCGTACCGCTCTTCCACGTAGTGATTGAGCGTGCGGGTCAGCGCGCTGCGGAAGCCAGCCAGATGGGTGCCGCCGTCCTTCTGCGGAATGTTGTTCGTATAGGCGTACATGTTCTCCTGGTAGGAATCGTTCCACTGCAGTCCCAGCTCCACCGTGATGGCGTCCTGCTGGGTGCGAAACCAGATGATGGATTCGTGAACCGACGTCTGGTTGCGATTCAGGTAGCGGACAAACTCGCTGATACCGCCCTCGTACTCGAAGACTTCCCGCTTGTCGTCACGCTCGTCGATGAGCTCGATCCGGACGCCGGAATTGAGGAACGACAGTTCGCGCAGCCGCTTGGCCAAGATGTTGTAGTCGAATTCGATGTTCGTGAAGATCTGGGCGCTGGGCTTGAAGCGGATGATGGTGCCGCGCTTGTCGGTCGTGCCGGTTTCGGCGAGCGGCGCCTGGGGGTCCCCCAAGCGGTATTCCTGGGTGTAGAGCTTGCCGCTGCGGTGAATCGTCAGCAGCAGGTACTCGGACAGGGCGTTCACAACCGACACACCCACGCCGTGCAGCCCGCCGGAAACCTTGTAAGAGGTGTCGTCGAACTTACCGCCCGCATGCAGGATGGTCATGATGACCTCGGCGGCCGACCGGCCCTCCTCCGGATGGATATCCACAGGTATTCCACGGCCGTCATCGGCCACCGTGACCGACTGATCGGCATGCACCGTGACGGTGACCTGGGAACAATGACCCGCCAGTGCCTCGTCGACAGAGTTGTCTACGACCTCGAACACCATATGGTGCAGACCGGTGCCGTCATCGGTATCACCGATGTACATTCCGGGGCGCTTTCGGACAGCATCCAGCCCCTTCAAAACCTTGATTTTGCTTGAGTCGTAGACGTCGGAATCGGTCATGGTGCAACCCGGATAAAGGACGCGGAAATTATAGCATTGGGGCGAATCGGCCTTGTTCCACGTGGAACGTTCGCCGCACATTGACGCCCTTCAGGCCGGCCTCGCTGACCGACGTCACGATCAATTGCGAGGGCACGGAATCGATCACATCCAAAAGTTTCCCCAAATTATCCACATCCAGCTCGGCGGCCGGATCGTCCAGCAGAAGCGTGGTCGGAACCGTCGCGCTGACCGCCCGGAGTTGCACCTGCGCGAGGATGAAGGCGCAGGCGAGAAGCTTCTGCTGGCCGCGAGAAATCCGATCGCGTGCCAGGACGTTCCCGATCCTGAAGACCAGATCGGCTCGGTGGGGGCCTACCGTTGTGGTTCGTAGTTGCAGATCCCGCAGGCGCTTCGCCATCAACTCGGCCGCCAAAGACTGGTCTGCGGCCCAGCCCCGGCGATAGTCGACGGTCGCTGGTTCCTGCAATAGCTCGGTGGCGATCTTTTCGAAGACAGGTCGCAGCTGCTCGGCATATTCCCTGCGGGCGTGATCGACCGCCTCGCCACAGTCCGTCATCTCCCCTTCCCAGGCCGCGATCACTTCTGTGGATTGACCCGACCTGAAGGCGGCGTTCCGCTGCAGCAGCGCCCGCTGGTATCGGCGCCAGGATCCCAGGAAGGACTGTTCCACGTGGAACACCCCCCAGTCCATCAGGCGGCGGCGGCGGGCCGATCCCTCTTCCACGAGCCGATGCACGCTCGGGTCGATCAACTGGATCGGAAGAATCTCGGCGATCTCGGAAATACTGGAAATGCCTTGGCCGGCGAGCCGGGTACGGGACTGTCCCTCCGTGAACTCGGTGCCGGCGGTCAGCAGACCCCGCGGCGTGTCGATCTGCCCGACGATTCTGAAATACGACTCGCCGCGACGAACGAGCTTCTCTCGCGTATTGGTGCGGAGGGAACGGCCATGACCCAGGAAGAAAATGGATTCCAGCAGGCTGGTCTTGCCCGAAGCATTCCTCCCGAGAATGCCCGTTCCTCGCGGATCAAACTCGAGATGCGCGCTTTCGATGCACCGAAAGTTCTCGATGGCGAGGGTCGACAGCACGCATTACTCGACTGACCGTGCGCCGTTACAGGCGCATCGGCATGACAACGTACTTCGACGTCGCGACGGACGGTGCTGTCACCAGGCAGCTGTTATTTGCATCCGTCAGTCCCAGCTGGACTTCGTTGCCGTCCACCGCGGCCAGGGCATCGAGCAGGTAGTTGACGTTGAAGCCGATCTCGACCTCTTCCCCGTCATAGACCACTTCCAGCTCTTCCTCGGCCTCTTCCTGTTCAGGATTGTGGGATTGCAGGATCAGCGCATTCGCTTTCACGGCCAGACGAATACCGCGGTACTTCTCGTTCGAAAGAATGGCCGCCCGCTGCAGCGCCGAGCGCAGCACATCGCGATCTGCCTTCACCTGGCGTGGGGGGTTCGCTGGAATAACCCGCCCGTACTCCGGGAAACGACCATCGATCAGCTTCGAAGTGAAGCGAATGTCGCCGATCTGGGCACGAACGTGATTCGTACCGATGGCTAGCTCGACCACACCTTCCGATCCGAGCAGGCGCTGCAATTCAAGGACACCCTTGCGCGGCACAATAACCTGCTGGGCCGACTCTGCACTCGTCTCGAGTTCTGTTTCACAGTAAGCAAGACGATGCCCATCAGTAGCGACCGTTCGCAGCACTTTATCGGCAATTTCCAGCAACATGCCGTTCAGGTAATAGCGCACATCCTGCTGCGCCATCGAAAAATGGGTCTTGTCCAGAAGTCGCTTGAGCTCGGGCTGTGAAACCGAGAGCGAGTGCTGCGGCCGGATGTCCTCGATCGTTGGAAAATCACTGGCTGGCAGGGTCGTCAACGTGAAGCGGCTCTTGCCGGATTTGACGATGGCTTTCTCCCCTTCCACCGACACCGTGACGCTGGCCTGTTCCGGCAGTGCGCGCACGATGTCCAGCAGCTTGCGACCGGGAACGGTGATTTCACCGCCCTGTTGGAGCGTGACTTTCGCCTTGGCGACCAGCTCTACTTCCAGGTCCGTTGCCGTGATGGACAGTTCATCGCCCTTTCCCGAAATGAACACGTTCGCCAGGATCGGCATGGTCTGACGCCGCTCCACCACGCCGATGACCGCCTGGAGAGGGGCGAGGATTACTTCGCGTCCGGCACTGAACTTCATCGCTTCACCTGTGTTGTCTTCAAGATTTAATGAATTAGATATTTAAGAATTTATGATGATTACAGAGAGGGACACTATCTGTGGAGAACCGGAATTTTCCTTCTTGAATCCATTTGTTAGCCAACCGTCAACCATCAGGACAAACGCTCGCGAGCCTGTCTCGAACCTGTGTGTGTGCTGTGGATTAAATGGATCTTTATTTGACTCACAAATTATCCACAGCTAACCAGCCAGGGTTCTCAACAGGTTTTGATAGTCCTCGTTGATGCGGGTCTGGGACTCCCGCAACTCCTTGATTACACGGCATGCATGCATAACTGTGGTGTGGTCGCGGCCGCCGAAGGCATCGCCGATCTCCGGCAGGCTATGGCTCGTCAATTCCTTCGCCAGGGCCATGGCCAACTGACGCGGCCGGGCGATCGAACGACTACGGCGCTTGGACAACAGGTCGGCCATGCGGATCTTGTAGTACTCCGCCACCGTCTTCTGGATGTTCTCGATCGTCACCAGCCGGTCCTGCAATGCCAGCAGATCCCGCAACGACTCCTTCGCGAATTCCATGGTGATGGCGCGACCGGTGAACTGCGAGTTCGCGACCACCCGGCGCAAGGCGCCTTCCAGTTCGCGCACATTCGAGCGAATCCGCTTGGCGATGAAAAAGGCGACTTCCTCGGACAGCTCCACCCCGATCACGGCGGCCTTGCTCATCAGGATCGCCACGCAGGTTTCCAGCTCCGGCGGCTCGATCGCGACTGTCAGGCCCCAGCCGAAGCGGGATTTCAGGCGCTCTTCGAGCCCATCGACCTCCTTCGGATAACGGTCGCAGGTCAGGATGATCTGCTGCTGCCCCTCGAACAGGGCATTGAACGTATGGAAGAATTCTTCCTGCGAGCGGTCCTTGTTGGCAAAGAACTGGATGTCGTCGATCAGCAGCGCGTCCAGTGACCGGTAAGCCGCCTTGAAGTCATTGATGGTGTTGTGCTGCAGCGCCTTGACCATGTCGCTGACGAAGCGCTCCGAATGCACATAGGCCACACGTGCCCGATCGCTGCGCCCTCTGATGGCGTTGCCGACCGCGTGCATGAGGTGGGTTTTTCCCAGACCGACGCCGCCATAGATGAACAGCGGGTTGTAAGCCCGGCCCGGGTTCTGTGCGACCTGATGGGCGGCCGCGCGGGCGAGCTGGTTGCTCTTGCCCTCGACATAGTTTTCGAAGGTGAAGTCCGGATTCAGGCGGCTGCCGAGCACCGCCGGTGGCTCCCGGGGCGGATTCGGCGCACCGAAGCTCAGGACGGGTGCCGGCACATTGGCGGCGGCCCGGGTGCCGACTTCGACCATCACCGACAGACCGGGCGGCGGGGACAAGGCTTCGACCAGTTCGGAAATACGCCGGGCGACATTGTCGTTCACCCAGTCGACCACGAAACGGTTGGGCGCGAGCAGCCGCAATACCCGTCCATCCTCCACGGCTTGCAGCGGGCGGATCCAGGTATTGAAGTGCTGTTCGGGCAACTCGGCTTCCAGTTGCGCCAGACAGTGATGCCACAACGAAGCCACCACGGTTCGCCCCCACCGACGCCGACACGGCAGCCCCGGCTCGATAACAACGGTCAATAAAAAATTTGTTCTGCGCCGATCGTTCCCAGCGGGGGCGCGAGAGGAGGGCGAGTCTAACCCTAAGCCCTCAGAGTTATCCACAGCACGGCGGCGTGATTTTCCGCGCAAATTCAGCACCCGCGTGCTTGACACCCTCCAGAGCCGTGCGTACCCTTGCCGCCCTTCTTTTGACCCACCATGTGCTTGTTTTAGCGCGAATTTCGCGCCACGAGATTCCAGCATGAAGCGCACTTACAACCCCAGCAAGATTCATCGTGCCCGTACTCACGGCTTTCGTGCGCGCATGGCCACCCGTTCCGGACGCCTGGTGCTCGCCCGCCGTCGCGCCAAGGGTCGCAAGCGCCTGACGGTCTGACGCTGTCGCGCTTCGTCCGTCTGTTCGTCACCGTTCTTGCACACATCCGCCCGGCCTTTCACTCCGGCGCAACGTCTCCATAACAAGTCGGACTTCGATCGCGTCTACAAAGATGCGCGACGTTTCGCCGATGCCATGTTCGCGGTTTTCGTCCGCCCCAACGGCGGACCCACAGCCCGTCTCGGTCTGTCGGTCGCAGCGAAAATCATCGGCGGAGCGGTGCGCCGCAACCGTATCAAGCGCCTGGTCAGAGAGTCGTTCCGACTGCATCAACATGAACTGCCCGCGGTCGACATCGTCGTCAATGCTCGCTTCGGCGCCCGCGATGCCGACAATCCCGCGGTCGTGCGCAGCCTCGAAAAACACTGGCGCGCAGTAAGCAAGTCATGCGCGCCGTCCTGAAGACCTTCATTCGCGGCTATCGCTACCTGATCAGTCCGCTGCTCGGCCCGAACTGCCGTTTTTATCCGAGCTGCTCCTGCTACGCCGAAGAGGCGATCACGCTGCACGGTTCGATGAAGGGAAGTTATCTTGCCGCCCGGCGCCTGCTGCGCTGTCATCCGTGGCATCCCGGTGGCTACGATCCCGTGCCCCTGTCGCCGGTTGACCTGACAACAAGGCGCGCCACCGCGCGCTCCGATGAACCTGCTCCGACCGCGCGCGATGCCGCGGATCTTGCGCACTAGGCTGGAAACCACCGATTCATGGAAAACCAACGTCTCTTCGTCTGGGCCGCGCTGGGTTTGGTGCTGTGGCTGAACTACATCACCTGGCAACGCGACTATGCGCCGGTGCCGCCGCCGCCAGCCGCCGCGACCACGGCGGCGCCCGCCGCCAGTTCGCCGGCCGAAGTCCTGCCTGAACTGCCCGCGGCCGACGGTGCACCGTCTGTACCTGCGGCGGCCACCGGACCTGCTGCCGCCGAGGCCGCCGCAACGACTGCCCCGATCATCCATGTCGTGACCGACGTGCTCGATCTGGACATCAGCACGCGCGGCGGCGAATTCCAGCGCGCCGATCTGCTCGAGTATCCGAAGGCGAAGAATCAGCCGGACATTCCCGTGCGTCTGTTCGATACGAAGGGCACGTCGCTGTTCGTGGCGCGGTCCGGCCTGCGTGCCGCCGACCAGCGCGCCGAGCCGACGCATCAGGCGCAGTTCCAGGCGAGCGCCAGCGAATATCGTCTCAAGCCGGGCGACACGCAGCTCGAAGTGCCGCTGACCTGGACCGACGGCGAGGGTCTGACCGTCACGAAGACCTACATCTTCAAGCCGGGCAGCTACCGCATCGACCTGAAGTACGACGTGGACAACCAGTCCGCCAGCGACTGGAAGGCGGCGTCCTATGTGCAGATCGTTCGCCACTACGAGCACGTCGAACGTTCCTACTTCAACGTCGAAACGTACGCGTATCGGGGACCGGCGATCTATGACGGCAAGGGCTATCGCAAGCTCGACGTCGAGGACAAGGAAGAAAGCCACTACAAGAACACCATCACCGGCGGCTGGATCGCAGCGCTGCAGCATCACTTTGTCGCGGCCGCGGTGCCGCCGGTGACGGCGTCGTACGACTATCAGTTGAGCGTCGATGCGGACAACGATTTCATTCTTTCCTATCGCGGGCCGCTGCAGACAGTCGCCGCCGGCGCGACTCACACCTTCGATGAAGCGCTGTTCGTCGGCCCGAAGCTGCAGGACCAGCTTTCGGCCACCGGCCCGGAACTGCAGCGCACCGCCGACTACGGCAAGCTCACGATCATTTCCCAGCCGCTTTTCTGGTTGCTCAGCAAGGTCCACAGCTTCGTCGGCAACTGGGGCCTGGCCATCATCATCGTCACGTTCCTGATCAAGCTCGTCTTCTACAAGCTCACGGCCGCCAGTGGCCGCTCGATGGCGAAGATGCGCAACGTCGCGCCGCGCATCAAGGCGATCCAGGAACGCTACAAGGACGATCGAGAACAGCTCGGTCGCCAGATGATGGAGATCTACAAGCGCGAAAAGATCAATCCGCTCGCGGGCTGCCTGCCGATCCTGATCCAGATTCCGTTCTTCCTGGCGTTCTACTGGGTGCTGCTGGAAAGTGTGGAAATGCGCCAGGCACCGTTCTTCGGCTGGATCTCCGATCTGTCGACGCGCGATCCGTTCTTCATTCTGCCGATCCTGATGGGCGTTGCGATGTTCGCGCAGTTCAAGCTGCAGCCGATGCCGAGCGCCGATCCGATGCAGGCAAAGATCTTCGCCTTCATGCCGGTCATCATGGCGGTCACCATGGCCTGGTTCCCGGCCGGTCTCGTCCTGTACTGGCTGACCAATACGCTGCTGTCGATCGCGCAGCAGTGGCGCATCAACAAGCTGGTCGCGGCGGAAGACGCCAACAAGAAGAAGGACTAGTCGTTCCCACGACTGCCGGCTGGCGGCGGATGTGGCTACACTCAAAAAAAGTGGGCCACTTCCGCGAGCTTCCTTGAGCGCGACTCTCGCATCCGATTCCGACACCATCGCCGCCGTCGCCACCGCGTCGGGCCGTGGCGGCATCGGTGTCGTGCGCATCTCGGGATCCAGAGTTGCCGACATCGCGCGCGCGCTGCTGGGCGATCTGCCGCCGCCGCGACATGCCGCGCTGCGCGTATTCCGCGATGCTGCGGGCGACATGCTCGATGGCGGCATCGCACTGTACTTTCCCGCGCCCGCGTCGTTCACCGGCGAAGATGTCCTCGAACTGCAGGGCCACGGCGGCGCGGTCGTACTCGACATGCTGCTTGCCCGTGTCGTGCAACTCGGCGCACGACAGGCGCAACCCGGCGAATTCAGTCGACGCGCCTATCTCAACGACAAGATCGATCTGACCCAGGCCGAGGCGATCGCCGACCTGATCGACAGCGGTTCGACACAGGCCGCGCGCGCCGCGCTGCGTTCGCTGCAAGGCGAATTCTCCGCCGAAGTCCATACGCTGACGGAAGCCGTGACCGAGGCGCGCATGCACGTGGAAGCGGCCATCGATTTTCCGGAAGAAGAAATCGATTTCCTCGCCGACACCGCCCTGCGCGATCGCCTCGACCATGCACTGGAACTCTGCGCGGCCATCCTCAACTGCGCACGACAGGGCGCACTGCTGCGCGAGGGCATGACGGTCGTCATCGCCGGCCGGCCGAATGCCGGCAAGTCCAGTCTGCTGAATCGACTCGCAGGTTACGACGCCGCGATCGTCACCGACATTCCCGGAACGACTCGCGACGTGCTGCGCGAACGCATCCACATCGACGGCATGCCGCTGCACGTCGCCGACACTGCCGGCCTGCGCGACGAAGCGGACGTCGTCGAGGCCGAAGGCATCCGCCGCGCGCACGCGGAAATGACGCGCGCCGATCGCATCCTGTACGTGATCGATGCGGCGCGCGCCGTCGACGATGAACAGATCCGCACCGAGACCGCCCTGCTGCCGTCCGACGTACCGGTCACCTGGATCTTCAACAAGGTCGACGTTGCCGGCGGCACGCCCCGCCTGCAGCAGACCGAACCGGTGCGCATCCATCTCTCCGCCGTCACCGGCGAGGGCATCGACCTGCTGCGCGAACACCTCAAGGCATGCATGGGCTACCAGGCATCGGAAGCCGGCACGATCTCCGCGCGCCGTCGCCACCTCGATGCGCTCGAACGCGCCCAGCGGCATCTGCAGGAAGCGCATCGACAACTCACCGAACGCCGCGCCGTCGAACTGATGGCCGAAGAACTGCGCCTGAGCCAGCAGGCCCTCGGCGAAATCACGGGCGAGTTCACGTCCGATGATCTGCTGGGGCGGATCTTCACGAGCTTCTG
>CAYWHG010000131.1:0-11793 GCA_964457865.1 uncultured Steroidobacter sp.
GGACGTGTCTTCATCAATTCCAACCAGGCGCTGGTGCGGCTGCCGCTGGATCAGAAGCGTCGTGATCGCGCCGCGGGGCTGGCGACCGCGGGCTACATTTCCGGTTATCGCGGCTCGCCGCTCGGCGTATATGACTCCGCGCTGTGGGGTGCGCAGAAGCTGCTCGATGCGCACGACATCAAGTTCGTGCCGGGCCTCAACGAAGAACTCGCCGTCAGCGCCATCCGCGGTACGCAGCAGCTCAAGTGGTACGGCAAGTCGGCCTTCGACGGCATCTTCGGGCTGTGGTACGGCAAGGGCATCGGCGTCGATCGCGCCTGCGAATCGCTGAAGCTCGGCAATCTGGAAGGAACGTCGGCGCTGGGTGGCTTTCTCGCGGTGGCCGGCGACGATCACGGCGGCAAGTCCTCGGACAGTGCGCATCAGTCGGAACACACGCTCATCGCGGCGCTGCTGCCGATCCTGTATCCGTCGACCATCGACGAGATCATGGAGTTCGGACTGTTCGGCTGGGCGATGTCGCGTTACAGCGGCTGCTATGTCGGATTGAAGTGCATCACCGATACGCTCGATCTTTCGGCGACGGCTGCGGTGCCGGACCTGCAGCGCACGTACCTGATACCGACCGACTACGAACTGCCGGCCGGCGGCCTGAACCTCAAACCCAATCTGCCGCCGCTCGTCGAAGAAGACACGCTCGTGAGCCGGCGACTTCCAGCGGCGACAGCCTTCGCGCGCGCCAATGGCATCGACCGCACCGTGATCGACGGCGAGCGCCGCACGCTGTCGATCGTCAGCGCCGGCAAGGCCTATCTCGATGTGCGCCAGGCGCTCGAGGATCTGGGACTCGATGAGGCGAACTGTCGCCGGCTCGGCATCCGCCTCTACAAGCCCGGACTCATCTGGCCGATGGATCGCGAGCGCCTGATCGAGTTCGCGCAGTACAGCAGCGCCGTACTGGTGGTCGAGGAAAAGCGGCCGGTGATGGAAGACCAGATCGCACGTCACCTGTATGCCATTGGCGCGGATCGCCGCCCTGCCCTCGCCGGCAAACAGGATCTGCGGGGCGCGCCGCTGCTGCCGGCGGTCGGCGAACTCACCGTCGGCCAGGTGCGCCGCGCAATCAGGACGCTGCTCGATCAGATCGGCGTCACGGATGCGCGCGTGGCTGAACAGGCGTCGCTGTACGGCAATCTCGAAACGCACGCCGCCCGGCTCAGCAATACGCTGATCCGTCCGGCGTACTTCTGCTCCGGCTGTCCGCACAACACCAGCACGAAGATTCCGGACGGCTCGATCGCGCTCGGCGGCATCGGCTGTCACGGCCTCGCCGCGGTCGTCATGGATCGCAAGACCATGCAGTTCGTGCCGATGGGACATGAGGGCTCGCCGTGGGTGTCGGTAAGCCAGTTCGTCGAGATGCCGCATGTCTTCCAGAACATGGGCGACGGCACCTACTCGCATTCCGGTGTGTTGGCCATCCGCGCGGCCGTCGCGGCGCAGGCGAACATGACCTACAAGGTGCTGTACAACGATGCGGTCGCGATGACGGGCGGCCAGCCCGTCGAACTCAAGATGACGCCGCTCGACCTGGTGAACCAGCTGCTGTCCGAAGGCGTGCGTCCGGTGAAGCTGGTGTCGGATCAGCCTGAACAGTACGCCAGCCTCGCACTGCCGCCGAACGCGACGCTGCATCATCGCGACGAACTCGACCGGCTGCAGCGCGAGCTGCGCGAAATGAAGGGCGTCACCGGCATCGTCTACGAGCAGACCTGCGCCGCCGAGAAGCGCCGGCGTCGCAAGCGCAAGCTCATGCCCGATCCCGACAAGCGCGTCTTCATCAATCCGGAGGTCTGCGAAGGCTGCGGCGACTGTTCGGTGCAATCGAACTGCATCAGCATCCTGCCGCTCGACACCGAGTTCGGCCGCAAGCGCAGGATCGACCAGTCGACCTGCAACAAGGATTTCAGTTGCGCGAAGGGCTTCTGTCCCTCGTTCGTCACCGTCGAAGGCGCGAAGATCGCGGTGCGCGCGAGCGGCGATGCGCGACGGCTGCAGGAGTTGATCGATGCGCTGCCGATGCCTGCGACGCGTGCCTTGGACGAGCGCGGCTACAACATCCTGGTCGGCGGCATCGGCGGCACGGGTGTGCTGACCATCGGCGCGCTGCTCGGCATGGCCGCGCATCTCGACGGCAAGGGCTGCACCGTACTCGACATGACCGGCATGGCGCAGAAAGGCGGCGCGGTGACCAGCCACATCCGTCTCGGGCCGGATCCGACACATATATATGTGTCGCGGCTGTCCGAGGGCATGACGGACCTGCTCATCGCCTGCGACCTGATCGTCGCCTCCGGCACCGCGGTGCTGAAGACGCTGCGTCCCGGACACACGGTCGGCATCCTCAACACCGATGTCGCGCCCACCGGTGAATTCCAGAGCAACAGGAACATCGACCTCGGCGCCGATCGCCTGCAGGCCGCAGTCGCCTCCGCCATCGACGGCGGCCCACTGTTCGAAATGCACGCGAGCCAGCTCGCCACCGAACTCACCGGCGACAGCATCGGCACCAACATCCTGATGCTCGGCTATGCCGCGCAGAAGGGCCTGCTGCCGGTGTCGATCGCGTCCATCCAGCAGGCGATCCGGCTGAACGGTACCTTCGTCGAGGGCAACCTGCGGACTTTCGCGCTGGGCCGGCTCGCCGCCCATGCGCCCGAGGCACTGGCGCGGGAACTCGGTGAGAAAGCGGAGCTGGCGCCCCTGGCAACGGTCGACGATGTGCTGGCGAGCCGCACGCGCCTGCTCACGGCGTATCAGGACGCTGCCTATGCCAACCGCTATCGCAACTTCATCGATGACCTCCGCACGCGCACCCGGTCGATCAAGGGCAGCGAGCCTTTCGTGCGTGAAGTCGCCGTGACGCTCGCGCGATTGATGGCCTACAAGGATGAATACGAAGTCGCGCGGCTTTACGCCGATCCGGTTTTCATGCAGCGCATGCGCGAACAGTTCTCCGGCGACTTCCGCATGACGTTCCACCTCGCGCCGCCGCTGCTGCCCGGCCGCGACGCCAGCGGCCGGCCGAAGAAGCGCGAGTTCGGTCGCTGGATGCTGCCGGTGTTCCGAGTGCTGGCGAAGATGAAAGGCCTGCGGGGTACGTCGTTCGATGTCTTCGGCTATACCGCGGAACGCCGTATGGAACGGCGACTGGTCGAGGACTATCGCGCGCTCATCGAGCGCGTCGCTGGCGGTCTGGATTCAGCGAATCTTGCGGCGGCCGTCGAACTGGTGCGCGCCGCCGGCGAGATCGGCGGCTATGGGCTGGTGAAGGATGCCGCAGTGGCTGCGTACGAAGCCAAATTGCCGGCCCTGCTGGCGGCGTTCGAATCGCCGCCGGCGCAGTCGCGCGCGGCGTGACGTCCATGAGATTCGATTCAATGGGCGCCCAGGAAGACTTGGAACCTGTCTCAAAATTGATCCGGTGTTTTGTTCCGTTCGCCCTGAGACTCTATGGACGAGCGCAAGAGCCAGAGTGCTTCGACCGGGCTCAGCACGAACGGAGAAAGAAAATCCGTTCGCCCTGAGCTTGTCGAAGGGTCCGTTCGCCCTGAGCCCTGAGCCTGACGAAGGGTCGAAGGGTTCTTTCCCCGCGGAAACTCAGCGAACGATCTTGCGAATCCGGAACACGCGTCCCTTGATCTTTCCGGCGCGCAGCCGCTGCAATGCCCGCTCGTAGGACTCGCGCGCAATCGCGACATAGGTCCGGGTCGGAAACACGTTGATCTTGCCGATGGCCTCGGCCGGCAATCCCGCATCGCCCGTCAGGGCGCCGAGCACATCGCCGGGCCGCAGCTTGTCCTGCTTGCCGGCATCGATGGCGAGCGTGAGGTGGGTCGCAAACAGCGGGCTGGTATCGTCCGGCGACGGAATCTTCTCCCAGTGCAGCCGTTCGCCGAGGCGATCCTCGATGACATTGACCTTGTTCATGTCCCGCAGCGTGCACAGGCTGAGCGCAATGCCGGCGCGACCGGCACGACCCGTCCGGCCGATGCGATGCAGATGCGTGTCTGCGTCGGATGCGAGGTCATAGTTGATGACCATCGGCAGATCGGCGATGTCGAGTCCGCGTGCGGCAACATCCGAAGCGACCAGCACGGTGCAGCTGCGATTGGCGAAGCGCACCAGCGTCTCCTCGCGATCGCGCTGCTCGAGTTCGCCGTGCAATGCCATGACGTCGAAGTTCGCTGCGGCGAGCGCATCCGCCACGGCGCGCACTTCCTGCCGGGTATTGCAGAACACCACGACGGATTCCGGCCGATAGTCGAGCAGCAGGGCTTCGAGCGCTGCGGGCTTGCGATCCGCCTCCACTTCGAAAAAGGTCTGCGCGATCGGCGATTCATCGCCTTGATCCGCAACGGTGATGTTCACCGCGTCATGCTGGAACTGGGTGCTGATCTCGCGGATCGGCTCGGGAATGGTGGCCGAGAACATCAGGGTCTGGCGCTGTTTCGGGGTCGCCTCGATGATGTTGTGGAGATCATCGGCGAAACCCATGTCGAGCATCCGGTCTGCCTCATCGAGCACGAGTGCGTTGATGGCGCCGAGGGGGAGCGCGCCCTTCTGCAGCAATTCGAGAATTCTGCCGGGCGTACCGACGACGATGTGCGGCTCGTGCGTCAGCGAGGCCAGGTGCGGACGCAGCGGCACACCGCCGCACAGGGTCAGCACCTTGACGTTCGGGATGAAGCGCGCAAGGCGCCGGATCTCGCGACTCACCTGGTCGGCCAGTTCGCGCGTCGGACAGAGCACGAGGCCCTGCAGCTTCACTTGAGCGGCATCGAGCCGCGACAGCATGCCGAGGGCGAACGCAGCGGTCTTGCCGCTGCCGGTCCTCGCCTGCGCAACCACGTCGCGACCGGCAAGGATGGATGGCAGGCTCGCGGCCTGCACCGGTGTCATCCGCGTGTAGCCGATTTCCGCGAGTGCGCGTTGCAGCGGCTCGCTCAGGCCCGGGGAGGCAAAGTTCGTCATGGCGTGGACATGGGCGTGGATCATGGGCGCGGATCATGCCCGCAAATCCCGCCACGGTCGGACTCTTTTTTCCGAATCCAGCGATCCCCTGACTCCCGACGCAGGTGCTATCCGCCCCATCCGCGGTTGCCACGTAAGCCAATTTCCTCCCGGCAGTTCCTGATTGCGGCCCGTGAGGGCGGCGCCCACGATCCCGCGCGCCACGGACTGAGCCCTAACCCCAGGTCACGGAGACTCCCATGCGCGCACGGTACTGGTCTGCCGCTCTCGCAACGCTCGCCCTCTCGACATTCACAGCTGCGCCGGCACAAACACCCCTCACTCCAACAGCCGGATTGGACAGCGGCGCGGGATGTTTCTCGCAGCGCTGCTTCATGAACCTGCATGCGCTGGATGGCGATACGGCGCTGACATCGAACACTGGCTCCGGGGTGGCGATACAGGTTCGCCAGAACGCCGGTTGGGCCGTGCAGCGGGTCATCACCAATCCCGACAACTGGCGACCGCCGACGGCGCTGGTGCCGTCGTATCCGTTCGGTGCGCCCGCATTCAGCGGCGATTCGCTGCTCGTCGCCGGCACCAGTCCCGTCTATACGGGGAAACATGTCGTGTACGTATTCGCGCGCAATGGCGGCAACTGGAACTACGTGCAGCATCTCTGGCTGGGGCGGCCAGCCGGCTATGACCGGACGAACGTGAACCGGATAGCCAGCGATGGACAGTGGGCCGTCGTCAGCGGTACGCGCGTGAAAGATGCGGCCGATCCGCAAGCCTTCCTGCAGCTCGATTTCTACCGGCTCAATGCCAACGGCACCTATTCTCGGCGTGCATCGCACCGCCCGCCGATCGCATCGAACCTGCCTTTCTCGCCGATCGCGCTGGGCGGCAACACGATGGTCATCGCCGATCCGACCGCCGATCAGGAGACCGGTCGGGCGCTGGTCTATGACTACGACGATGAGCGCGGCTGGCGTCTGCGCTGGACATTGCGACCCGCCGATCTGTCGCCGGGCGCACGGTTTGGCGAAAGCATCGCCGTGGACGGCAACGTGATCGTGGTCGGCGCGCCGGGGGTGATCTCCGCATCGGACCCTGTCAACGAAGGTGCGCTGTATGTATTCGCGCGCACGACATCAGGCTGGACGCAGCAGCAGAAAATCGTTCCTGTCGAAGATCCGCTTACCAGCTACCGGCTCGGTGAACTGGTGGATGTCTCGGGCGACCATATCGTTGCCGGAAAAACGATCGGCGCCAACACGTGGGACCTGCCGTCGTTCGCCTATGTATTCGCCAATCACGGCGACTCCTGGGTTCCGGCCTTCGAACTTCTGCACGGGCCGAATACGGCGGAACTCGTCACCGAGGTGAAAATCTCGGGGCACACCGTGATCGCCACCGCAACGGATTTCGCTTACGGCCGTCCCGGCCACAGTTATCAACTGCCCAGATGAGGGACGCGAATCAGTCCAGCGCGATTTCCACCTGAAAGAGGCTGACGAAGCTCTCGCAATCTTGATGACGTTCACGGAACCGGTGCGGCTGCGGCGGTAGGTTGTCCGCCATCGTCGTGCCGGATGGCACGCGCCGGGCGGGTGCACGATCGTGAAGGACACATCGAAAGTTGCTTACGGCATGGCGATCATTGCAGGCGCGGCGCTGTGGACCCTGACCGCGGCGACTGGCGGCAGGAGCGAGCCGTGGGATGCGCCGGGATACTGGTCGGTCGGTTATCCGCTCGCCGTCGTGTTGAGCGGTGTGCTCGGGTACGTGTTTCCGCGACGCGCCTGGCGGTGGGCCGCTGTTCTGATGTTCATGCAGGCGCCGGTCATGATTTTCAGCGGTGCGGGGCTCGGCCTGTTTCCCCTTGGATTGATCGCCCTCGCTGTCCTGTCCCTGCCGGCCGTTGCACTGGCATCGCTTGCCGCAAGATTCGGTCTGCGAACCGGCAACGTCTGATGGCGATCTTCCAGGGTTTGCTTTTTCTGTTCTTCGGCGTCGGCCTCCTGCTCGTCGACTATCGTTCGCTCGGCACGGGCTGGCTGCCGTGCGGACCCAACGGTCTCAAGGGCAGAGTCGAATTCACGAGAACCGGTCAGCCGTTCGGCTACTGGCTGATGTTCGCGGTCTACGGCATCGGCGGTCTGTGGCTGCTGATCCTGAGCCTGCGTCTGCTCGCAGGGGTAGCGGAACCGCTACCGCTTTAGTATTGCCATACCTGTCCACCGGACATCCGATGGACAGGCATCCGCACAGATCAACTCTTCAACGTCACGACCGGCGCAAACCCACCGTAGATCATCCGCTTGCCATCGAACGGCATCGGGTTGCTCTCCGGACTCATGCGCGGATCGGATTTCATCAGTTCTTCCATCCGCGACATGGCCTTGTCGCGCGTGTCCTTGTCGGGCCATTCGATCCATGAGAACACGACGGCTTCGTCGTCGTTTGCCTGGACGGCGCGATGAAAGTCCGTGACCTTTCCGTTCGGCACGTCGTCACCCCAGCATTCGAGGATGCGCGTGGCGCCCATTTCCATGAAGACACTGTCGCCCTTGTTGGCGTGCTCGATGAACTTCTGCTTGTTCGCCTTGGGAACGGCGATGACAAAACCGTCGATGTAGGGCATGGCGCCTCCTCGTATGACTTGTTTGACTGACCCGGTTCCAACGCGGCAGACCTCCGCTCGGGTCCGGACTCTGCAAGGACGGATGAACTCTTGCCGATCCGACATGACCGGAGTCCGCATGCGGATCATTTTTCAGCGATGGGACGTTGCCCCTGTAACTGCAGAGGAGCACGTCTCATGACCCAGTTCGGCTACAAGCTGATGACCGAGACCACCGGCCCCAGGGAACTCGTGCGCAATGCGCGTCTGGCCGAACAGGCCGGCTTCGACTTTGTCTCCATCTCCGATCACTACCATCCGTGGCTGGAGTCGCACGGTCACTCGCCCTTCGCCTGGAGCGTGCTCGGCGCCATCGCGGAAGTGACGGAAAAGGTGGGCATCACGACGGGCCTTACGTGTCCGATCATTCGTTACCACCCGGCGATCGTCGCGCAAGCCGCGGCCACGATCGGGGTCATGAGCGACGGACGCTTCACCCTGGCGCTCGGTTCGGGCGAACGGCTCAACGAACATGTCGTGGGCGAAGGCTGGCCGTCGGTGGATCATCGACATGGCATGCTGCGCGAAGCGGTCCACATCATTCGTTCGCTGTGGAGCGGCGAACTGGTGTCGCACTCGGACCTGTACTACGACGTCGAATCCGCGCGCATCTACGATCTGCCCAAGAAAAAAATCCCCATTGTCGTCGGTGTCGGCGGCGAGAAGGCCGCCACGCTCGCCGCCGAAGTCGGTGCCGGCATCATGGCCGTGGAGCCCGAACGAAAACTCGTGAAGGAATGGCAATCGGCCGGCGGTCGCGGCGCGCGCTACGGCGAACTGGCGCTCGCCTACGCCCGATCGAAAAAGGAAGGTCTTGAACTGGCGCACCGCTACTCGCGCTTCGGCGCCCTGGGCTGGAACGTGCTGGTCGAACTGCCGGGCGTCGCCGCCTTCGAGGAAGCGACGAAGTACATCGAGCCGAAGGATCTGAGCGACTCGACACCGCATGGACCGGATGTCGATACGCATGTGAAAGCGGCGAAGAAATTCGTCGACGCAGGATTCGATCACGTCGTGTTGCAGGGCATCGGTCCGGACCAGGAGGCCTTCATCCGCTTCTTCGAGGAGGAACTTGGACCGGCGCTGCGGAAGCTTCGCTAGCAGCCAGCGCTTGCCTGCGGATCGTACGGCACGGGCACCGGGAGCGGATTGCCGGGAGCGGATTGCTATGATCCGCGCATGGCCGCATCCGACCCGCAGCAGTCCCTGTTCGTCCAGGCATTGGCGATTCCCGCCTGGCTGGAAGCCGATGGCGCAATGCCCTACGGCGAACGACTGCATCGGGAACGGCGCATCGCTGCCGAAATCGACGCCCGCGACCCTCTCACGCGGGTGACCCGCTGGTGGCAAGGCGCCGCACCGACGAAGCCGTTGCCATCGGCTGACCTGGCACTCGTCGCACGACTGGCGCGCGCCCGACGCATCATTTCACTGCTCATGCTCGTGCTGGGCGGCGTCGCCGGCGCCGCCACCGCGCTGGCGGTGCTTCACTACGACGGCACATGGCCCGTCAACGTAGTGACCGTGCTCGCCACGCTGGTATTGCTGCAGATCGCATTGATCGTGCTGACACTGGTGCTGATGCTGCCGCAGGTGCCGGGTGTGCGTGCCGTGCAGGAACTGCTCGGCGGTTTGAATCCCGGTGCGCTGGCCGCTGCACTGTATCGCCGTCTGCGGCGGGTCGATGATGGGCGCGCGGCTGTCCTGGTCTGGCACGAGGCACGCGGTCCGGCGGCGAGTCGCTTCGCGCGCTGGCAGATGCTGGCGTGGTCGCAATCGGCGGCGGTCGCATTCAATGCCGCCGTCGTGCTCACGGCCATCGCATTGATCGCGTTTACCGACCTCGCATTCGGCTGGAGCACGACCCTGCGGTTCGATGCGGATCGCGTGCATCGCATCACGCAGGCGTTGTCATTGCCGTGGCGCGAGTTCTGGCCCGCGGCGGTGCCCGGTGTGGATCTCATCGAGGCGTCGCGTTTCTATCGGCTGGCATCGGCGCCGCCGAGCCGCACGGTCGCGAGCGAACTGACGGGCTGGTGGCCCTTCCTGCTCGCCTGCATCCTGACCTACGGCCTGCTGCCGCGCATCCTGCTGCTCGCGTTCGCCGCACAGCGTCTGCGCGCCGCCACCCGGCATCTGCTACTGGACGATCCGCGCGTGCGGGCACTGCTGGATCGGATGGCAACGGCGGACATCCAGCTCGGCGCAACGGACATGGAAAACGCGCCGCGCGATCGCAGCGAACGGACTGCCGCCCCCCCTGCCGGCGACACCGATGCCCTGGCCATCGTCTGGTCGCAATCGCTGCCCGATGACCGTGTATCGCAGTGGAGCCTGCAGCACCTGCAGCGGCGTGTGTCGGATACCTTTGCCGCGGGCACGGCGACGCTCGACGAAGACCAGTCGCTCATCCGGCAGATCGCGTCGCGCAAACCGCGCGCGCTGCTCGTCTTCGTGCGTGCCTGGGAAGCGCCGCTGCTCGATCTGCAGGACTTCCTCGCCGACCTGCGCAACGGCGTCGGCCGCGACTGCTCGATCATCGTCGTGCCGGTCTCTGCGGATCTGTCGCCGCCCACGCCCACGCAGCACTCCACCTGGTCGCGCTGGACGGCGCGGCTGGCCGACCCGGCGCTCTATATGGAGAGTGGTCTGGAGAGCGGCACGTGAGCGATTCGCATCCGAGGTTTGCGGTCGTCGGCCACCCCAACAAGGGCAAGAGCAGCATCGTCGCGACGCTGGCCGAAGACGAGTCGGTCATCATCTCGCCGGATCCAGGGACGACGCGCCGTGCACGCAGCTTCCGCATGCGCATCGACGATCAGGTGCTGTACGAACTGGTCGACACACCGGGCTTTCAGCGACCGCGCAGCACGCTCGCCTGGCTGCGCGAACACGAACGCGGCGCCAGCGCGCGGCCGGCGGTCGTGCGCGAGTTCGTGACCGCGCATGAGCGCGATACCCGATTCCACGACGAATGCGAACTGCTGCGGCCGATCCTCGACGGCGCGGGCATCCTGTACGTCGTCGACGGCGCGCATCCCTACGGCGTGGAATACGAAGCCGAAATGGAGATCCTGCGCTGGACCGGCCAACCGCGCATGGCACTCATCAACCTGATCGGACCGGGCGATCACATCGAGGAATGGCGGCGCGCACTGAACCAGTACTTCTCGATCGTGCGCGTATTCGATGCACAGCGGGCGGACTTCGCACGACGCCTGGAAATGTTGCGCGCTTTCCGCGAACTCGGTGAAGGACACGCGCAATGGAGCGCGATGCTCGAACGCGCCATCGCAACGCTGGAACGCGATCGGACGACCCGCGCGCGGCGTGCGGCGGCGGAAATCGCGGATCTGCTCGGCGCCGTGCTGTCGGCGCAGGAACGGGCGCCGGCGCCCGAAGGCAGCGATGATGCCGGGATCTCGCGCCGCCTCGGCGAACAGCTCAAGACACGCATCCGTCAGCGCGAACTGCAGCAGCGCCGCGCCGTACAGGACATTTATCACCATGCCGCACTCGCGGCGGAGGAGCAGCAGGTCGAACTGCTTCAGGAAGATCTGTTTTCCGAACGCAGCTTCGCGGTATTCGGCATGTCGACCGGGCAGCTCGCAATGACGGGTGCGGCGACCGGCGCACTGGCCGGCGGCGCCATTGATCTTGCAGTCGGTGGCGCTTCTCTGTTGATCGGCGCAGGCGTCGGTGCGCTGGTGGGCGGACTGGGCGCCGTGTTCGGCGCGGGCCGACTCGCCAAAGTACAGATTCTCGGCACGCCGCTGGGCGGTCACCGCGTCATCGTCGGCCCCATCACGGCGCCCAATCTGCCGTGGGTGCTGCTCGGTCGCGCGCTGCTGCACCAGCGCCTGGTGGCCGAGCGCAATCATGCCGTGCGCGATGCGCTCGTGCTCGATGCAACCGCCAGCACGCATCTGGCCGATGCCATCGACAGCAGTACGCGCAAGCGCATGAGCACGCGTTTCGCGCGCATCCGCGAAGAAGGCGGCCTGAGCGCCGCGGATCGTGACGCGCTGATCGACGAGATCGCCAGCCTGGGGAAATGGGGACATTCCTTATTTTCCGCTCCGAGCCCCTCATCT
>CAYWHG010000131.1:11893-13886 GCA_964457865.1 uncultured Steroidobacter sp.
CCGTGACGATCGGATCGGTCGTCGCGAGCAGTTGCTCCGGCGTCGTTCTGCCGCGCCAGCCTGGGGAAATGGGGACATTCCTTATTTTCCGCTCCGAGCCCCTCATCTCCGCATCGCAACGATGACGACGGGAAATAAGGAATGTCCCCATTTCCCACATGCCGTGACTGCTGCAGATGCATGGCCGAACTCTACTGATTCTCTGCTTCGTCGGTTTCATTGCACTGGGCCTGCCTGATGCGGTCATCGGCGTGGCATGGCCCGCGATCCGCGCCGACTTCGGCTTGCAGCTCGATGCCCTGGGTCCGCTGTTCGTTACCGTGACGATCGGATCGGTCGTCGCGAGCAGTTGCTCCGGCGTCGTTCTGCCGCGTCTGGGCATCGGCAGACTGTTGGGGCTTTCCTGCCTCGTCACGGCGATCGCCCTGCTGGGCTACACCTTCGCACCCGCCTGGTCGGTGCTGGTGGCACTGGGTCTGCTCACCGGCCTGGGTGCCGGCGCGATCGATGCAGCCATCAACACGCACGCCGCGGTCCAGTACTCCGCGCGTGTCGTCAATGTACTGCACGCGTTCTACGCAGTCGGCGCCGCAGCCGGACCTGCATTGATGACTGCGATGCTGGCGGCGGGACAGCGGTGGCAGGCGGGCTACTGGATCATCGTCGCGGTCGAACTCGTGCTGGCGATCCTGTTCATCGCGACCCGCAAGCTCTGGCCGCCCTCGATCCATCCCCACGAGGATCATCGCCCCGCTCCGCTGCTGGAGACACTGAAGCTCGGCAAGGTTCAGCTCTCGCTGGTGGTCTTTCTCATCTACACCGGATGCGAAGCCGCCGCCGGCGCATGGATCTTCTCGCTGCTCTATGAAGCGCGAGGCATTGAAACGGCCGCCGCGGGTATCGCGGTCACCCTCTACTGGGTCGGACTGTTCGCCAGCCGCCTCGGCTATGCCTTCCTGCCAACGCGAGTCCGCCCTGGCGTCGTCATCGGTTTCTGCATCATCGCCGCATTGATCGGCGTCATCGCACTCGCCGTAAATCTGCATCCGCTCATCGATACCCTCGCGATCACCCTGATCGGCTTTGCCTCCGGCCCGATATTCCCTTCCATGATCGCAACGACACCGGAGCGAGTCGGCCCCCGACACACAACCAATGCGGTCGGCCTGCAGATCTCCATGGCCGCCATCGGACTCGCCGCCCTCCCCGCGCTATGCGGCGTCAGCGCACAAACGTTCGGGCTGGAGTCGGTGCCGCTGCTGCTGGGAGCGTGCTGGATGATTCTGCTGGGTGTGTACTCGGCACTGGCCCGGCACTGATACTGCCGAGCAATACCGCCGTTGACGCTCTCGCGGCGGTGGGACTATCTTCGGACCAACCCAAAACGAGCGCGGCCTGTTTCCTGGACGGGCCCGCTGGAAAACAAGGCGCGAGCTACGGAAAGACAAGATGAGATCGGGGAATTCGACGAGTGCCTGCGGCGGGCAACAACCGCATTTGGGCGGTCCATTGAGTTGGGCGGGGAACGACTGATCATGTCCTTCAAGGCTCAGTGGCAACGCGACAAGCTCCGGAAGAAAGCCAAGAAAGGCTTCCGGGGCTACCCCGTTGCGACCATCGCGTATTACGGGCCAGACGACACTCGCGCGAACAAAGTCGTTGTGGCGGTGGTTCAGTCCGAAGGGGCTGACCCAGAGCCGATGCAGAAGTGGTTCTCGGAATCCGGAGATATTCGGAATGATGAAGCGACTCTCGAAAGTATCGCTGGATTCCTGCAAGACCAAACGGTGAAGAGCATCGTTGCTGTTGACCGAATCATCGGCTGCCCACATGAAGAAGGTATCGACTATCCGGAAGGCGAAAAGTGTCCGGCGTGTCCGTTCTGGGCAAGCCGAGATCGGTTTTCAGGCGAACCACTGCAATGAGGCATCGCCCAACACACGCCCTGAGGTGCTCCGTCAACGCGGCTGAGGCTGCGATGTGACGGTTTGCT
>CAYWHG010000132.1:0-13592 GCA_964457865.1 uncultured Steroidobacter sp.
TGCGCTGGCGCGTGCCTTCGCGTTGTTCGCGGCGCACCGGGCTCTCATAACGCCGGCGCGTCGTAGACGGCCGGATTTCGCGCATTTTGTTCGTTGACTGTCGCGGCATATTGGTGTCAACGTACTGACACGAATTGATCAGGTCAACTGCGCCGCGCGAATTGCTACGGCGCATCACGAGAGGCCCGTCATGGGGGAACATGCGGCGTTGATGGACCAGGCCCGGTCCGAAACCGGGCTCGAGGATTTCGGCGACAACTCGTTTCGCGAGGGTCTGGAATTGCTCGTGCGGTCGATACGAGACGAAGCGCGGCTCAATGCGGCGGGCGAGGCCTACATGCGCCAGCGCATCGTCGGTCACCTCAGGCAACGGCTGCAGATCGAAGACTGGTATCGCCGTCATCCCGAGATCGAGGAGGTCGAGATTCAGTCCCCGCTGATCGGGCTGGGGCTGCCGCGCACGGGCTCCACTGCGCTTTCCTGCCTGCTGGCGGAAGATCCCGACACACGTTCGCTGCGGCGTTTCGAAGCGACGGAGCCGTGCCCGCCGCCGGGAACCGTCAAAGGACTCGACCCGCGCATCGAACGCGACAGGGAACGCAACCGCGGCCACAAATCGCACACGCCGACCAGTGCGACGCTGCCGCAGGAATGTCAGGACCTGATGGCGCTGGATTTCAAGGCACAGATCTTCCTCGCGTTCGCGCAGGTGCCGACTTACGCGAAGTGGCTGATGCACGCCGATCTCACCTCCACCTACCTGTACGAGCGCCGCGCCTTGAAGCTCCTGCAGTGGCGCATGCCCGCGAAGCCGTGGCGGCTGAAGGCACCGACCCACATCCTGTATCTGCCGCAACTGACGAATGCCTTTCCGGACGCACGCTTCGTCATGACCCACCGCGATCCTGCCGAAGTCATGCTCTCGGTGGCCGCCGTCTACGCCGACATCGCCTCGCGCTTCACCGAGCATCTGGATCGTCCCTATCACGGCGCGCTGAATGTCGAGCAGTGGTCGCTCGGCATGCAGCGCGCACTGGCCTTCCGCGATGCCGGCAATGACTCGCGCTTCTACGACATCGATTTCCGCGCCATGCATCGCGATCCCATCGGCGAGGTGCGCGGTCTCTACGCCTGGCTGGGCGAAACCGTGACGCCGGAATTCGAAGCACGCATGGCGGCGTGGTGGCAACAGAACGCCGCGACACGTGAGCCGAGCGTGCCTGCCGATCCGAAGGATTTCGGATTGCAGCTCGATGCCATCCGTCCGCTGTTTGCCGACTACACCGCACGCATTCCCGTGTGGACCCAACGCCAGGGAGCACCGCATGTCCATTGATCTCACCGGCGGGCTCGATGCCTCGCGCGAGTACGTATTCGCACAGCGCCCGGAGAATCCGGAGATGCGCGATGCCGTGAACATGTGGATCTCCGACGATCGCGGCGTCCTCGGCATTCCGCGCTTCGCCGTCGAAGCGCTCGCATCGAAGTGGGAGGCACACGATCTTTCGGTGAACATCGCCTTGCCGAACGGGCGGGTGCTGAGCGCGCGCGGCAGCGGACCGACGCATCCGCAGCTCGATGCGCAAGGCAACCCGACGATCTTCGGTGCGGGGCCGCTGCAGTATCGCTGTGTCGAACCGTTCAAAACCTGGGTCACGACATTCAAGGGCACGGCCGCCGAGATGACCACGGCCGATCAGATCAACGGCGCGCTGCCCGGTATCGGCCCGCCGGTCGAGGTGGAGTTCGAAGTCGAAACAACGATGGCCGTGCCGCCATTCATCCAGGGCCAGATGTCGATGGATGCCGCCGCGAAACTGTCCGGCGGCGCGGAAAAGGCGTTCATGGGCGGCGATCGTTACGAGCAACTGTTCCGCGCCAGAGGCATGCTGCGCATCGGCAACGACGTGCATCGCTTCAACGGCAGCGGTCTGCGCATCCGCCGTCAGGGCGTGCGGCGGATCGAAGGATTCTGGGGTCATTGCTGGCAGTCCGCGCTGTTTCCGGGCGGACGCGGGTTCGGCTACATCGCGTATCCGCCGCGTCCCGACGGTTCGCCCTCGTACAACGAGGGCTTCATTTTCGAAGGCGACGGCGCGCTGATTCCCGCGCGCGTGGTGCATGCGCCCTGGCTGCGCAAGCTGGAGAAGGATCAGGACGTCACGATGGTGCTCGAAACCGCGAAGGGCCGGGTGACCATCGAAGGCGAGACCATCCTCGGCACCTTCGCGATGGGCCGGCCGGAAATGCCGCCGGATTTCCCCGTGCTGCAGCAGGCCGGCGCACGGTACCGCTGGAACGGCGAGGAAACCTGGGGAATGATCGAGCGTTCCTCCCCCAAGGACAAAGTGACGCGCTGATGTCCATTCGTCCCGACATGCAATTGACGGATCAGGTCGCCATCGTCACCGCCGGCGGCGGCGGCATCGGCCGCGCCATCGCGCTCGCACTGGCCACGGTGGGCGCCGACATCGTGATCGGCGACATCAATCCCGAACGCTGCGAAGAAGTCGCGGCGCGCGTTCGCGAGTTCGGGCGTCGCGGTCTGGCGGTGCCGACCGACGTGACCGACACCCAGCAGGTGAGCCAGCTGATCGGACGCGCCGACCAGGAGTTCGGGCGCATCGACATTCTCGTGAACAATGCCGGCGGCACGCGACCGACGCCGTTCCTGCAGCAGTCCGAACGATCGTGGCGCAAACACATCGACCTGAACCTGGTCAGCATGCTGGCGGCGACGGCCGCGGCGGCACCCGTCATGATTCGCGGCGCGCGCGGCGGTTCGATCATCAATGTCGCCAGCATCGAAGCCTCGCGCGCAGCACCACTGTTCGCCGTCTACGCCGCATGCAAGGCCGGCATGCTCAACTTCACGCGCACCATGGCGCTGGAACTCGCCGATCATCGCATCCGCGTGAATGCCATCGCGCCGGACTACACCGTCACGCCAGGGACACGCGGCAATTTCAGTGGGCCCGTCGATCCATCGACGTGGAAACATCCGAGCCCGCAACACGAACAGGCCACGGCGCGGCGCATTCCGCTGGGTCGCCCCGGCGTCGATGCCGAATGCGGGCATCTCGCCGTGTTCCTCGCCTCTGCGATGAGCGAATACATCACCGGCGCCACGATCCCTGTCGATGGCGGCACCTGGGCGTCGAGCGGCTGGCTGCGCAATCGCGCCGGCGCGTGGACGCTGACGGGCGATCTTTGAACTCTATGGCACCTTTCCGCTGTGGGGCCGGCTTCAGCCGGCCCCCGGTCGGGCTGAAGCCCGACCCCACAAGGCCCCGTTCCACTGATCCTTGAATTCGAGAACCACCCGTGGAAATCAACGTCACCCTGCCCTTCGATGACCTCAAGCGCGGAGAGGAATTCCTGACGCCGGAGGCCGTCACCGAGATCGGTGCCGCCATCGAGCGCGCCGGCTTCAGCGGTTGCAACGTGACGGACCACCCCTGCCCCTCCGGCCGCTGGCTCGATGCCGGCGGTCATCACGCGCAGGATCCCTTCGTGATGCTGTCATTCGTCGCCGCGGCGACGCGCACGGTGCGCTTGCAGACCGGCATCCTGGTGTTGCCCTATCGCAATCCCTTCATCACGGCCCGCGCGGTCGCCACACTCGATGTGTTCTCCGGCGGTCGCGTGACGCTCGGCATCGGTGCCGGCTATATGAAGGGCGAGTACTTCGCGCTCGGCGTGGACTTCGAGCGCCGCAATGAACTCGTTGATGAGTACATTGCCGCCTTGAAAGCCGCCTGGACGAACGACGAGTTTTCATTCAAGGGGACGGGCTACGAAGCGCGCGGCGCCCGCATCCTGCCGCGGCCGCTGCAGAGGCCGCATCCGCCGCTGCTGATCGGCGGCAATTCGCCGCGCGCCATCCGTCGCGCCGCGGAGCTGGGCGATGCGTGGTATCCCTTCTTTACACAGCCCGGCGTTTCCAACACGTCGCGAACGGCGGAAATCACGGGGCCCGACGATCTCGCCGTCGCCATCCGCTACCTGCACGAGCACTGCGAGAAGATCGGCCGACAGCAACCACCGGAAATCCGGCTTGGCAGCCTCAGCTCGATCGGTAAGGATTTCAATGCCGAGGCCATCCTGGAAAAGATCGACCGGCTGAAGTCCCTCGGCGTCGTCGGTGCGGCGGTGCACATGCTTGCGGCAACGCGCGCCGAATGGTGCGAATATGCACAGCGCTTCAGCGAGGAAGTGCTGACGCGGCTGCCCCGCAATTGATGTTTTCTTGTTGCAATGAAACACGCTCCGCTGAAACTGGGCTACAAGGCTTCCGCTGAACAATTCGCGCCTGCCGAACTGCTGGAGTACGGCGTGCTGGCCGAGTCGGTCGGCCTGGATTCGGTCTGGATCAGCGACCACTTTCAGCCGTGGCGCCACACCGGCGGACACGCGCCCTTCTCGCTCGCCTGGCTCGGTGCGCTCGGCGCACGCACCTCGCGCGTAGCCATCGGCACCAGCGTACTGACGCCGACCTTCCGCTATCACCCGTCCGTGGTGGCGCAGGCCTTCGGCACGCTCGGGTCGTTGTTTCCCGGACGCGTGATCCTGGGCATCGGCACCGGGGAATCCCTGAACGAAGTCCCGGCGAGCGGCCTGGTGTGGCCCGAACAGAAGGAACGCACCGCGCGCTTCAAGGAAGCCGTCGATCTGATCCGTCGTCTCTGGACCGAAGAGCGACTGAGTTACGAAGGCACCTACTACCGCACCGAGAAGGCGACCATCTACGATCGTCCCGACCAACCCGTGCCCATCTACATCGCCGGCGCCGGACCGGTGATGGCGAAGTTCGCGGGCGAAAAGGGCGCAGGGTTCATCTGCACCAGCGGCAAGAAGTGGGAGCTGTACACCGAAACGCTGCTGCCGAACCTCGACGCCGGCATCGAGAAGGCCGGCAAGCAGCCGGCTGACGTGGATCGCATGATCGAGATCAAGCTGTCATTCGACACCGATCGCGAACGTGCGCTGCAGGACACGCATTACTGGGGCGCGCTGGCGTTGAAGCCCGAAGAGAAAGTGGACGTCGAGGATCCGATCGAAATGGAAAAGCTCGCCGATGCCTTGCCCATCGAGCGCGCCGCATCGCGCTGGATCGTGAGCGACGATGCGGACGAAGCCGTCGCCGCCATCGCGCGCTACATCGATCTCGGCTTCAATCACCTGGTCTTCCATGCACCGGGCCCCGATCAGGGTCGCTTCCTCAAGCTGTTCAGCGAACGGATCGCGCCGAAGCTGCGCGCTGCCCATGGCTGAGGAGAACCTGTCTCTTCCGTCATCCCCGCGCAGGCGGCGACCGCAGGAAGTCCCCGCGGGAGGATCCATCTTGGCGGATCAGATGGATCCCCGCCTGCGCGGCGGGGATGACAAGCACGGCACGTGGGCGCTGGTGCCGCTCAAGTCGAGCGAGCAGGCCAAGTCGCGGCTCGCCTCCGTGATCGATGCGCAGCAACGTTCGCGTCTGTTTTTTGCGATGGCGGAGCACGTGATCCGCACCTTGCGAGCCTGCGATGAGATCCAGGGCGTGGCGGTCGCGACATCGAGCCAGCAGGTGGCCGCATTCGCGGCGGCGGCCGGCGCGCTCACGGTCATGCAACCCGCGGATCTCGGCATGTCCTTCGCACTGTCCTCGGCGCTCGACACGCTGCAGTCGGTCAAACCCGGCCGCGTGCTCATGCTGCCCGGCGATCTGCCGCTCGTGACGGTCGAGTCCCTGCACAAGCTGCTGTCAGAGCACCGGCACGGAATCGTGATCGTTCCCGACCGCCAGCGCATCGGCACCAATGCCCTGCTGTGCACGCCGCCGAACGTGATCGCGCCGACCTTCGGCGGCCGCAGTTTCGAACGGCATCTGCACGCCGCGACAACCGCCGGCATCCCTGCAACCATCGTGGACCTGCCGGAACTCGCGCTCGATCTCGACGAGCCCGAGGATCTGGCGCTGCTGCAACAGAACCCGGCAACAAAAATACTGTGGGCGCTGTCGCAGCACGACCCGGACATCGCCTTCACGGACGGCCGATGACCGCCGCGCTGCATTCATGGCTCGATCAGCGGCCAAGCGCCGAACAGGCGTATGCGCTGCTCGATCACGGCGACTGGCGCACGCTCGCACCGCTCGCCGTCGAACTGCGCGAACGCGGCTGGGGCACGCGCATCAGTTACTCGCGCAAGGTGTTCGTGCCGCTGACGCAGTTGTGTCGCGACGTCTGCCACTACTGCACCTTCGCCCAGACGCCGCGGCATCTGGAGAAGCCCTATCTCGAACCGGACGATGTCCTGCGCATCGCGCGCGACGGCGCGGCACTCGGCTGCAAGGAAGTCCTGTTCACGCTCGGCGATCGACCCGAGGGACGCTATGCCAGCGCGCGCGACGCCCTCGCACAGCTCGGCTTCGCGTCGACACTGGACTATCTCGAACACATTGCCGGCCGCGTCTATCGCGAAACCGGCCTGCTGCCGCATCTGAACCCGGGACTGATGGATGCGGATACTCTCGCGCGACTGAAAAAAGTCGCGCCGTCGATGGGCATCATGCTCGAATCCTCGTCGCAGCGGTTGTGCCAGCGCGGCGGCCCGCATTTCGGCTCGCCGGACAAGCTACCGGCGCGTCGTCTGGAAACACTGCGACTCTCCGGCGCAGCGCGCGTGCCGATGACGAGCGGCATCCTAATCGGCATCGGCGAAACGCGGCGTGAGCGACTCGACTCCCTGCTGGCGCTGCGCGAGCTGTCGGATCGCCACGGACACATTCAGGAAATCATCGTCCAGAATTTCCGCGCCAAGCCCGGCACCAAGATGCACGCCGCGCCGGAACCGTCGATGGACGAACTGTGCTGGACGATTGCGGCGGCGCGCCTCATCTTCGGCGCGCACATGAGCATCCAGGCGCCGCCGAATCTGTACGGCGGCGACCTGCCGGAACTGATCGCCGCCGGCATCAATGACTGGGGCGGCGTATCGCCGCTCACGCCGGATCACGTGAATCCCGAAGCACCGTGGCCGCATCTCGACAAGCTGGCACAGGACACGGCGCGCGGCGGATGCGATCTGGTGGAACGACTGACCGTGTATCCCGCCTACGTGCAGTCGCGCAACGACTGGATCGCACCCGAGCTGCACGCCGCCGTGCTGCGATTGTCCGATGGCGCGGGCTGGGCACGCGTCGGACACTGGACTGCCGGCTCGCCGGAAGCGGCCGATGCCGATGACGCCCGCGACACGCCGCTCGCCGCCCTGACGTGCCATTCGTCGCGCCGTTCGCCGATGTCCGCATTGATCGACCGCGCCTCCAACGGGCTCGCGGAACACGAGATCGCCGAACTCTTCACGGCACGCGGCGCCGACTTCGCACATCTGTGCCGCGAAGCCGACTCGCTGCGCCAGCAGACCGTCGGCGACACGGTGAGCTACGCCGTCGTCCGCAACATCAACTACACCAACATCTGTCTCTACAAGTGCAGCTTCTGCGCCTTCTCCAAGGGCAAGACGCATGAGCATCTGCGCGGCGCGCCGTACCTAGTGGATCTCGACGAGATCCGTCGTCGCGTCAGCGAAGCGTGGGAACGCGGCGGCACGGAAGTGTGCATGCAGGGCGGCATCCATCCGTCCTTCACCGGCCAGACCTATCTCGATATCTGCCGTGCAGCGAAGCAGGCGCAGCCGCGCATCCATGTGCATGCGTTCTCGCCGCTCGAAGTCGATCACGGCGCACGCACGCTGGGCATTTCGGTCGATGAGTTCCTGGTCGAGCTGAAGCGCGCCGGCGTGGACTCGCTGCCCGGCACGGCGGCGGAAATCCTCGACGACGATATCCGTCGCGAACTGGCGCCCGACAAACTGACGACGCAGGAATGGCTCGACGTCGTCGCCCGCGCGCATCGCGCCGGGATTCCGACGACCTCGACCATCATGTATGGCCATCTGGAAAGCTATACACACTGGGCGCGACATCTGCTGCGCCTGCGCGAACTGCAACAGGACACCGGCGGCCTGACCGAGTTTGTGCCGCTGCCGTTCGTGCACATGGAAGCGCCGATGTACCTGCGAGGCCGCGCGCGCCGCGGACCGACATTGCGCGAAGCGCTGCTGATGCATGCGGTGGCGCGGCTCGTGCTGCACCCGCTCGTCCGCAACATCCAGGCTTCGTGGGTGAAGCTCGGGCCGCCATGGGCGCAACGCTGCCTCGCAGCCGGCGCAAACGATCTGGGCGGCACGCTCATGAACGAATCCATCAGTCGCGCGGCCGGCGCTGCGCATGGCGAGGAATTCGCGCCGCAGCAGATGCAGGAGCTCATCGCCGCCATTGGCCGCCCGTGGCGTCAGCGCACGACGCTGTATCGCGATGTCGATGCGGACCGGATCGCCCACGCCGCCGTCGCGGCGCCGCTGGCCCCGACCCGCAACGCGCCGCTGTCGCGCCGCGCCGCCAGCGTTTCTGCGTGAACAGCGCGCTGTCCTTCATCCCCGTTCCGGGACTGCCCGAAGTGCAGCCGGGCGACGATCTCGTCGAGCTGTTCGCTCGCGCGCTGCCGGATACCGGCGTCAACCTGCGCGATGGCGATGTCCTCGTCGTCGCACAGAAGATCGTGTCGAAGTCGGAGAACCGCTACGTCGAGCTGGCGAGCGTGACGCCCGATGCCGAGGCCCGGTCGCTGGCCCCGCGCTGCCTCAAGGATCCGCGCCTCGTCGAACTCGTGCTGCGCGAGTCGACCGAGGTCGTGCGCGTCGCGCCGAACGTGCTGATCGTGCGACATCGACTCGGCTTCGTCGTCGCCAATGCGGCGATCGATCAGTCGAATCTGCCCGCGGGCCCCGAGCGTGCGCTGCTGCTGCCCGTCGATCCCGACGCGACCGCACTGTCGCTGCAGGTGCGACTGCAGGAACGTTACGGCGTCCGTCTGGCCGTGCTGATCTCCGACAGCTTCGGCCGGCCCTGGCGCATGGGCGTCACCGGCGTCTGCATCGGCTGCGCGGGATTGCAGGCGCTCGCCGATCTGCGCGGCACGCACGATCGCAGCGGCCGGCCGTTGCAGGTGACGCAGATCGCGGTGGCGGATCAGCTCTGCGCGACGGCAACACTGGTGACGGGTGAGGCAGCGGAAGGTCGGCCGATGGTGATCGTGCGTGGTGTACCGGCGGAGTATATGAACAGTTCAACGAATGCGGCGTCGCTGGTGCGGCCGCTTGAGCAGGATCTGTTTCGGTAACGATCGCGGCCGGCTGAAGCCGGCCTTGGCGGTGTCAGGCTAAAGCCTGACCCACAGGAAGAATCGGGCTCAGTGCCGCGCCACCTTCACCCCACCAAACATCATGTCCATCGCCGGTCCCTGCAGCATCGTATGCGGGAACCCCGGCTCCACATGGCTCGCCGAATTCAATCGCGCGATCTGATCGTCGCCGAAGCGGATGTCGAGCGCGCCGAGATTGTCCTGGAACTGCACCAGCGTGCGCGCGCCGAGAATCGGCGACGTCACCGACGGATTCAGCAGCGTCCACGCCAGCGCCACCTGCGCCGGCGTGCGATTCAGTTCCTGTGCGATGGTCGCGACGACGGCGGCAATCGCGAGGCTGCGCTCCGACAGCCGGCCCGTCGCCACATTGATGTTCTTGCGCGAATCCATCGCGACTCCCGGGCCTGCGGGCTTCAGGTCCGTCGCCTGATATTTGCCGGTGAGCACACCGCCGCCGAGCGGCGACCACGGCATCACGCCCATGCCCATCTCGAGCGCCATCGGCATCAGTTCGCGCTCGACGGTGCGCTCGATGAGACTGTACGGAATCTGCAGCGCGACTAGCGGACTCCAGCCGCGCAATCCGGCAATCGCCTGCATGCGCGAGGCCTGCCAGGCCGGCAGATCCGATACGCCGACGTACAGCACCTTGCCGGCGCGCACGAGGTCATCGAAGGCGCGCAGGATTTCTTCGACCGGCGTGCGGCTGTCCCAGACGTGCAGGTACAGCAGGTCGATGAAGTCGGTGCCCAGTCGCTGCAGGCTCGCCTCGACCGACTGCATCATGTTCTTGCGCTGATTGCCGCTGGCATTCGGATCGCCGGGCTGCATGGTCAGGCTGTACTTGGTCGCGATCACGAAGCGGTTGCGTTTGCCGCGCACCAGTCCCGCCAGCGTGCGTTCCGCATCGCCGCTGGCGTAGAAGTTCGCCGTATCGATGAAGTTGCCGCCGCGCTCCGCGTAGAGATTGAAGATCGCTTCCGCATCGGCCGGCGTGCTGCCCCAGCCCTGACTCACGCCGAAGGTCATGGTGCCGAGCGACAGCGGCGAGACGCGCAGACCCGAGCGCCCCAGCAGACGATAGTGATCAAGCTGATGAGTCATCGCCCCTCCGCAGGATGCCGTTACGATCGTCGAGAACTTTCCAGATGCCGTCGGCGCTCGCAACCGTCCTGTCGCCGACACAGATGAGTCCGCGCGCGAACACGAGCTGCGCTGTCTGCCGCACGACTTCGGCCCTGCACGAAACGAAATCACCGGGTTTCGCGAACGCCACGAAGTAGACCTGCAGTTGCGCCGTCACGCAGTTCGCATGCCCCAGCGCATCCGCCGCCGCGTGGCCCACGGCAATGTCGGCGAAGGTCATGAGCGCCCCGCCGTGCAGGGTCTGGCGATTGTTGCTGTGCTGGGGACCGACGAGGAAACCGATCTCGCGATCGCCCGCCGTCCCGCGGATCCACAGCGGCGCGATGTTGCCAGTGAAGTCGTCGGCTTCACGCGCCACCCAGCCGGCGGCTTCCAGTGACTCGGAATTCATGGGCTCAGGTGATAGTCAGTCGCGATGGATCGAGGATAGCATGCGCTTCCCGTCCTTCCCGGCGGCTCCTTGCCTGCAGATGACCGGATACGTTTCTCCATGAGTTTTCACGATACAGCCGGAGCTTCGCGTTACCTCGCCCTGTGCGGCGGTATCGGCGGCGTGAAACTCGTTCATGGCCTGGCGCAGATCCTGCCGCCCGAGTCGCTGGTCGTCGCCATCAATGTCGGCGACGACTTCGAGCATCTGGGCCTGACGATCTGTCCCGATTTCGACACCGTGCTGTACACGCTCGCCGGCGTCGTCCATCCGCAGCAGGGCTGGGGTCGCGCGGATGAAAGCCGGGGCGTCATGGACGAACTGCGACGCCTCGGCGGCGATGACTGGTTCGTACTCGGCGATCGCGACATCGCATTGCACCTGTTGCGCCGGCAACTGCTCGACAGCGGCAAGACGCTGAGCGAAGCGAATGCCGAACTGGCCCGACGGCTCGGCGTGCAACTGTCGTTGTCGCCCGTCAGCGATCGACCGGTGCGCACGATGCTGGAGACCGACGAGGGCGTACTGGCCTTTCAACATTACTTCGTACGCCGCCGCTGCGAACCCATCGTGCGCGCCATCCGCTACGAAGGCGCCGAGACCGCCATGCTAGCGCCGCTGGTTCGCGAAACGCTGGACAGCGAACGACTCGCCGGCGTGATCGTCTGCCCCTCGAATCCCTATCTCAGTATCGAACCGATGCTGGCGATTGCCGAACTGCGCGAGCGCCTGCGCACCCTGCGCGCACCCGTCGTGGCCGTATCGCCCATCGTGGCCGGCAGCGCCATCAAGGGCCCCACTGCCAAAATCATGCGTGAACTCGGCGTGCAGCCCGCTGCCGACGTCATCAACGATCTCTACGGCGACTTCCTCGATGCAGTGCTCATCGACGAAGCCGATGCTGCGATGGCGGTCGGCAATCCACGCTTCGTCGTGGCGCCGACGATCATGCACACCGACGAACAGAAGGCGGCACTGGCGCGCGAATGCATCGCATTGATTCAACGATTGCAACGGTCCCGAACCGGAGAACAGCAATGATCCAGGGCCCCTGTGTTCGGCAAACTCGTCGGGTATTCAGGCACACTGGCACCCGACGTTTTCATCGCCGCTAGTCCTGGGCGCTCAATCAGCAAGGGAGACCAGAATGCTGGGCAAGCCACGAGCCTTCATCCATTTTCTTGTCTTCGTTGTCGTGCTCGGCGCGATACTGGCCATCGGATCGAGAGCGCTGAACTCGGCCATCGCATTTCTCGGGCTCGCATTCGTGGCCGTGGCTTCGATCGCAGCCCTCTGGAAGATGTGGAAGGGGCGAAACGATCCTGAAGCCAATGCATTTCCATCGCAGATCGGATTTCTTCCCAAAAGATGGCAGCAATGGATGCTCGGCGAGCGCGATGATGACAAGACCTAGCGACGCCACCCACGCGGGCGTCGACCCTTCGCGTGATTACATTCCCTTGGTATCCGACGTCGGGCGGATCAGCAGTTCCGACACGTTTGCCCGCGGCGGCAGCGAGACGACGAAGACGATGGCAGCCGCAACGTCTGCCGGCTGCATCGCACTGGGTTTGTTGACGTGTTCGCGGATGGAATCGCGCAGCGCCGGATTCGACATGCCGTCGAACACTTCCGTCGCGGTGGCGCCCGGCTCGATGATGCATACCCGGATGCCGTAACCACCGACTTCCTGCCGCATGCCTTCGGTGAGTGCCGTGACACCGAACTTGCTCGTGGAGTACGGACCGAAGATACCGGCCGCACGCCGGCCGGCGATGGATGAAATATTGATGATGTCGCCGCCACCCTGCGCACGCATCGGACCGATCGCAGCGGAACAGGTGTAGAGCGTCGCCATCAGGTTGATGTCGATGACACGCCGCCATTCTTCGGTGTCGGCATTCTCGACGCCGCCCGCCTGAATTACGCCCGCCGAGTTGACGAGGATGTCCAGGCGGCCGAAGTGCGCGATGGTGTCGGCGACGATTTTCTTCGCGACGGCTTCCTGCGCCACGTCGCCCGCCAGCACCAGCGCCTTGCCGCCGCGCTCTTCGATCTGTTTCGCCAGCCGTTCGAGCCGCTCGGCGCGGCGCGCGGAGATCGCCACCGAAGCGCCCGCTTCCGCCAGCGCCAGCGCGGCGCCTTCGCCGATCCCTGCCGACGCGCCGGTAACGAGGGCCACACGGCCTTTGAGTGCTGTCATGAGTGAAACTCCGTCTCGTTGGAACATGCACGTAGCAAGGAAGAAGAGAATTTCCACGGGGAACGCGGGGTGGGAAGACAAGAAAATCTTCTCGCCTTTCTTTCCCCGTGCTCCCCGTGGCCCCCGTGGAGAATCTTCCGCAGGCTGGCCTAACTCTTGCCCTTGCCGCCGATGCCCTGGATGTAGCGTTCGATGCCGGCGAGATATTCCGGATTCAGCATCAATGCGCTGTTGGCCAGGCGCTCGACATTGCGTGCCTGCGCGAGGCCGACGTCATGCGCCAGTTCGATGGCGATCTTTGCTGCGCCCATCTGCTCGCCGTTCTGTTGCGCGAGGTGGCGACAGAACTTCATCACCTCATCCTCGAAGGTCTCGTCGGGGAAGACTTCGTGCACGAGCCCCATGACCAGCGCCTTGTCGGCACTCGCGGGCAGGTTCGCCATGATCAGGTAGCGCGTCCAGTGTGTGCCGATGATGCGCGCCAGCCGGCTCACGCCATTGGACGCCGGCAGCACGCCGAACTTGCCTTCCGGAAAGGCATAGCTCGCGCTCTTCGCGGCGA
>CAYWHG010000133.1:0-13530 GCA_964457865.1 uncultured Steroidobacter sp.
CGCGGCTATGCCATCGTGAGCGATGCCCAGGGGCATGTCCTCACCGATGCACGCAGCCTCGCGGCCGGGCAGGAAATACAGGCGCGGCTCGCCAGCGGGCGCGTTCGTGCACGCGTGGAACAGACGATCATCGGAACGGAGGAGTAACGCATTGAAAGGCTTTCGACTGCTGTGCGCGATGCTGGCGCTCGCCGCATCCACGACATTTGCCGCTGCACTTCCGCGTGAATCGCGTGTGCCGGGCGGTATCGCCATCGTTACGGTTCCCGGCGGTGCCGGCGCGCCGCGCGTCCTGTACGGCGAATACCAGGCCGCCGTGATCCGGCGCGACGACGAGTGGGTAGCCATCGTCGGCATCCCGCTCGCGACGAAGCCGGGCGTACGGAAGCTGCAGGTCTTTACCGGCACCGGCAAGAGCGAAGTGTCGTTCGACGTCGCGGACAAGCAGTACCGCACACAGAAGCTCACCATCAAGAATCAGCGCCAGGTCGATCCCAATCCGGAGGATCTGAAGCGCATCGCGCAGGAACAGGAACGCTCGAGTGCCGCGCTGTCGAAGTTCACCATCACCGAAAACCCATCACTGACGCTGCTGTCGCCGGTTCCCGGCGTGCGGTCGGACTCCTACGGATCGCGCCGCATCTTCAACGGCCAGCCGCGCAATCCCCATACGGGCATGGATATCGCCGCGGTCACCGGCACGCCGGTCCGCTCGCCCGCCGACGGCACGGTCGTGGAAGGCGGCGACTTCTTCTTCAACGGCAATACGCTCTACATCGATCACGGCAACGGACTGGTGACCATGTACTGTCATCTCGACAGTCTAGGCGTGAAGGTGGGCGACAAGGTGAAGGCTGGTCAGGTGATCGGCAAGGTCGGCGCCACGGGTCGTGTCACCGGTCCGCATCTGCATTGGGGTGTCGCGCTGAATCGCGCGATGGTGGATCCGGGATTGTTTCTGGGTGACGAGTAACCAGCCCCTCGTCACGGCCGGTCAAAGCCGCTTCAGAAATTCATCGATCACCGGCCTGAACCGATCCATATCGGCCAGAAAGGCATCATGCCCCTGCAGCGACGGCAGCCGTGCGAACTGCACATCGCGACCTTCCGTTCTCAGACCATCGGCCAGTTCCTGCTGCTGTTCGATGGGGAACAGCAGATCGGTCTCCACGCCCATGATCAGCGCGCGCTCGACCGTGAAACGCCTCAGCGCATCCGCGACCGTCCCGCCGTGATCGGCGAGGTCGAACAGATCCATCGCCCGTGACACGTAGAGGTAGCAGTTCGGGTCGTACTGGCCCGTGAACTTGATGGCGTGATTTTCCAGGTACGACTCGACCTCGAAGTCGATACCGAACGGATCGCCGGGCTTGCGCTCGGCATTCGCGCGCTCGCGGCCGAAGCGCAGCTGCCATTCCTTCGCGGACCGATACGTGATCATTCCCAGCTTGCGGGCCAGCCGCATGCCGGTCACGGGAATGGTGTCGGTCGCGTAGTTGCCTTCATCCCAGGCCGGATCGCGGCGGATGATTTCCCGCTGCAGCGAGCGCAGCGCGATCGAGAACGGCAGCGAGCGCGCCGCGCCGGAAATCGACACGACACTGCGGGCCTCGTGCGGAAACAGTGCGCAATACGCCAGCACTGTCATGCCACCGAGCGACGGCCCGATGACCGATGCCAGCTTCTTCACGCCCAGATGCACGGCGACTTCATGGCCTGCCCGGGCAATGTCCTCGACGGTCAGCACCGGGAACGTCAGGCGGTAGAGTTGATTCGTGGCGGGATTGATCGAGGCCGGCGAAGTCGAGCCGTACGGACTGCCGAGCGAATTGATGCAGATGACGAAGAAGCGGCGGGTATCGATGGGCCGGCCCGGTCCGATCATGTCTTCCCACCAGCCAGGCGATGGATCTTCGGTCGACGACGCCGCATGGGCCGAGGGCGACAGGCCCGTGAAAATCAGGATGGCGTTGTCGGCACAGAACGCCAGATCGCCCCAGGTCTCATAGGCGATCTGCACATCCTGCAGCGTGCCGCCACGCCGCATGTCGAAGGGCCGGTCGAGCTTCAGAATTTTTCGGGCCGATACCATGGTGGAAATCCGGAAGAGGCCGCGAAAGACCGCATAGAAGAAAGGTCAGTGTTGTCAGAGCATCCGCAGTCTACGAGGAAGGCCAACAACTCTGCCATCCCGGAAAAGCATCTATCTATATCGCGGCGCTCTTCCCTTCCCTACCGCTTCTTCACCCGCTGCATGAGCCGCTTGCGGCTCTTCACCTGCCGCGGCGTCAGCACGTTGCGCTTGCCCTTGAAGGGATTCTCGTCCGAACGGAATTCGACACGCACCGGCGTGCCTTCCAGATGGAAGTGCTTGCGAAAGACGTTCGACAGATAGCGCTTGTAGGCATCCGGCACATGCTGCACCTGGTTGCCATGGATCACGATGATCGGCGGATTCTTGCCGCCCTGGTGCGCATAGCGCAGCTTGATGCGCCGTCCGCGGATCAGCGGCGGCTGGTGCTGCTGCATGGCGGCTTCCAGCACCCGCGTCAGATCGGGCGTCGCCAGATCGCGCATCGCCGCGGCATACGCCTTGCTCACATCGCGCATGAGTTCGCCGACGCCGGTGCCGTGCAATGCCGAAATGAAATGCACGGGCGCGAAATCCAGGAACGGCAGTCGCAAATCGAGACCCGTGCGGATCTCGTTGCGTTTGTCCGTGGGAATGCCGTCCCACTTGTTGACTGCGATCAGCAGCGCCCTGCCCCGCTCCGCCACCAGGCCGAACAGACTCGCATCCTGTTCGGCGACCGTGTCGTGGGCATCGATGACACCGATGACGACATGCGCATCGTCGACAGCCTGCAGCGTCTTCACGATGCTGAACTTCTCGACGGCCTCTTCGACGCGCGAGCGGCGACGCACGCCCGCGGTATCGATCAGCGTGTACTGCCGGCCGTCGCGTTCGAATGGCACAAACACCGCGTCGCGGGTCGTGCCGGGCTGATCGAAGGCAATCAGTCGATCTTCGCCAAGCAGCCGGTTGATCAGCGTGGACTTGCCGACATTGGGCCGGCCGATGACGGCGACGCGAATGCCCTGCTCTTCGACGGCACCGGTGCCCGGCGCGACCGTGAATCCTTGCAGCGCCCGTTCCAGCAATGCCTTCATGCCATCGCCATGCGCGGCAGAAATCGTCAGCGGTTCGCCCAGGCCGAGCTGATGGAAATCGGCGGCTGCCGTGGCGCTGTCGATCCCTTCCGCCTTGTTGGCGACGAGCACCACATCCTTGCCGGAGCGGCGCAGCATCTGCGCGATGAAATGATCGGACGGCGCACACCCCTCGCGCGCATCGAGCAGGAACAGCACGCGATCGGCCTCCTCGACGGCGCGCAGCGACTGCTTCGCCATGAGTTCCTCGATGCCTTCGGCATTCACGACCAGGCCGCCGGTATCGACGACGAGATAGGGAATGGGCCCGAGCCGGCCGTAGCCGTAGTTGCGGTCGCGCGTGAGCCCGGGCAGATCCGCGACGAGTGCGTCGCGGGTACGGGTCAGAACATTGAACAGCGTCGATTTCCCGACGTTCGGCCGGCCGACAAGCGCGATGACGGGAAGCATGTGGTCATTCTGCCGCGTCGGCCGTACGGGCGACTTTCGGAGTGGACTTGAAGGCGATCAGCTTGCCGGAGTCGGTCTGGATGAAAGTTCTGCCGTCGTCGGCGATTGCCGAATTGGAGATGCGCTCGCCGTCGGTCTTGTGGCGCGCAACGATCGTCCCGGTGGTCTTGTCGAGCCAGTGAACATAGCCCTCGAAGTCGCCGACCATCAGCGAATCGCCATCGATCGTCGGCGCCGTCAGGCCGCGCCGACGCAGCGTGCTCTGTTCCCACAGAACCGATCCGTCCGTGCGCTTCATGGCCACGATGACGCTATCCGAGTTCGTCAGGTAGATGCTGTCTTCATCCATGGTGAAGCCGCGATAGCTCGATGCATCGCGCGCCCACCAGATCTGTCCGGAATCCAGCGCCAGCATCGCGACGCGCCCCTGGAAACCGACCACGAAAATATCGTCGCCGGAGACATGCACGGGCGAATCGATGTCAGAGAGGCGCTCGAGTTCCGTACGGCCGTGCGGCGCATTGACGATGGCGTCCCAGAGTACGTCGCCATTGCGGACATCGATCGCGAGAACGCGGCCGTTGTCGAAGCCGGCGATGACACGATCTCCCGCAACCACCGGCGAGGCCGTGCCGCGCAGCGTCAGCCGCGGCACCTGTTCGTCCACTGCCCAGCGCGCGGTGCCATCGGTCAGCGAGAGTCCTTCGACGTGACCGTCCACGGTGCGCACGATGACGAGATCATTGGCGACCACCGGACGGGCCAGCACTTCGCTGTTGATCGCCTTGCGCCAGCGCTGTTCGCCTGTTGCCGCATCCAGCGCGATCACATCGCCGTCACTGGAACCGAGGATCACGAGTCCGGCGCCGACTTCGGGGCCAGCCGCGAGCGGCAGCTTGGTCTTCACGGACCAGTTGCTGCGGCCGTTCGTCGCGCTCAGCGATACGACCTCGCCGGCATGCGAAGCGGCGTAGACGTTTCCTTCGGCGACGATGGGACGCAATGCGAGACGCAGGTTCTCCGAATCGCCGCTGAGACCCGTACTCCACAACCGATCGACCTTGCGCGTCGCCACGATATCGGTCAGTTCGGCCGGCGGATCGACATCCTTGTCCTTGTCGCAGGCCGCGACACCGACCAGCGCGACCAGCAGTACCAGCGGGCGCGCCCAGCGCCGATAGCGAGGCAAGTGCATCATGGAGTTCCCTCGAAAGCCGCCGGCACGACACCGCCGACGTCCTGAAGCTTCAACTCGACCAGCGAACGATCGACCGCCGCGTCGGCATCCGTCAGCGCCGCCGCGTATTCGGCGCGCGCACCCTCCTTGTCACCTTTGGCAAACAAGGCGTCGCCGCGGACCTCGCGTGCCTCGGCGCCGAAGCCGCCAGCCGTCAGCGGCTCCAGCAGTTTCACGGCATCGTCGTTCTTGCCCTGCTGGATCAGCAGGCGCGCGAGCCGCAGCTTCGCGACGTTCGCCAGTTCCTTGTCCTTCGAACCGTCCGCCACCTGGCGCAGCCGCGTTTCCGCCTCGGCATACTTGCCGGCATCGACATGCAGCTTCGCCACCGCGAGACGGCCCTGTGCCGAATACGGTGAAGAATCGAACTTCGCAGTCAGTGCCGCCAGCGCCTCTTCCGACTTCGCAGCATCGCGGTTGGTCAGCGCCGTCTCGACATCGCTGTAAAGTTGCGCCGCGGTTTCGGACTGCTTGCGCTGGTGCGTGCCCCAGTAGTTCCAGCCGGCCAGCAGGGCGATGCCCAGCACGATCCCGCCGAGAATCCACGCCCAGTTGTCGCGCCACCACTCACGCAGGGCTTCTTCGCGTTCGTTATCCGATAAGAGTTCGTCGACCATAGGAGTTCTTGATATCGATACCGTGTTGATGATGTCCGAAAGTGATCCGGTGATCGCGTGATCCGGTGATCGTGCAGGCAATACTTGCCTCTTGCGCGATCACCTGTTCACTCCATCACCCGATCACCCTCTCCTTCAAAGCCTCAGCCAGCGCATCCCAGGCAACCTCGACCTGCGGCTGCTCGACCCGCAGCGATTTCAGACCGGCGACGCGGCGTTCGGTTTCCGAGTCCCCCAGAATTAATGCATACGCAGCCCCGCTCTTGTCCGCCCGCTTCATCTGCGACTTGAAACTGCCGCCGCCGCAATGGGTCTCGATACGTACGCCCGGCACGCTGTCGCGCAGCCGTTCGGCCAGCGCCAGTCCCTGTGTCTCGGCCTGCGTGCCCGCGATGACGAAGTAGACATGGGGAGCATTGGCGCCGGCATTCACGCCCTGCACCCGCAGCAATTCGACGATGCGCTCCTGTCCGAGCGCCCAGCCGATGGCCGGGGTCGGTTCGCCGCCGAGCTGCGTGACCAGCCCGTCGTAGCGGCCACCGGAACATACCGCGCCCTGCGAACCCAGTTCGTTGGTCACCCACTCGAAGACCGTATGGCTGTAGTAGTCGAGCCCGCGGACCAGCAGCGGATTGAGCACGTACTTGATGCCGACGGCATCGAGATGTCGGCACAGGCCGTCGAAGTGCTGCTTCGATTCCTGATCGAGGTATTCGGGCAGCAGCGGCGCGCCGGCGATGATGTCCTTGAGATCGGGATTCTTGCTGTCGAGGATGCGCAGCGGATTGCCTTCGAGCCGGCGCAGGCTGTCCGGATCGAGCCGCGACTTGTACGCGGAAAAATAGCTCACGAGTTTTTCGCGATGCACGCGGCGCGACGCCGGCGTGCCGAGCGAATTCAGGTTCAGCTCGACGCGCTCGATGCCGACGGCCTTGAGCAGCCGGCTGCTGAGCATGATGAGTTCGGCGTCGATGTCGGGGCCGGCATAACCGAAGGCTTCGACATCGAGCTGATGGAACTGCCGGAACCGGCCGCGCTGCGGCTTCTCGTGACGGAACATCGGCCCGGCACACCAGACGCGCTGCTTCTGGTTGTGCAGCAGACCGTTCGAAATCATGGCGCGCACGATGCCGGCCGTGGCTTCGGGACGCAGCGTCAGGGAATCGCCGCTCGGATCGTCGAAGGTGAACATTTCCTTCTGCACGATATCGGTGAACTCGCCGATGGAGCGTTTGAACAGGCCCGTGTGCTCGACGATCGGCACGCGGATTTCCTGGTAGGCATAGGCGGCGAACAGCTCGCGCGCGATCGATTCGAGGCGCTGCCACGCGGCCGCATCGACGGGCAGCACATCGTTCATGCCGCGCACCGGCTGGATCGCCTGGGGCGACGACACGTTGCCGACGGATTGGATTGGATTGGACGTCATCGCAAAACTTTCGACTGAACCTGAAATATCGGGCTAACGAACCGAGCCGTCGGCTGCAACGGTGAATCGCGCCGCATCCTTGCCGGCCCGACGCGGCACCGGCACCGTCCGATCATTGATTTCCATCGATACGGCGGACGCCATTCCCAGGGTGACGCGCAGCGGCGGCTGACCGGCGAGCGTACTGACCTGACCCGCCTGCCCGATCCCGAACATCAGTCGACGGTCGGTGGCATCGTAGATCTCGACCCAGGAAGGCTCGGAAAAATGCAGGCGCATTGTTACATCATTCCCGGCATTCGCCACCTGAGATTGGGCCGCCGGTGCGGGCGGCGGCGACGCCTCGACCGCGGCTTCGTCCGGTACCGGTGCGGCCGGCGGCGCGGGAGAATCCTTTTCGGCGGCGACACTCGGCGGCGACGATTCAACCGGCACATCGGCACTGGAGCCGAAGCGGTTTATCAGCCATCCCGCAATCCACAGGGCGAGCACGGTCACGGCGATGCCGGCAGCAATCAGCAGCGGCCCGCGCAACGAAACCCGCTCGGGAGGTGGCGCAATCACACTCGCCGGCACGGGCTCGGGAACGGCCGGAACGTCGGTCAGCGTCTCGTAATGGGAAATCACGACGTCGGGCGACAGACCGACCAGCGTTGCGTACTTGCGCAAGTGCCCGCGCGAATACACCGGCGGACCGAGCAGGGCGAAGTTGTTGGATTCGAGCGCTTCGACGACGCGGACATCGAGATGCAGGTCGTCGGCGATCTGCTGAATCGAGAGATTCCGTTCGGCGCGCGCCGTCTTCAGCAGCTCACCGGGCGTAGGCGACGACGTGCCCTGAACCGGCACCGATTCACGATCGAGATCCTGGGCCGCACCGCCCGTCTCGATGCTCATCCGGGCTTCCGCTCCGATTCGAGCAGTTGCTTGGTCTCACCGGTGTTGGGGTATTCCAGCTTGAGACGTTGACCGTAGTTGCTCGCAGCCGTCGTGTTGCCGAGTGCGTTCTCGACCTGCACGCCCAGCCACAGAACCGACGGGGTGCTCTTGCCGGCCGCGAGGAACCGCTCGACGAAGCCGCGGGCCGACAGGTAGTTCTTGTTCAGGAACTCCAGATCGGCCATCTGATAGAGCGCTTCCTGGAAACGCGGTTTCACCGCCAGCGCCTTGCGGAAATGCGCTTCCGCATTCTTCAGATCGTTGGCGGCGCGCGCACAGTTGCCGGCGTTCAGATAGGCGATTTCCGGCGTCTTGTAGAGCGGATTCTCCGCAGCACGCACGAAATACTTCTCGCCCTTCGCGTGTTCGCGACGCTTGCAGAGCATCACGGCGTAGTTGTTCAGGATGTCGGGATTGCTGGGATCGAGAGACACGGCCCTTTCCATGTGGGCCTCGCTCTTGCGGGGTTCGTTCAGCCGGTCGTACAGCAGGCCCGCCGCCGCCTGGGCTTTGGCGTTGCGCGGGTTCTGCTCGACCGCGCGATCGATCTTCTCTTTCGCAGCGGCCAGATTGCCCTTGCGGAAGTAATCGACGCCCAGTTCCAGGTTGATGTCGGACGCGCGCTCCGGCTGCGGCTTCGACATCGTCTTCTGGTTGCTTACGCACGCAGCAACACAGATCGTCATCGCCAGGACCAGGAGCGTTTTTTTCACGTCTGTACCGCCACCGAAATGAGTTTGGAGCCAAGTCGAACCGTCGTTCTGTCCCGCACGCGCCCGACCAGCTGGCCGCACGCGGCATCGATGTCATCGCCGCGGGTGCGACGCGTCGTCGCGATCACACCATGCGAATTGCAGATATCGCGGAAACGCTCGATCGCTGCCGGCGTGGAACGCTTGTACTGCGTTCCCGGAAAGGGATTGAACGGTATCAGGTTGACCTTGGCGGGGCGGCCCTGCAGCAGGCGTACCAGCTCGAAGGCATGTTCAGGCTTGTCGTTGACGCCATCGAGCATCACGTATTCGAACGTGATGCTGCGGGCGTTCTGTTTGTTCACGTACTGCCAGCAGGCATCCAGCAGTTCCGCGATCTTGTGCTTGCGGTTGATCGGCACGAGCTCGTCGCGCAGTTCGTCGTTCGGCGCGTGCAGCGACACGGCGAGCGCGCAGTTCGTTTCCTCGGCGAGCTTCAGCATCTGCGGCACGAGTCCCGAAGTGCTGACCGTGACGCGACGCCGGGAGATATCGAAGCCGAGATCGTCCATCAGGATCTCGGTCGCCGGCACCACATTGCGATAGTTCGCCAGCGGTTCGCCCATGCCCATGAAGACGATGTTGGTGACGACGCGATTGCCGACGGGTTGCCGGGTTGGATCAGACGTGGCGAGCTCCTTGATGGCGAGCCACACCTGGCCGACGATCTCGGCGACGCTGAGGTTGCGGTTGAAGCCCTGCTGCGCGGTCGAGCAGAAGGTGCAATCCATGGCGCAGCCGAGCTGGCTGGAAATACACAGCGTGCCGCGACCGGGTTCCGGAATGAACACCATCTCGATGGCCTGGCTGGCATCGATCGAATCATCGTCCTGCGCCCTGCCGCGCAACGTAGCCATCGACAGCAGCCACTTGCGCGTGCCGTCGGCGGATACCTGGGTCATGCGGATTTCAGGCGTGCGAACTTCGGCGACTTCCTTGAGCCGTTCGCGAAAGGACTTCGCGAGGTCGGTCATCTTGTCGAAGTCGCTTTCCGCGCGCTTGTACAGCCACTTGAGGAGCTGCCGGGCGCGGAAAGGCTTCTCGCCCATCTGTGCGATGAACGCTTCCAGCTCCGGCCGGGTGAGGCCGAGCAGGTTGGTCTTGGGCGAGGCGGCGTTCATGGTGATGCGAATCGTTCGGCCGGGCGGCGGTTGTATGACTGCCGCCCGACCGATCAGTTCTCAGCGAGTCCGCGGGCAGAGGTCGGCGGCGGCGAAGAAGTACGCGATTTCGACCTTCGCGTTGTCGGCGCTGTCGGAGCCGTGCGCGACGTTCTCCTCGATGCCGCTCGCCAGATCGGCGCGGATCGTGCCCTTATCGGCCTTCTTCGGGTCCGTGGCACCCATGAGTTCGCGGTTCTTGGCAACCGCATTCTCGCCTTCGAGCACTTGGACCATGACCGGACCCGAGGTCATGAACTTGACCAGGTCCTTGAAGAACGGGCGTTCGCGGTGAACGGCATAGAAGCCCTCGGCCTGCGCCTGGGTCAGGTGCAGCATGCGGGCGCCGACGATCTTCAGACCGGCCTGCTCGAACCGGCGATAGACCTCGCCGATCACGTTCTTCTGGACACCGTCGGGCTTAACAATCGAAAGAGTGCGTTCGAGCGCCATGGAATCGTCATCCTCTAGGCTGGAAATCAGCCGCTGAAACAATGAATTAGGGCAACCCCGGCGGTGGTGCGCCTGCTGGTGCGTAGGGGGCCGGATTTGCGCGCGGCGAAGTCTACCCGCAGGGGTGGGGGCGGGCAAGAAAAATGAATGGGGACGGGGGGTTAGGAAACAGGTGCTAGGTGCTAGGCCCTAGGGAGAAGGGACCCGGATTCGGCCTAGGGCCTAGGGCCTTCCTTCAGACCGTAAAGCTCTCCCCACACCCACACTCCCCTTTCACGTTGGGGTTGCGGAAGCGGAAGGCCTCGTTCAGCCCCTGCTTCACGAAATCGACTTCGGTGCCGTCGATGAAGCCGAGACTGTCGCGGTCGACGATGACCTTCACACCCTGATTTTCGAACACGATGTCGTCGGCGCCGAGATCATCGGCGTAGTTGACGACGTAGGCGAATCCGGAGCACCCGGTCTTCTTCACGCCGAGGCGCAGGCCCAGGCCATGACCGCGGCGGGTCAGGAAGGTACGGACACGATCGGCAGCGGCAGTGGTCAGTGAAATGGACATGTCAGTAACGGATGAAGACTGTGTTCCCAAGAGTTGAGGGGCGAAGCACTCAAGTCAAGTGCGAAACCCATGCCAGTCAGGCATGGGTTGAGAGCGATCCTGGCCGCGGCGTTGCCAGACTTCTGCCAACCGTCGCACAGCGTCTTCGAGGATCAGCAGATGGCCGCGCTTTTCTGCCGGCACCTCCAGCGCCTCGTCAACCTCGCGCCAGCTCCAGCGCTGCAGCTCCTCCAGCGTGGCCGACTCCAGTCGCTGCGTCAGCCACGAGCCGGCAGCGATGCAATGCGGACAGCCAAAGGCCTCGAAATGCACGGCCGCGAGTGCATTGCCGGCAATGCGCGCACTGAGATGGAACCGCGTGCCCTGCGTCATGCCACCCGCCTCCGCCTCGATCAGATCGGAACCGGCGGGAAGCCGGCCGGCATTGCGGGGCCGATCGAAGTGATCGACGACGAGCGGTGAATAGCTGGCGATCACCGTCGCGGCCATTCAGGCATGCCTGGCGATCTGTCGCAGCCGCGGCACTTCGCGCTGGATCTCGCCGATCGCGAAATCGATGTCCGCATCGGTGGTGAATCGACCCAGACTGAAGCGCAGCGAGCTTTGCGCCTGCTGATCGGTGCGGCCCAGCGAGCGCAGCACATACGAGGCTTCCTCCGACGCCGACGAGCACGCCGCACCGGCCGAGACCGCGAGCTGGCGCAGCGCGAACTGCAGACTCTCGCCTTCGACGCCGAAGAAAGTGACGTTGAGGATGTTGGCGGCGCGCTGCCCGACATCGCCATTCACTTCGACCTCGCCCAGGCCGCTGATGGCCTGCCAGAGCCGATCGCGCAGGGCACGTACGCGCGCCATGTCGCGCTCCATCCCGGTTCTCGCCAGTTCGAACGTCAGCCCCATGCCGACGATCTGATGCGTTGCCAGCGTGCCCGAACGAAGTCCGCCTTCCTGGCCGCCGCCGACCAGCAACGGACGCAATCCCAGCGGCGGCGTACGACGCACATACAGCGCACCGACACCTTTCGGCCCGTGCACCTTGTGGGCATTGAGCGAAAGCAGATCGACGTTCATCGCCGTCACATCGACCGGCACCTTGCCGACGCTCTGCGCCGCGTCACAGTGAAACAGCACATTGCGCTCGCGACAGAGTCTGCCGATGGCAGCGACGTCGTTGATGACGCCGGTCTCGTTGTTCACGTGCATGATCGACACCAGCACCGTGTCGGGCCGCAGCGCCTGCGCCACCTGCCCGGCGTTCACGATGCCGCCGGGACCCGGTTTCAGGTACGTCACGGCGAAGCCTTCGCGTTCCAGCTGCTTCAATGCATCGAGCACTGCCTTGTGCTCGGTCTTCGCCGAGACGAGGTGCCGGCCGCGGTCCGCGTGAAATCGTGCGGCGCCCATGACCGCGAAGTTGTCGGACTCGGTCGCGCCCGATGTCCAGACGATGGATTCCGGCCGCGCGCCGATGGCATCCGCGACCTGCGTCCGTGCCTTCTCCACCAGCGCCCGCGAACGACGTCCCCATTCATGACCCACCGACGAAGGATTGCCGTAGCTGGTACGCAGACACTCGGACATGCTGTCCGCAACCCGCGGATCGATGGGGGTCGTGGCCGCATTGTCGAGATACACTGGCAGTTCCGACATCACGACTCCTTCGCGGACTTCGCGCCGGCCGGGCGACGTCGCGCCTGCACGGCTGTCAGCACGCCGCGCAGGATGTTCACTTCGTTCTGATCGATCTGCGCGCGGTTGAACAGTCGGCGCACGCGCGCCATCAGGTGACCGCCTCCGGTGCGGTCCTTGAAATCGATCTCTTCCAGCACCTGCTCGAAATGCACGTAGAAACGCGCCACCTCCTCCGCCGACGCCAGCGGCACATCGCGTTCCGGCGGCGGCGGTGCACCGGGACGGCTCGCGAGCCACAGTTCGTAGGCCACCACCTGCACCGCCATCGCCAGATTCAGCGAGCTGTAATCCGGTGCGGTCGGAATGGTCATGAGCAGGTTGCATAGCTCGAGTTCGGCATTGGTGAGACCGGTGCGCTCCGCGCCAAACACCACGGCCGCGGTTCGTGCCTGCGCTGCCTCGATGATCCGGGCACTGCAGTCCCGCGGCTCGACCAGCTCCCAGGGCAGATGTCGCTGCCGCGCACTCGTCCCGACGATGAGCCCGCAATCAGCGATTGCCTCACCGAAGCTCTCGTGCACGCGTGCCGCATTCAGGACGTCATCGGCGCCCGAGGCGCGCGCAATCGCTTCCTGGTGCGGAAACAGCGCCGGTTTCACCAAGTGCAGTTCGCTCAATCCCATGTTTTTCATGGCACGTGCCACGGCCCCGATATTGCCGGGATGCTGTGGCTGGACGAGGACGATACGAATGGGCATGGGTACTGAAGGTGATGAAATGATGCGGTGATCAGGTGATGACATCCGATCGTTCTGGACCGTGATCACCGGATCACTGCCTCACTTCATCACCCCGTCGGGCTGGTATTCTACGCACCCCCGAGGCCGCCTTGCCGTCCTCCCGCTCTTTGCCAATTCCGCTTGCCGAGGTTCCCATGCAGCCGCTGCTCAATATCGCCATTCGTGCCGCCCGTCGTGCCGGTGAAATCATCGTACGCGGCATGAATCGCCTGCATCGCCTCGACATCCAGCGCAAGGGCCAGAACGATTTCGTATCGGAAATCGACCTGGCGAGCGAACGGGACATCATCGAGACCATCCGCAAGCACTATCCCGATCACGCCGTGCTGGC
>CAYWHG010000134.1:0-1329 GCA_964457865.1 uncultured Steroidobacter sp.
GCGTGAGCTGCTGGATCGTCGAGTAACGATCGAGTTCCAGCGGATCGAAATCGGCGCGGTTCGGCTGCTCTTCCTGACGACGGTGCAGGATCTGCGCTTCCGTCTCCAGTTCCAGCTTTCGCAGCTGATCCTTCAGACGCGTCACGGTGCGGCCGAGTTCGGCGAGGTTGAACTCGATCGAACCGACCTGCTGTTCCAGGCGCGAACGGAAGATGCTGACTTCGCCGGCATTGTTGAGCAGCGTGTCGAGCAGGTCGGCGTCGACGCGCGCGAATTCCTGACGTTCCTGCACCTGCGGTTCGCGACCCGGCGGCAGCGCCGGCGCCGGAACGAACTCCGGCTCGGCAGCGACAGGCGCTTCGGGCATCAGCTCCGGCGTCACCGCCGCGACATCGAATGACGCCGCCTGCGACACCGTCGCGCTGGCCTGTTCGTCGATCCGCACCGATTCGCGCGGCGCGGCGGCACCGAGTTCATCGGCGCCGAATTCGACTTCGATCTCCACCGACTCGTCGGCGGTCGCATCCGCCGTGACGAATTCCTCGACGACTGGCGGCACTTCGGCAACGACGGGCGCCGGCGGAACTTCCTCGATCGCCGGTGCGACGACTTCAGGCACCGCAGCGACAACTGCCGGCACGGGCGCCGGCGCGGGTTGTTCGTGACCGGACAGCACGCGAATACGCGAGATCAGCTCGCGCGGCCGCGCGCAGCGACCGCCCTGATTCACGGTGTCGCGCATGCGGTGCAGCGTGTCGAGACTCGTCTGCAGCGCATCGAAGACCGGCTGATCGCCGGCGACCTGCCCGGCCTCGACCAGCTCCATCAAGGTTTCCAGTTCATGGCTCAGATCGCCCATGGCGCGGATGCCGGCCATGCGCGCGCCGCCCTTCAGCGTGTGCAGGACGCGCTTGAGTTCGAACACCAGCGCCTTGTTGGCACGATCGCGCGACCACGCGGACAGCGAACTGTCAGCGGTTTCGAGCAGCTCCGCAGCTTCCTCGGTGAAGATGGCCGCGACGTCGGGATCGAAATCCTCGTCCAGTTCCGGCTCGTCCGGCTCCGCCGCGACTGGCGCTGCCACGGGCGGCGTTACGACCGGTGGCGGGAGCGGCGCCGGTTCGGGTTCGACGACAGGTTCGACGATGGGTTCGGCGAACGCCTCCGGTACGAACGGCTGTTCTTCGACCACCATCGCCGGCGGCTCGTCAGGCTCCGGCGCAGCCATGAGTTCGATTTCAGGCCCGGATTCGGGTTCTGGTGGCGGCACGATTGACAGCGCCACGCTCTGGACGGTTTCCGAACCGTCATCGAGGTGCGGGAGCGAAC
>CAYWHG010000134.1:1429-13466 GCA_964457865.1 uncultured Steroidobacter sp.
GACAGCGCCACGCTCTGGACGGTTTCCGAACCGTCATCGAGGTGCGGGAGCGAACCCGCCGCGGCGGTCTCGAGCGGAATCTCGCCGACTTCGATCACGATCTCTTCGGAGGGCAGATCGTCCAGCGCCGCGAACGCATTGTCAGCCACCGGGGGCGGCAGTTCGTGCACCGCGGCCAGCACCGGGACGCGATTCGTCGCCGCCAGCCCATCGATGTCTTCCACCACGAAGTCGGGCTCGGACGCGATGGATGCATCGATCGCTTCGGACACGGCCGTCTCTTCGACGACGATGCCGCCATCGTCGACGGGCGCGTCGCAGGAAATCTCTTCGGAAATTTCTTCGACCTGCGCGGCCGCTTCGTTGATATCGAGCTTCGCCCGCACGGTCGGCTCTTCCGTCGGGAAATTCTTGTAGCTCCATTCCAGCGCTTCGAGATCGCCGGCATCGGTCGAGGGCATTTCGATCACGTCGACCGACTCGATCGTGATCTCCTCGCTCTCGATCGCAGGCGGCGCGCCGGGCGGCGTTTCCCTGCGCGCACCGACGGCCGGGAAGTCTGCATCGTCGAACACGTTGGTCTGCGCATCCGGATCGTCCATGACCACCTCGTGCGCATCGCCCAGCAAGGGGATGTTCTGTGCCTGCGGCTGCGCATCCTTCAGAACGGGAATGGCTCGCGTTGCCTCGGCACCGACATCGATCGTCTCGCCGAGCCGCGCGATGTCCTGATCGAGTTCGGCTTCGAGTTCCTGCAGTCGCGCCACGATGGCGGCATGTCCGCTGAAGAAATCGGCGTCTTCATTGATGTGATCGACGACGTGCTGGATGGCGGCGGCGGCATCCTTCAGCGCGGACAAGCCACCGTTCGTCAGTCCAGCCGAATTGTCGTAGAGCTTGCGGATGTAGCGGTTGAGCGGATCGGCCACCGTCGTGCCGTTCACGGCACCAGCGGTCTTCGCCGTGCCGCTCAGCGTGTGACAGGAACGATGCAGATCCTCGGTAACCTGGTACGGCGCAGTCGCCTGGTCGCAGGCCGCGATGAACTTACGAATGACGGCGAGATGCCCCGCGGTCTCCTTCGCGTAGATCTCGTGCAGCACCGGGTCCATGACCGGCGCTAGTGTTTTTTTTTGTGCCGGTGCCGGAGCAACTGCGGGTGCCTGAGGCGCCGCACGCGGCGGCGCGGCGGCGGGTGCCGGCGTCGCAGCGGCAGTCATCTGCGGGCGCACGCCCGAGAGGTTGTTGGCCTGCGACATGATGTGGCCCACATCCACGGTCGGCGCACGTCCTGTCTCGAGCTGCTCAACGAGCTGCGGCACGGCGGCCACGGCGGCGCGCATGACGCCCATGATGTCCGGCGTGCGATCCAGCGTCTTGTTGATGACGCGGTTGAGCAGGCTTTCGACCGACCAGGCGAATTCGCCGATGAGCTGCGCGCCGACCATGCGGCCGCTGCCCTTCAGCGTGTGGAAGGAACGACGCACATTGACCAGCGAATCCACGTCCTGCGGGTTCTGATCCCACATGGGGAAGAATTTCTCGAGCCTGCCGATTTCGTCCTTCGCTTCCTCGATGAACAGCTCGAGGAATTCCGGATCGATCTCCCGATCGACCGGCTTGACCATCGGCGGCGGGATCGGTGCGGCCGGCGGCGGTGTTGTTGCGGTCGGCGCGGGCGCGGGCTTCGGCACGAAAGCCGCAGAGCGATCGAGAACCGCCGTGCGTTCCTGCTCGGTGGGCGCTGCAATGGTCTGCGACAGCGGTTCGATGACGACGGTGCGCGCGTGATCCGCTGTCTGCGGGAAGCCTTCGCCGATCGGCACGGGCTGGGTCTCCGCCAGATAGCGCAGGCAGGTCTCGGCATTGTCGAGCATGTACCAGGGATCGGCGCGGCCGGCCTGGATCGTTTCCATGTAGTACTCGACGGCGACGATGCCGTCGGCAAGCCGATCGACGGCTTCGGCCGGCAGCGTCATGCCATCGGAACGCACGAATTGCGACAGCGCCTTGTCGATACCTTCCATGATCTCGGCGGCGCGCGTCTTGCCGAGCATCAGCAGGCCCGCGGTGATGCCGCGCACCAGCGCCGGAATCTGATCGATGCTCTGGCCTTCGCGCGTGCGGTCCATCGACTGCGCAATCGCTTCCTTGATGCGTGCCATGTTGACGATGCATTCGCGCAGCACCGCTTCGGTGACCTGACGGAATTCGATGTCGTCGGGGCCGGCGGGCTTCGCCGGTGCGCTGCCGGGTTCGGCAGTCGGCACGATCATGCCGATGAGCTGTTCGTCGAGACTGTCTTCGACCTTGATGAGCGTTGCCGCCATGCGCAGCAGCACGTTTTCGCTGACCGGCGCCTGCTGCGCGATGATCGCCTGCAGATCCGTGGTCTCGCCCTGCACCTTGTCGCGCAGGTCGCCGAGACCCAGTACGCCGAGCGTATCGCCGATCTTCTTCAGCAGTTCGAGCTGCGGCGAGAGTTCTTCGACCTGCGTGCCGCCGCGGCGGACGAACAGGTCGAGCGCATCCTTCACGCGGCCGAGGTCTTCCTTGATCGCGGCGGCGACCGTCTTCATCAGCTTGACCGACGGCGCCGACAGGCTCTCGCGCGCCTGTTCGACCTGGTCATCGACCGGCAGCAGCTCGCTCAGACGGAATGAAGCACGGACCGCCGAGACGCGCGGACCCGAAGATCTGGCGCGTGCGACGTAGTACAGCAGGTTGTTCAGCAGTTCGAGCGACGGTGCATCGGCATAGCGCGACTCGCCCTGCTCGTAGAGACGACGCATGTCGCGGTCGGCCTGGCCGAGCAGACGCTTGATCGATGCGCTGCCCTCTATGCCGCCCTCGCGCATGGCTTCGATGAGCGCGCCGACGACCCACCACAGCTGGAACACCGGCTGCGTCGTCGCCACCTGTTCCAGTCGTTCGGCGGCTCGCGCCAGCACTTCCAGATTCTGGTCGACGCGCTCGCCCTTGATCCAGCCGAGCAGGCCGAGCTGGAAACGCGTACGCAGTTTGCGCGCCCACAGCGCCACCGACATGACGCCCTCGCCGGGGCCCGCCGGCGCAGGACTCGCCTGCTGATCGGAGCTGAGATTGAGCAGCAGCAGCGTGCCTTCCGACAGCAGCGCATGGCCGCGCACGGCACGCAGGTCGTTGAGCAGCGGCAGCAGCACCAGTGCCATGTCGCGACCGCCGCTGAGCACGCGCTCCAGGTACGTCGGCAACTGGACCATCGAGCGCATGAGCGCATCGAGACCTTCGGCGAGGTGGCGCTTCTCGGCGAAGTTGTCGACGAGATACTGCAGTGCCTGCCCCATTTCTTCGGCAAGCAGGGCGGCGCCGTAGACTTCGGAGACGCGCAATGCACCGTGCACGGCGTGCAGGTGCTCGCTGCAGCGGCGCAGCAGTGCAATGTTGTCCTGCTGATCGCCGAAAAGTTCGAGCGCTGCCCGTGCCTCGTTGAGCTCGGTATTGAGCTCGCGCGCGACGATATGCAGTGTCTGCGAGGAGAGTTCAGCCATGTGTCAGCAGATTCCCTGAACGCGGCGCGACGGACGTGAGGTCATTCGTGCAACTCCCGTTGACGCTCAGCGGGCGAGGCCGCTGACTTTCTTGGCGGGCGGAGCAGCGGCAATGATCGGCGCGACCGGCGCAGGCTTGCGTGCCGGATCGGCCAGCAGTTCCGTGCCTCCCGTGGCCGCGTCCGGCAGCCGGAATCCGGACACCGATTTGCGCAACTGCGACGACAGCTCGGCGAGCTTGCCCACCGAGTTGGAGGTCGCCGCCGAGTTTTCCGCCGTGTGCGAGCTGATCTCGCGCAGGGCATTCATGTTGCGGGCGATGTTCTGGGCTGCCGAAGCCTGCTGGCGCGAGCTGGCCGAAATGTTCTGCACCAGACTCGCAATCTGGTTCGACACCTGCTCGATCTCCTCCAGCGCCGCACCGGCGTTCTCGGCGAGCAGCGCACCGCCCACCACGTCGGTGGTGCTGCGCTCCATCGACACCACGGCTTCATTCGTATCGGCCTGAATCGTGCGCACCAGCACTTCGATCTGCTTGGTGGCGTTGGCGGCGCGTTCGGCCAGTCGCTGCACTTCGTCGGCCACGACCGCGAAACCGCGGCCCGACTCGCCGGCCATGGAGGCCTGGATCGAGGCATTGAGCGCCAGGATGTTGGTCTGCTCGGCGATGTCGTTGATCAGTTCGACGATGTTGCCGATCTCCTGCGAGCTCTCGCCGAGGCGCTTGATGCGCTTCGAGGTCTCCTGGATGGTCTCGCGGATCGCGTTCATGCCGTCGATGGTACGGCGCACCGCGTCGCCGCCCTTGTGCGCGACGTCCACCGAGTGGCGCGCGACGTCGGCCGAACGTTCGGCATTGCCCGACACTTCCTCGGTCGAGCCGGCCATGGCGGCAACGGACTCGGACGCCAGCGCGATCTGGCGCGACTGGGCCACGGCAGCCTTGGCCAGCAGACCCGCCGAGTCCTGCGTCTGTTTCACGGAGCCGTCGAGCGTGATCGCGGAGTCGTTGATGGTGGCGACGAGTTCGCGCAGCGCTTCGATGGCGTAGTTGATCGAGTCGGCGATGGCGCCCGTGATGTCTTCGGTCACCGTCGCCTGCACGGTCAGGTCGCCATCCGCCAGGCTCGACAGTTCGTCGAGCAGGCGCAGAATCGCTTCCTGGTTGCGTTCGTTCTTGTTCGCCTGCGTCTGCACGGTCTTGCGGATGTCGCCGCCGGTGGCGAAGAGCATTCCCAGAATGAGCAACGACAGTGCCGCAACGCCGAGCAGCGCCAGCGGCAGCGCCTTGCTGCCGAGCACGCCCGTGGCGGTGCCGGGCAGGGCGATGCGGTCCTGGAAGTGCGTGTAGATCTTGTCCGCTTCGGCGGCCGCGGACACGCCGGCTTCGCGGGCGAGCCGCAGACGTTCGGCAGATGTGATGGCGGTGCGTACCTGGCCACTCAATTGCGAGTACAGCGCACTCATGGCTTTCAGGCGCGCCTCGGCGTCGGCGCCAGTCACCTTTGTCAGTCCGAGCCCGGCGTCTTCACCGCCGAGACCGCCAACCACCTGCCCCATGTAATCGATACCGTCAGCGAGACGCCGCGCGATGAGCGAGGCATCGCCGACACCGCCGGCCAGCGCTTCCATGTCCTGCTGCAGGCGCAGACCCGTGAGCTCGAAGCGCTCGATGTGCCGCGTCATGCCTTCGATGCCATTCGCACCGAGACCGCTGGCGACATTGCCCAGCGACTGCAGCAACTGCGGCACCAGCGCCCGCACGTCGGTGGATGCCTTCTGCACGGCCAGCGTGGCTTCGCGCGAGGCAAGGATGGTCTGCGACAGTTTCTGCAGTTCGACCGACGGTCCGAAGCTGCGGGCTTCCGGCCCGGCAGTCTCGACGAGCCTGGAATAGCGACTGAGCGCCTTGGCCAGCGCATCGAAGGCCTCGACCTTGCCGGACAACGCGCCCGTCGTCAGCGACGGAATCTTCTGCGACAGCGCCACGACTTCGTTGATGTGACGCGCCTGCTGCGCGTCCTGACCGGAGTCCCGGTTCACGAACAGCAGCAGTCCGACTGCAATGACAATGCAGACCAGCGCGATGCCGAGCAGCAGCGGCAGGAACCGCACGCCGTGCATCTTGTTGGCGTTAGCGTCGGCCATGGGCCCACTCCGCAGACAGCTGCGACACGCCCGCGGCGACCGCGTCGGCGACGATGCTCTGCCTGAATTCCTTCACTTCGATTCTCATGACAACCTGGGCTGCGCTCACGATGCTGCCGCCTGCAGGAACTCCGGGCTCTCGAGCAGGCTGCGCAGACTGAAAACCGGCCAGCCCTCCGCCCCGCGGCGGAACGTGCCGGCGAGATAGCGTTCGCAGCGGATCAGGGTCGGTGGCACGGTGGTACCGAATTCGTTATCGACAAAGCGACGGAAACCCTGAACCTCGTCCACCAGCAAACCCGCGGGCACTTCACGATGCTGGGCCACCAGCACGCGCGAGCCGCGACCGATGGTGGTGACGCCGCCGCCCAGGAAGGCGCGCAGATCAACCAGCGGCAGCAACTGGCCGCGGACATTGGCCAGCCCGCGGATCCAGGGCTTGGCGCCCGGCACGCGGGTCACGACCGAGGGGAACCCCAGCACTTCGCGCGTCTCGTCGCGCGCGACCAGAAAGTTTTCCGAACCGACGCGGAAGGCGATGCCGACCCATTCGTGCTCGTTCGCCGCATCGCGGCCTTGCCCTGCGAGCGCGACACGGGCGAGACGCTCCAGTTCGCGCAGCAGCTCGAACGGCTTGTCCCGCAGCGAACGCAGGTTCGCAACGGTGACGGGTGCAGTGGCGGCGGTGGCGTTCATGCAGGCAGATCAGTCGGCGAGCGCCGCCTGGGCCTTCTCGATCAGCTTGTCCATGGACACGGGCTTCACGAGGTAATCGACGGCACCCTGGCGCATGCCCCAGATGCGATCGGTTTCCTGATCCTTCGAAGTGACCATGATCACCGGGATGGCCTTGGTGTCCGGGTCGGACTGCAGCTTGCGCGTTGCCTGGAAGCCATTGACGCCCGGCATCACGACATCCATGAAAATGAGGTCCGGCTTCATGGCCTTGGCCTTGGCGATAGCCTCCGCGCCATCGCCTGCGGAAGCCGTCTGGTAGCCATGGCTTTCCAGCGCCTTCTGCATGACGTGCACTTCGGTTGGCGAATCATCGACGATGAGGATCAGGGACATACCTCGCTCCGACATTGCTGCGACTGCCTGCCCGCGCATTGGGTACCTTCCGGAACTTACCGGACCGCCTGCCCGACGTGCGTCTCGATCGCACTCAGCAATTCATCCTTGGTGAAGGGCTTCGTCAGATAGTGCTCCGATCCGACGATGCGACCGCGCGCGCGGTCGAACAGCCCGTCCTTGCTCGACAGCATGATGACGGGAATCGAACGGAACACCTTGTTGTGCTTGATCAGCGAACAGGTCTGATAGCCATCGAGCCGCGGCATCATGATGTCGACGAACACGATGTCGGGCTGGTGATCGGCAATCTTGGACAACGCGTCGAACCCGTCGACGGCCGTGAAGACTTCGCAGCCCTCCTTGGTGAGGAGCGTTTCGGCGGTTCGCCGGATGGTCTTGCTGTCGTCGATGACGAGCACTTTCAGACCTGCGAGCCGCGGCTCATTCGTTGCCAGGTTGTCCATCACTTTCCTCGTAGGGCACGCGCACCTTGTTTCTCACCGGCCTTGTCCGCAGCACCTGCAGTGCACGCGACGACAGCGGAAATCTTCTGCAATCAACGGGACTTGCGCGATGGGCCAAACTTTTAACATATTGGTCAGGGCCCTGCCATTGGCCGCCTTCCTATAATATGAAGCCCGTCACACGCACTTTGCGGCAGCGTGATGCCGGTCACGTGATCGTTGGCGGTTGACGGCTGACCGTTGACGGCCGGAATCGGACCTCTGTCATCCAAGCCGGTGTCGGAACGATTTCCTTCTGACCGACAACCGTCAACGGTCGACGGTCAACTTTGCGCTTTTTCAGGATCCATCTCATGCCCGCCTCCCGCACCGTCCGTCTCGTCATCGTCATGGACCCGATCGACTCGATCAAGCCGGCCAAGGACACGACGCTCGCGATGATGCTGTCGGCGCAGCAGCGCGGCTGGGAGCTGTGGTACGCGGAGCAGCAGGATCTGTGGCTGCGCGACGGCGTGGCCTTCGGCCGTCTGCGTCCGGTGCGTGTGCGCGACGATCTGCAGGACTGGTTCGAACTCGGCGACGCACAGACGGCGCGGCTCGGCGCCTTCGACACCATCCTGATGCGCAAGGATCCGCCGTTCGACATGGAGTACATCTACACGACCTACATCCTGGAGCGGGCGGAGCAGGAAGGGGCGCTGATCGTGAATCGTCCGCAGGGGCTGCGCGACATGAACGAGAAGGTCTACACGGCCTGGTTCCCGCAGTGCTGTGCACCGACGCTGATCACCCGCAACATGGCGGACATGCACGCCTTCCTGCGCGAACACGGCCGGGCCGTCTGCAAGCCGCTGCATGGCATGGGCGGCCGCTCGATCTTCGTGATCGACCAGGGCGACAAGAACGCCAACGTGATCTTCGAGAACCAGACGGACTACGGCAGCCGTTACGCCATCGTGCAGAAATACCTGCCGGAGATCGTTACGACGGGTGATTCGCGCGTACTGGTCATCGATGGCGAGCCGGCGCCCTATGCGCTCGCCCGCATCCCGACCGAGCATGACAACCGCGGCAACCTGGCGGCGGGCGCCAAGGGGCAGGGTCGTGAACTCACCGATCGCGACCGCTGGCTCGTCAGCCAGATCGGCCCGACCCTGCGCGAGCGCGGCATGTTGTTCGTCGGCCTCGATGTCATCGGCGGCTATGTCACGGAAATCAACGTCACGAGTCCGACCGGCGTGCGGGAACTGGACAAGCAGTTCAAGACCGAGATCGCTGGTCTGCTGATGGATGCGATTGAGAAGAGGTTGACAGTTGACGGTTGAGCGTTGACGGTAGGATTCGGAATCCTCTGCTGTTCTCTGCTGTTCTCTGCTCTGGCCGTCAACGCTCAACCGCCAACCGTCAACCGTCATGTCCTCCACGACCTTCGAAGCTCTTCCCGACGACGCCGCCGACACGCTCGCGCCTGTCAAGGATCGACTGACGACGACGCTGTTCCTGGCGGCGCTGTTTCACGGCATCGTCATTCTCGGCGTGACGTTCGCCGTGCCGAAAGCGCCGCTGGGTCCGACACCGACGCTCGAAGTCCTGCTGCTGACCGGTGCCGACACGCGCGCCGCCGACAACCAGACGGCGCAGTACCTGGCGCAGCGCAATCAGCAGGGCACCGGCACGACGGATGACGCAGTGCGACCGGCGAATCCGGCATCGTCGACCCTGCCGCTGCAGCAGGAAGGCATGGTCGACGGCTCGGGCAGCGAATACCGCGAAGCCACCAGCGGACAGCGCGCCGACGAATACGTGACCAGCCGCGCCGACCGTAGCGAAGTCTCCTACCGCTCGGGCGAGAACACGCCCGCACACGCCGCCGAAACGCCGCTGGCACTGGCGCCGACGGCCCCGAGTCCGATCGCGACCAATGCAACGGACACGACGCTGCGGCTGCGCGGCCGCCAGGACGGCACGTACGAGGTCATCCCCAACACACGCCAGTCCATCATCGCGCCCTATCTCGATGCATGGCGACGCAAGATCGAAAAACTGGGGACCATGAATTTCCCGCAGATCGCGCGCAATACGAAGGCATCCGCCAACCCGGTGCTCGAAGTCGCAATCAACGCCGACGGCAGCCTCGGCCAGATCATCGTGCGCCGCTCCAGCGGAAGTAAGGAACTCGACCAGGCCGCGATCTCGATCCTGCGACTCGCCTCGCCCTTCGATCCGTTTCCCACCGAACTGCGCAAGAAATACGACGAGTTGCGCTTCGCCTATGAATGGCAGTTCCTGAGCGGCGGCAGCGGCGGCAAGGTCTCGGCATCGACGGATTACGGCGAGGGTCAGGATCGAAGGTGATGCAGTGAGCGGGTGAGAAAGCCAGACCAGGTGGGTCTTATGTCTTCCGACATCACTTCATCACCCGATCACCTCATCACCGGGCTGCAGACCCCTTGAGCCCGCCGCCGTCGGGCCGGATACTTGCCGCACCATGTCCGGCGGCGACTTCCTCACCAACCAGTTCCTCATCGCGATGCCCGCGATGACGGACGCCAATTTCGCCCAGACGGTCACTTATATCTGGGAACACAACGCCGACGGCGCACTGGGCATCATCATCAACCGGCCGCTGCAGATGAAACTGGCCGACGTGTTCGAACAGCTCAAGATGCCGGCCTCTTCCGACCCCGTGGGCCAGCAGTCGGTGTTGCAGGGCGGTCCGGTACAGACGGATCGCGGCTTCGTGCTGCACCGGATCGGCGGCACCTGGGAACACACCCGGCAGGTGTCCTCGCAGATCCAGGTGACGACCTCGCCCGACATCCTGCGGGCCATGGCCAGCGGCACCGGACCGGGCACGGCCATCGTGGCCCTGGGTTACGCCGGCTGGGCGGCCGGACAACTCGAAGCCGAACTCGCGCAGAACGCCTGGCTCACCGTGCCGGCCGACGAGCGCATCATTTTCGATACACCCTTCGAACAGCGCTGGCACGCCGCCGCACGGCTGATCGGCGTCGATCTGACCACTCTCAGCGCCACCGCCGGACACGCCTGAGGAAATGGGGACATTCCTTATTTTCCCGCTGAAATGAGGAATGTCCCCATTTCCTCAACGCCGCAACTGATCCTCGCTTTCGATTACGGCACCCGACGCATCGGCGTCGCTGCCGGCGATACGCTGACGCGCACGGCGCGTCCCCTCAAGACGCTGGATTGTCACGGCACCATTCCCTGGCCCGCCATCGGCAAGCTGATCGACGAATACCGTCCCGCCCGGCTCGTCGTCGGCCTTCCCTATAATATGGACGGCACGCCGACGTCCCTCACCGAATCGACCCGCGCCTTTGCCCGCGATCTGACTACCCGCTACGACCTGCCCGCAGCGCTGGTCGACGAGCGACTGAGTTCGCGCGAAGCCGAAGCGCAACTGCGCTCAGCCCGCGCCCAGGGGTTGAAGCGCCGCCGGCTGACGCATGCCGATGTCGACATGACCGCCGCCAAGGTGCTGCTGGAACGGTGGTTCGACGAGCCGGAGTAAGAGAAGAGTTTCGGAAAAGAAATTCTCCACGGAGGACACGGGGAGCACGGGGCCCGGAAACAGAATTTTCTTGTCTCCATGTTCCCCGTGTTCCCCGTGTTCCCCGTGTTCCCCGTGTTCCCCGCGGAAAAATCTCCTGTCTTGTCTCCGTGAACTCCGTGTGAAACTGCCTTTCCTGAAGATCGAAACAATGAGCAACGAAGCCCGATCGACTCTCAACAGCGCCACGGTGCAGCGCGACAGCACCGGTCGCCTGCGACACCTGATCACGCTCGAAGGATTGAGCCGCGAGGAACTCACCGCGCTGCTGGATCTGGCGCAGTTCTATGTGCGCTCGCCCGACGAACTGCCGGCGCGCGATCAGACACTGGCTGGCCACACGGTGGCCAACCTGTTCTTCGAGCCGAGCACGCGCACGCGCGTGTCGTTCGAACTGGCGGCGCACCGCCTTGGCGCCGATGTCGTGAACCTCGACATGCAGACGTCCTCGCGCGTGAAAGGCGAGACCGTGCTCGACACGATCTACACCCTGCAGGCCATGCATGCCGACATCCTGGTCATGCGCGACGCCGAGCCCGACCTGCCCGCCTATGTCGCCGGCTTCGTCGCACCGAATGTCTGCATCCTCAATGCAGGTGAAGCGCACCTGTCGCATCCGACCCAGGGCCTGCTCGATGCGCTAACCATCCGTCAGCACAAGCCGGATTTCAGCAAGCTCAAGGTACTGATCGCGGGTGATATCACGCACTCGCGCGTCGCCCGCTCCGACTGGCAGGCGCTGACGACACTGGGCGTGGGCGAACTGCGCATCGCCGCGCCGGACGATCTCATGCCGAAGGCCGGCGAGTTCGTCGGTGCACGGCGCTTCAGCAACATCGATGAGGCGATCGCCGGTGTCGACGTGATCATGGCCCTGCGCATCCAGCGCGAACGCATGAGCAGCGCCCAGATTCCCGACGAAGCCAGTTATCACCGCGCCTTCGGTATCAATGCGGAACGCCTGCGCAAGGCCAATCCGGGCGCCATCGTCATGCATCCGGGGCCGATGAACCGCGACGTCGAACTCGCCAGCGAGGTCGCCGACGGCCCGCAGTCCGTCATCCAGCAGCAGGTCACCAACGGCGTCGCCGTGCGCATGGCCGTACTGGCAACGATCGCCCGCAACGTGCAGGCACGGCGGCAACTGAAGTAGGAAGGAAGGCATTTCACACGATGGCACCAAGAAGAAGATTTCCACGGGGGACACGGGGAGCACGGGGTTCGGAACAGAAATTTCTTGTCCCCGT
>CAYWHG010000135.1:0-13452 GCA_964457865.1 uncultured Steroidobacter sp.
GCCTCGCCCGGGCCCGGCTTGTTGTACTGCTCCAGCCACTGGCGGTTGGTCTCGTACCAGAACAGCGAGTTCTGGGGTTTGAGGATCCAGTGGTTCTCGTCGGGGTAGTAGACGAGTTTGCTCGGGACGCCGCGCTTCTGCAGCGTGTTGAACAGCTCGAAGCCATGATTGACGTTCACGCGCATGTCGAGCTGGCCGTGGATGATCAGCGTCGGCGTGTTGAAGTTTGCGGCGAACATGTGCGGGGAGTTGCGGTTCAGGCGCTCGAAGTCTTCCCAGTATTCGCCGTGGCGCTGCTTCGTCGCGCCGAAGTCCGTTGCGGTGTGCGTGTACAGGTCGTAGACCGCGGCATGCGCGACCAGTGTCTTGAACGGATGCGGTTTGCCGAGCAACAGGCTGGCGAGATAGCCGCCGTAGCTGCCGCCGCCGGCGGAGAGGCGATCCGCATCGATCCACGGCTGCGCGCTGAACCACTCGGTCGCCTTGATCGTGTCCTGGTAGGGCAGTTCGGCCCATTCCTTCGTGATCGAATCGGCCCAGGCCTGGCCGAAGCCGCTCGAACCGTGGAAGTTGTGCCAGGCCGTTACGTAACCCCAGTTCGCGAATACCTGTGCGTTCCAGCGCCACTGCGTGCCGGTGGTGACGCCATTGTGCGGTCCGCCGTGAAGCAGCAGGTGCAGCGGCCATTTGCGGTCGGGCGTGAAGTTGGGCGGATAGATCACCCACATCTGCACGTCGTCGCCGTTGGCTCCTTTATAAGTGACGCTTTCGACCTTGCCGAGCGTGAGATTGGCGAGTGCGGCGTCGTTGAAATCGCTGAGCTTGGTCGCCGCGCCGGTGCGCGCGATGACGCTCACGAGCGTCGGCGGTTCCGAGAAACTCTCGCGCAGGGCGATGATGACGGGGCCGCTGCCTGCGATTGCCAGGGCGCTGAAACTGCTGGTGCCCGTCACGGGATGTGGCGTGTCGCCGCCGATATCGAACCGGTAGACGCGCCGCGTACCCGCATCTTCGATGGTGCCGAACAGTGCACGCGAATCGGGCGACCAGACAACGCCGTCGGCGGAGCGATCCCAGCCTTCGGTGAGATTGCGCGTGGTGCTGCTCTTGCGTTCGAACAGCATCAGGCGTGCGCGATCGGCGTAGAAATCCTTGATGCGCTGGCTGCGCCAGGCGAGCAGGCGACCGTCCGGGCTGTACAGCGGAGTCGCATCGTCCGCCGGATTGTCGCTGGTGAGATTGCGTGCAGGCCCGCCGTCGATCGGCATCACGAAGATGTCGAAGTTCGGATCGATGCCGCTCTTGTCGATATTGGCGGCGAAGGCGATTTCGGTGCCGTCGGGGGAAATGTCGTAGGACTGCTGATCGGCGCCGCCGACATCCAGCGAATAGCCGGAGTCGCGCGTGATTGCCTGCGGTTCGCCGCCGTCGATGCCGATGGCGTAGACATGCGGCTGGCGATCGTCGAGGAAATGATCCCAGTAGGAGAACGGCGCCTTGTCCCAGACCTTGGCCGTCATTTTCGAGTCGGCGCGTTCTTTCAGACGTGCTTCCGTTTCCGGCCAGGTCTTGAGCTCCGGCCACACCGAGGCAATGAAAGCGATGCGCTGCGAATCCGGAAACCACTTCGGCGAGCCGGCGCCCGTCGGTACGTTGGTGACGCGGCGCGCTTCGCCGCCGTCGACCGGAATGACATAAATCTGCGCTTCCTTGTCCTCGCCGCGTTTGGAGACGAAGGCGACGAGTTCGCCGTCGGGACTCCAGGTCGGCGAGGAATCGCTAGCGGCGCCGCTGGTGAGCTGTCGCGGTTTTCCTGACTTGGTCGGCACCAGCCACAGATCGCTGTCGCCCTTGTTCTTGTCGATGTCATGGGTCGTCACGGGCACCACGGCAAGTCGTCCATCCGGCGAAATCGCCGGGGCACTGAGTCGCTTCAGTTTCCACATGGCTTCGGCGGTGTACGGCTCGGCCGCGACCGCCGTGCTCGATGCGAAGCCGGCGAGGATTGCCCACAGAAAGACCGCCGGATGCGGTTTTCCCTTAATTCGGCGACTTGCCGGAACTGTGATGCTCATCAGGAACCTCGGCTGCCAGTGCGTATTCCAAGAGTGTATCGAAGGTGACGTAAGTTGCCTGCCCGGGCGCGAAATGATGCTGCGGTTTCCAGCCTGAGACCTGCATCCATTTCCATGCGCGGTCGCGAACGTAAGATTCGCTTCATCGTCGAACGCTGCGCAGTTGCCTGCGTGGCCGCTCAAACCAACGAGGGTTTCCTCAAAGTGATTCAAGCCAAACATCGCAGCCGTCTTCCGTTGCAGCAGCCTGCGTCGGTGCACATCCGTCGTTCCTATGCCGAATCGCGGTTCGGCCAGGTGCACGTGTGGACTGCGTATCCGTCAGGCGGCGGTTTCGATGAACGTACGCCGCTGCTGTGTCTGCATCATGCGGGCGGCTCCGGTCGCTTCTTCGCGCCGATGCTGCGCGAGCTCGGCGCGGACCGCAGCGTCTATGCCATCGACCTGCCGGGTCATGGCACCTCCGATGCGCCGACGTCGAAGTTCTCGGTGACGGACCTCGCCGGTGCGGTCGGCGATTTCCTCGATAGCCTGCGTCTGCGTTCCGTCGATGTGTTCGGCTATCAGCTCGGTGCGCTGACCGCAGCGGAAGTGGCGATCGCCCGTCCGCAGCAGGTGCGTCGCATGATGCTGTGGGGCGTGCCCGGCTATTCGCCGCAGGATCGCGTGACCGTACTGCCGCAGGCAATGCGCGACGACGGCAGCGACGTGGTCGAAGACTGGCGTCGCGCGCTCGAGACCCGCGGTCCGGGCGTGCCCGTGAGTGCGGTGGCTGACGATTTCGCCGACCGGCTGCGTGCCGGCGCGTCGGCGGCCCGCGCTGTTTCCGCGATGGCCGAATATGCGGTCGGCGAGCGCCTGCCGCTGGTGCGGCAGCAGACGCTGGTGATGCGCCTGAAGGACGAATTCTGGGAAACCGCGCCGCGTGCCCGCTCGGCCCTGCCGGCATCCACGATGCTGGATCTATCGGACTACGGACAGGGATTCCTCAGCGCGGCACCGCAGCGGTTTGCGGCGGTGGCGAAAGAGTTCCTGGATCGATGAAAGGTACTAGGCGCTAGGCACTAGGTGCTAGCCAGAAGAGCCCTAGCGCCTAGCGCCTTCTCACATTCCCCTCTGCCAGCTCCACGCACACGCCAGTCCCGCAATCACACACGTCGTCAGCCAGCGGCTCGCAATGAGCAGGGTGGTGCCGGAGCTCATCTGTCCGGCGCGGCCCGCGCTGATGATGGCCGGTGTCGCGAGCATCACGCTGGTGAGCCCGCCGAAGATCAGGCCGCGCAGCCACCACGTCACGTCGACCAGCGCGGCCAGTCCCCAGCTGATCCAGAACAGACCACCGAGGCCGACGCCAGCGAACAAGTGCAGGAAGATGTCAGGCACGTCGAGCTGACGGTTCGACGCATTGGCGATCCGGAGGCGCGGATGCAGCATCTCGGCGATCGACCAGATCACCGAGTGGGCGAGCAGGCTGACCAGTCCGCTCAGGGCGCCGGTCAGCAGCAGGTAGGAACGCTCCATTCTTCTTTCTTCTACTAAAGCTTCGGCAGGTGTTGCAGGCCGCTGATCAACCGGTCGATCTCGTCGTGCGAATTGAAGATGTGCAGCGACAGGCGCAGCGCATCGGCGCTCGCAGGCCAGTTCAGTGCGGCCAGATGGACCCGATTGATGCGCGCGAGTGCGCTCGCGACCTGGGTGGCGTCGCGACCGGGCATCCTGAACGTGAGAATGCCGGCCCACAGGCCGGGTGCCGCGGGCGTGAGGATTTCGGTGCCCGGCACCTGCGGCAGTCGCATGCGTGCGTACAGCACCAGTTCGCGCATGCGCGCCTCGATACGCGCGCGATTCACCTGTTCCTGGAAATCGAGTGCGGCTTCGCTGCCGCGCAGGGCCGGCCAGAGCTGCGGCACGACGTTGCCGAAGCGGTGCAAGGCGGCCGGCACATCGTCGTTGCCGGCCGAGCGGGTGGGCGTGGCAATGGGCGGCGAGGCATCGAAGCCGCGTGGTTCGACGGGCCACAGACGGTCCTGCATTTCCCGTCGTGCGAACAGCAGGCCGCTGCCCTGCGATCCGGCCAGCCACTTGTGAAAGCCGCTGGCGTAGAAATCGCAGGCCAGGTCGCTTAGCTGGAAGGCAATGGCGCCGAGCGCCTGCGAGCCGTTCACGACCGAAATGACGTTGCGGGTGCGCGCGAGGAAACACAGTTCGCGCACGGGCATGACGGTGCCGTCGGCATACTGGATGTGATTCAGCACCAGCACGCGGGTGCGTTCGCTGAAACCCGCGGCCACTGCATCGAACAGCAACTGCGAGGTGGCCGGCTGCGCGGGCAATGCCACCTGCCTGACGACGATGCCGCGACGACGCGCCAGCGTCAGCCAGGGGCTCAGGGAAGCGGGATGCTCCTGGGTCGTCATGAGCACTTCGTCGCCGCTCGACAGATCGAGACCGCCGGCGACCAGGCTCAGTCCTTCGCCCGCGCCGCGGGTGAACAGCACTTCGTCGGGATCGCAGCCGCAGAAGCGCGCGAAGCGACCGGCGAGCCGGGTGCTTTCATTGCTCCAGCGGTTGCCGTTCGCGAACGAGGGCAGTTCATTGCTCTGGATTTCGCGCGCGCGATATTCGGAGGCCATCGCCAGGCGCAGGGTGGGCGCGATGCTCGCCGTGTTCATCCAGGCGTCGCGGAAATCCGCGACCGGTTGCACGCGTACCCACTGCCACAATTCCTTGGTGATGGCGGGCGGCTCGAACTGTGCGTGCGCAGTCTCGCCCGTTCCCAGGGCGGCTGTGGCCAGGGCGCCGCCGACGGTGGAGGTCAGCAGGTCCCGGCGGGTCAGGCGCGTGGTCGGATCGCGGTCGGAATCGTGCATCGAGGGAAGGGAGCGGCAGGGTGAGGGCCGGTATTATTGCCTACTTTCCTGCTACCGTACCCGGCCTGGCCACGCTCAATTCATCATGTCCAACGATTATCTGGAACGCATTCTCAAGGCGCGCGTCTACGACGTCGCCATCGAATCGCCGCTGGAGGTCGCGCCGCGGCTGAGCCAGCGGCTCGGCAACGACGTGCTGTTCAAGCGCGAAGATCTGCAGCCAGTGTTCTCCTTCAAGATTCGTGGCGCCTACAACCGCATTTCGCATCTGTCGCAGACCGCCGCCAGTCGCGGCGTGATCTGCGCCTCGGCGGGCAATCATGCGCAGGGCGTGGCGCTGGCGGCGAAACGACGCGGCATTCCGGCCACCATCGTGATGCCGGTGGCGACGCCGCAGATCAAGGTGCGTGCCGTGCTCGATCGCGGCGGCGATGCGGTGCTCCATGGCGACGACTACGACCAGGCGTACGAGCACGCCATGCAGCTCATGAGCGAACGCCAGCTCGCCTTCATTCATCCCTTCGACGATCCGGACGTCATCGCCGGCCAGGGCACCATCGGCGTGGAAATCCTGCGCCAGCATGCGGGCGACGAGATCGACGCCATCTTCGTGCCGGTCGGCGGCGGCGGGCTGATCTCCGGCATCGCCGTGTACGTGAAGAACCTGTTTCCGAAGATCCGCATCATCGGTGTCGAACCGGAAGATGCGGACGCGATGTACCAGTCACTGCAGGCGCGCAAGCGCGTGAGCCTGGAACGCGTCGGCACCTTCGCCGATGGCGTCGCCGTGCGCCGCGTCGGCGAGGAGCCGTTCCGGCTGTGCCAGCAGTATGTCGATGAAGTGATCGTCGTCAGCAACGACGAGATCTGCGCGGCCATCCAGGACATCTTCGAAGACAACCGCGCCATCGTCGAACCGGCGGGCGCGCTCGCCGTGGCCGGTATCAAGAAATACGCGGCACGCGAACATTGCCAGGGACGCACGTTCATCGCCATCAACTCTGGCGCCAACATGAACTTCGACCGCCTGCGTCACGTCGTCGAACGCGGCGACATCGGCGGCCAGCGCGAGGCGACCATCGCCGTGGAAATTCCCGAACAGAAGGGCAGCTTTCTGCGCTTCTGCGAGACGCTGGGCCGGCGCAGCGTCACGGAGTTCAACTATCGCTACAACGAAAACGGCGCCGCGCATCTGTTCGTCGGCCTGGGTCTCACCGAAGGTCATCGCGAGAAGGAACAGGTGATCGCCCAGTTGCGCGAGACCGGCTATCCGGTCGTCGATCTCAGCGACAACGAAATGGCGAAGCTGCATGTGCGCTACATGGTGGGCGGACATCCGGGCAGCGTGGAGCACGAACGCCTGTTCCGTTTCGAATTTCCGGAGCGCCCGGGTGCACTGCTCAAGTTCCTGCATGCCATCGGCACGCGCTGGAACATCACCCTGTTCCACTACCGCAATCACGGCTCGGACTACGGCCGCGTGCTGGCGGGCGTCCAGGTACCGCCGTCGGAAAGCGTCGACTTCGACCTGCACGTACGCGAACTCAAATATGTGTATGCCGAGGAGACGGATAACCCGGCGTACCGGATGTTCCTCGGCGGCAAGTCACCGTAAGAGGTTCACACGGAGATCCCGGAGGGCATGGAGATCAGAAGAGATGAAGAGGTTCTCCACGGGGGACACGGGGAGCACGGGGTTCGGAACAGAAAGACTTCTTTCCCCGTGATCCCCGTGTCCCCCGTGGAGATATTCCGATTCTTCTCTTTGCCCTCCGGGATCTCCGTGTGAACCTCCGGCTCTTCAGCGCCCCGTGCGGATGCGTTCGAGTGCTGCGCGCGTTTGCCGCGACAGCGCCGCTTCCTCGCCCTGCGTCGTCACGATGGTGGGATAGCTGCTGCTCAGCAGCGGTTCGGCCTCGCTCATGCGGCCCTGCGCTACCAGGCTCAGACCGAGCACATTGCTCGCGACCATCACCGGCGTGCTGTCCGGTGCGAGCGATTTCTCTGCCATCGCAATCGCCTGCCGCAGGGTCTTTTCCGCCTGCTGTGCATCGCCCTGGCCGAGTTGCGCGCGACCGAGCGCCGAGAGCGCCGAGGCGACATAGGGATGATCCGCGGGCAGGGCATTCGCGTAGATATCGAGGGCGGCCTGCAGATCCTGTTGCGCGCGGGTGAAATTGCCGCGGTCGAGGCGCACGTTCGCGATGCTGACGAGGTCATGGCCGACGAAGGCATGTTGCGGGCCGCGGGCGATGCGATCGTTGGCCAGCACATCGTTCAGCACCTGTTCGGCGCGGTCGAGATCGCCGGTACGGCGCAGGTAGCGGCCGTAGTTGGCGAGCGCGTCCAGCGTCGTCGGATGTGTCGGGCCGAGAATCCGCCGCAGCATCCGGGTCGATTCGACGTACAGCGGTTCGGCCTCCGGCAGTTTGCCCTGCATCTGCAAGGCGACGGCGATGTCGTGGACATGCATGGCCACCTGCGGATGGTCCTGGCCGAGCGACTGCCGGTCGATGTCGAGGGCGGCGCGATACAGCGTTTCCGCCTTGGCGAAATCGCTGCGATACACGTACAGGCCGGCCATCTCGTTCATGGTGGAGGCCGCCTCGGTGGAGCGCTCCTGGCCGTTGCGGCGGTAAAGCGTGAGGCTTTGCTCGTAATACTTTTCCGCCACGTCCAGTGCGCCGCGCTGCTGCGACAGCTTGGCGTAGGCGAGCAGCGTCGGGGCGATCTCGCTGGCGGTCGGGCCCTTCAGTTTCTGCTGCATGGCCAGGGCGGTGCTCAGTTGCCGCTCGCATTCGTCCAGCTTGCCCTGTTCGCACAGGACGCCGCCGAGGGCGACCATGGCTTCGGCCACTTCCTCGTGCTCGGGTCCGTGAATCGCGATGCGTGACTTGAGCGCTTCTTCGAGCAGGCCGACCGAGTCCGGATACAGCCCGAGGCTGCTGTAGACGCGGCCGATGGTGCCGAGCAGGGTGGCGCGCGTCTCGGGCTGATCGGCCAAGCCGACATTGACGCGGCGCGCGCCGATGTCGAGCAGTTCGCGCGCCGTGACCTGGTTGCCGCGACTCTTGGACGGATCCGACAACTGGAACAGCTCCACCAGGAACGACGACACCTGCTCGGCCCGCGACCGTTCGGCGGCGACGACATCGCGCTCGCGCGCCAGGTGCCGTGCCTGGATGAAGGTGATGACGGCAAAGGTGGCGAGCAGCAGGATGGCGGCGGCCGACAGCGCCACCGGCAGCGTATGCCGCGCGACGAACTTGCGGGTGCGGTAGAGCCAGCTGTCGCGGGTCGCCTGGACCGGCTTGCCGTTCAGATGATGGTCGAGATCGGCGGATAGTTGCTCGGCCGAGCGATAGCGGCGCAGCGGGTTCTTGCGCATCGCCATCAGGACGATGTTGTCGAGGTCGCCGCGCAGATCGCGTTCCAGCCGGCTCGCCGTGGTCGAACGGCAGGCGACGATCGAGGCCAGCGCCTCGGGCGATTCCTGTCGCGCACGGTCCACCATGGCACTGGGCAGTGGCGGTTCCTGTTCGCAGATGATGCGTTCCATGTCGGTCAGACGGCTGCCGACGAACTGGAACGGCTTGCGGCCGCTCAGCAGTTCGAACAGCAGCACACCCAGCACATAGATATCGCTGGCCGTGGTGATGGTGTCGCCGCGGACCTGCTCCGGACTGGCATGCGCCGGGGTCATGACCCGGTAGTCCATGTGGGTGACGGCCAGCGTATGCGCCGAATGCCGCGTATCGAGCAGCTTGGCGATGCCGAAGTCGAGCAGCTTCACCTCGCCGGCGGGCGTGATGAGGATGTTGCTGGGCTTGAGATCGCGATGGACGATCAGGTTCTGGTGCGCGTAATGCACGGCCGCGCAGACGGTGCGGACCAGCGCGATGCGCTCGTTCAGCGACAGGCGGCGCTGGTCGCAGTAGACATCGATGGGATCGCCCTCGATGTATTCCATGACCAGGTAGGGCGTGCCATCGGGCGCGCGACCGCCATCCAGCAGCCGGGCGATGTGCGGATGCTGCAGCTTGGCGAGGATCTGGCGCTCGGTGCGCAGGCGTCCCTGGATCTGGGGCGTGAAGGCGCCGGCCCGTACCAGCTTGATGGCGACGCGCTGCTGGTATTCCTCGTCGGCGCGCTCGGCCAGGTAGACATCGCCCATGCCGCCGGACCCGAGTTTGCGAACGATGCGGTAGGGACCGAGCCGCTGCCCTTCGAGCGGCTCGATGGCGACGCCGGTGGGCGCTTCGCCCTCGATGTCATCCCACGCGGCCGGGTCGTCTTCGCTCAATACCAGCAGTACGCGTGACAACAGGGTCTCGTCGGCGCCGCATGCCTTGCGTACGAAGTCCGCTCGTTCGCGCGGACCCAATGCCTGCGCCTGCAACACGATGCTTTCGAATTGTGGATCGTTGTCGGTCATGGAATGCGCGGCGCACGTGCTGTGCACGCATCATGCACCAGCGACTGCGGTGCGTGTAATATCGAAAGCGGCGTTTAACGCCACAATGTGCAACATGGATCGAAACACGGGGACTGACCCGGAGGTGACTCATGGCGACGAAGAAGAAGGCGGGCAAGAAGGCCAGCAAGAAAAAGGCTAAAAAGAAGGTCAAGGCGAGCATCGTTCGCCCACCGCAGAAGAAGGCCAAAAAGAAGGCCAAGGTAAAGGCGAAGACAAAAGCGAAGGCCAAGGCCGGCAAGAGCAAGGTCAAAGCCAAAGTGAAGGCCAAGACCAAGGCGAAGGCGAAAGTAAAAGCCAGGCCCAGGGCGAAGCCGCGCAGGAAGACCCCGAAGGCACCGGCACCCCTCGTGGTGCAGGCTGCGCCGACACCGGCCGAACCGTCGAGCGACGACTCGATGGGTACGTTGGCGAGCATCGTCCGCATTCCGGAGTGATGCTGCTGAGGTTGCCGTCCCGGGTTGTTGCCGAGCTTGTTGTCGATGGGCGCCTGGCGAATTCGCCGGCGCCCTTTCTGTTTGCGCGGTCAGCGGGCATCGCTGACGCAATACCGCCTTCCTTCGTGTGTCCATGAGCTACGTCGTCTGTCGCGCACCCGTTCTCGAAACCGTCCGGTTGCGGGGTCTCGATTTCCAGATCTATCGCTGGCCCGGCAGCGATCCCGATCCCATCGTCCTGCTGCATGGCTGGGGCGATACCGGCGAGACCTGGCAGTTCGTCGTCGATGCAGTGTCGCAGCGCCGCACGCTGATCGCCTTCGACGCCCGCGGGTTCGGGCGGACGCAATGGCCCGAGGACGGCTACTGGTTTCCCGATTACCTGGCGGACCTGGACGCCATGCTCGGTCATCTCGTGCCGGATCGGCCCGTGCGTCTGGTGGGTCACAGCATGGGCGGCAATGTCGCCCTGATGTACGCGGGCGTACGTCCCGGGCGCATCAGCCGGTTGATCAGCCTGGAAGGTTTCGGGCTGCAACGCACGACGCCGGATCAGGCGCCCTTGCGCTATCGCGAATGGCTCGACGAACTGGTGCACGGCAATGCATTCGCCACCTATGACAGTTTCGCCCGGTTCGAGAAGGTGCTGGCGCGGCGCAATCCGCGCACGCCGGCTGACCGCATCGACTTCATCGCACGCGCGTGGGCGATGCAGCACAGTGACGGCAGGGTGGAGCTGCGCGCCGATCCGCGACACAAACAGACCAATCCCGTGCTGTACCAGCGCGAGCAGGCGGAAGCCTGCTGGAGGGAGATCACGGCCCCGATGCTGTACGTCGTCGGCGATGCCTCCGAGATGGCGCGTCGCATGGATGGCGAAATTGCACCCGAGAAGCTGCAGTCGATCTTTCGCGACGTCAGCACGATCACGATACCCGGCGCCGGACACATGATGCATCACGAGCAACCGACAGCCGTGGCGGAACTGATCGAAACGTTTTTTCGTTGAGATCAGACCCCGGAAAATCGCGGAGCTGGATCACGTCGTGCCTGCCTTCCTGCAGATCACCTACAAATGGGCGCGGCGCTGCGCCATCGCCGTCGTCGGCGGCACGGTGGTGCTGATCGGCATATTGATGATCGTCTTTCCCGGACCGGCCATCGTCGTGATTCCGGCAGGTCTCGCCATCCTCGGCCTCGAATTCGCCTGGGCCAGGCACTGGCTGCGCAGGATCAAGGCCACCGGCAACTACATGATGCATTCGGCATCGGCGTACTGGTCGCGCAGCAGGCGCACTCCGCCGGGGGAGTAAGAGGGTTTCACACGGAGTTCACGGAGGACACGGAGAACAGAGAAATCCGACTCTCCTCTTCGACCTCCGTGTCCTCCGTGAACTCCGTGTGAACCCTCTTACTCTTACAACCAGTAAGCCAGCAGCTTGCTCGCGGATTCCTTCATCTTGTCGGTGAGGGGACGTTCGCGCCAGGTCTTGAGATCGAGTTCGCGCGAGTCTTTCAGGTCGCGTTCGAACACGGCTTCCAGCTTCTTCGCGAATCCCGAGCCGACGACCACGGCGTTCACTTCGTTGTTGTGCAGGAAGCTGCGCATGTCGAGGTTGGCGGAGCCGACCATCGACAGTGCCGTGTCGATCACCGCCGTCTTCGCGTGCAGCAACGCATAGCGTTGTTCGTAAATGCGTACGCCGCCGGCGAGCAGTTCATCGAAGGTGCTGCGTGAGGCGTGCAGGATCAGGCCAGAGTCGGTGAAGCCCGGCACGATCAGGCGCACGTCCACGCCGCGCTTCGCCGCGGCGATCAATTCCTGGCGCAGTTCCTTGTTGGGTGCGAAGTAGGCGTTGGTCAGCCACAGCCGGCGGGTCGAATGTTGCACGGCTGCGAGATACGTCGCGTAGATGCGTGCTTCGGACTTGTCGTCGGCATCGGTGGCGACCGCGGCCACGAGTTCGCCGCCGGCGGGTTCGATGGTCGGGAAATACAGCGATGTCTGGTTGTCGATCTTGCCGCCCGCGCGCGTCCAGGTAGCAAAGAACAAGGCCTGGAACTGGGCGGCGACCGGACCTGCGATTTCGACATGCGTGTCGCGCCAGGCTTCGTCGCGACCGGCTTCCGGGCCAGGGCGCGTCGCCGAAGAGCTTTCATAGGTGCTGCTGATGTTGATGCCGCCCGTGAACGCGATCCGGCCGTCGACGACGACGATCTTGCGATGGTCGCGGTTGTTGATCTTCCACGGCAGCGGCGTGCGCACCGGATCGAGCGGACGGAATTCGCGAACCTCGACGCCGGCCTCGCGCATCCGGTCGAAGAACTCGCCCGGCGTCGTGACGCTGCCGACCGCGTCATAGATCACGCGCACTTCGAGTCCGGCGCGGCGGCGGGCGATCAGCAGATCAGCGAACTCGTTGCCGATGTCGTCGCTCGCGAAAATGTAGGTCTCGATATGGATGCTGTGTTGCGCGGCTTCGATCCGGCGCCGGATGGCCTGCAGCGTCTGCGGTCCGTCGATGAGCAGGTCCACGCGATTGCCGGCGATCAGCGGCGCCTCGGCCTGCGCCCGGAAGGCGTCGATCAGTTCGCGGACATGCGGATCGTCGTATTCGCTGCCGACACGTCGTTCGATGAGTTGTTCGCTGCGGGCGGCACTCAGCGCGCCTGAAGCGACGACGACGGCCGGCGTCACCGCTGCTGGATCGACCGGTCGCGCCTTGGGAGCGGCACATGCGCAGCACAGCAGTGCGGCGAACGCGGGGTACAGTCGATGGTTCAATCGCGGTGTCGGGGACACGCGGCACCTGGCTTGCAGCTGTTATTCGCGTGTCCCCGTTGATCGGGATGGCGTGGCCGGTCAGTTCTTCTTGAGCTCGTCCGCGGCATCGTCGATGCCTTCGCGAACGTCATCAACGGCATCGTCCAGTTTGTTTTCCGTCGATTCCTGGCCGCCGCGCTTCATGGTGTCGACTGCCTCGTCGATTTCCTCGCCAGCCTGTTCGAGCGGGCCCTTCTTTTCGCAGGCCGCAATACCGAGGGTCATCGTGCAGGCAAGTGCTGCCAGCATCAGGGGCTTCATGTTCATGCGTTCTCCGCTGTCTGTTGTCGACTCAATTGAAGAGTCTGGGAAGAGTCTGGGACTTTTCGTTCGTCGGCGAAACGTCCACGACCTGCGCAAGGTTCCCGCGCGATTTGGCCGGCGCCCGCCGGAACCCGTCAACTACTCGGGCGTTGCGTGGCAGAGAGTCTGAATTCGTTATGGGCAGGAGGTCATCATGTTGTCGTGGGCACTTACGTTCTTCATTGTCGCGATCATCGCGGCGGTGCTGGGTTTCAGCAGCATCGCAGGCGCTGCCGCGGGCATCGCCAAGATCCTGTTCTTCATCTTCCTGGTGCTGACCCTGGTCGCGCTGGTGGCAGGGGCGATGCGGGGCAGGCCGCCGGTGTGATGGACGAGGCGCTAGGCCCTAGGTGCTAGGCCTCCAGGTAGAAAAACGGGAGCTCAATGCTCCCGTTTTTTGGATCGTCCCTAGCACCAATGGCGCTTAGTTAAGCGGGTTGACAGTTGTCCGTTGACGGTTGACGGTCGG
>CAYWHG010000136.1:0-13002 GCA_964457865.1 uncultured Steroidobacter sp.
GAACAGGTGGCCGCCATCACGCGGAATCACCGGCCGACATCGGCGGAATACGCATTCATTGATGCTCCCACCAATGAGGGCTGCAGCTGATCCATGACGTTCCTGATCCCCGCGGGGTCAAAAATGTAATCCCAGAATCCGCTGATATATCCAGGGCGCCGGAAGCGCCGTGCTCCATACCCACTCGGATCCGTCGCACTCATCACCCTCCCTTGCACATATGAATAGCGGTTCCATCCCTGCGTCAAGTCCGGCCCATCGATGAACGGATCCGCAGACATAAACCTTCCGATCACCGGATCGAACACCCGCCCGTTCATGTGGATAAGACTCAGGTTGTCCAAATGCTCATGGAACGTGAACCCGCGGCGCGTCGTCGTGGCGATCTGCGACATATCGCCCGCGCTCGGCGTCCCCGACCACGTTGCGCCGTTGCGCCGCTTGCCGAACGCATCGAAGCTCTCCTCGACCAGCCGAGCCCCGGCCGCATTGGTAAGCACGCTGGTGCCTCCCAGATGGTCGGTCGAGATGTAGCTCGTGGAGGTGGCGCCGGTGTGGGTGCGTTCGAAATAGGCGACCGGACCGTTGCCGCCCAGGATCAGATGCCGGTATTCCGTGTTGGTGCCCACCACCCGTTTCTCGAACAGTCCGCCGACGTAGTAGACGTTCTGAACGTTGCCGCCTTCGCTGATGAACTGGCGGCGCCGACTGCGATCCGGGGTGTACCAGAACTCGCTGTAGGCGCCGGAGTAGACGATCTTTTTCGGCAGGTTATAGCTGTACCAGGTGTGCGTCAGTCCGTTTCTCAGCGCGATGTTGCCGTTGGCATCGTAGGTGTACCAGGTATTGAGGACACCCGCGGTGCTGGCAACCGCATGCTTCTTCGTCGCGTGATACGTGTAGTTCCCCACATCCGATTTATAGGTGATGTTGCCCATCGCGTCGTAGGACAGATCGAGATTGGTCGATCCGTTGAGCGTCGAGTAGTCGAGTCGATGCAGATCGTCGTAGTAGAACGCCTCGGTCAGGCCCTGCCGCACATCGATGCGCCGGCTGAGACTGCCCACCGCATCCCATTCGTAGGTCAGGTTCTGGATCGTGCCATTGGCGCTCGGGCCCGACTGCACGTAGTCGATCAGCCCCGTGACCTGATCGTAGCCGCGCACGCTCTGCAGGCCGTTGCCGAGGATTTCGTCGATGACATGTCCTGGGCATCGACGCTGTTCGCCTGCCAGAACGTCGTATACGGCGAGGCGAAGTTGCCGACCTTCCACAGTCGGCCGTTCTGATAGGCGTATTGCAGCTTGAAGCGGTTGCCGGTCGTGCTTACCGGATAGGTCAGCGTGTCGAGCGTTCCCAGCGTGTTGTAGCTGTAGTCGAAGGCATAGCTCGTATCGGAGGTGATGTTGCGGGTCTGCAGCCGCCCGTAGCCGTCATAGACGAGACTCTCGGAGTATCCGCCGCCCGACACAGACTGGAGCCTGCCAATGTTCCTGGCCGCAGCGGATGTACCCCAGACCCACGTGCTGCTCCCTTCCAGCTCGGTCCGTGACGTCATGCGGCCCAGCAGGTCGTAGGCGAACGTCGTAGTCTGTGACTTGGCATCGGTTTGCGAGCTCACCTCACCGAGCGCATTCGGGACGAAGCTACGCCCGCCCGCGTCCATGTCGGTGTGCGCCGTGCGCATTCCCCGGGCATTGAAGGTGTTCGATTGCAGCGTGTTGCCCAGGCTGTCCGTCACGCGTACCGGGTTGGCGAAGGCGTCGTAGTCGAAGTGCTGGTAGTAACCATTGTGGTCCGCCGATCGGGCGATACTGCCCACCACGCTCATCGTCCTTGTTGCTTGCTTGCCCAGCGGATCGATAATGCGTGTCGTCAGACCCTCGTGATAGAGGTACGTTGTCTGCAGTGTGGGGACCGAGTCGGACAGCGGGCGCGATACTTGCGTGACGCGATTGAGCACGTCGTATTGATAGCTCGCCACGTACGGCGATGAATAAGAGCCGCACCCGCCGGAAATGTACGGCATGCCTTCGCTCGCCAGCCGGCCGCGCGCGTCGAAGCTGCGGATGACCGTGTCGTAACTATTGCCCGCAAACGACCAGCGATATTCGTTGACGGGCCGATCGAACCGGTCGAGAAAGACATAGTTGTACGTGATCGCGTTGCCGCTCGTGGTGTACGGCGTTTCCAGTACGTAGTACCTGGCGCGCGGATCGCATCCAGGACCGCTCGCGGCCAGTGTCCAGGTCGTATAGGTCGTATCGGGCCGCGTCTCCCTGGTTCGCCGGCCGAACGCGTCGTACTGCCAGCTCGTCGTCAGGCCGTTCGGATCGGTGGTGCTGCTCGGCACCGCGAGTGCCGCGTTCCAGGTGTTGACCGTCGTCTGGTTCAGGGCGTTCGTGACCATCGTCGGGAACCGTCCCGCGGTGCCCCAGTTCACGGTCGTCGTCCGCGAAGCGACACCCGCGCCCGCGACGATCTGGGTGCTGACGTTGCCGAACGCGTCGTAGCCGTAGGTCGTCGTGAGCTGCAGGGTGGCGCTGCCGGGTTCGATCGTGGTCTGCGTAACACGGCACAGCGCGGCGTCCCACATCGTGCCCGTGGTGCGTGTGATCGCCGTTCCATCGTTCAGTGTGTGGCTGTTCGTCGCCACGGTCGTCGTCGGGCGACCGAGGCACCAGTTCGCAGTGTCATTCAGGACGGACGTGTGCTGCACGCGTTCGGTCTTGTACGAACTCGTGAACAGACCGCCCGCGATTTCGGTAGTGGTGCGCGTGGAATCAGTCACAAGGCCCGAGGTCGGATCGACCGTCGCCGAGGTGTGGATCGATACGATCTTCTGGCCGTTCGCCAGGTCATGCTGATCGAGCGTGGAGGCGCTGACGTACGGATAGGCGTAGGTCTGATAGGTCGTTCCGCCCGAGTGCGCCACCCAGGTGTTGCTCTGGTAGGAAATCCGTGAGCCGGCGGACTGCTGCACTTCCACACTCGTCAATGCGCCGATGGTCGGAAACGTCTGGCTGAACGTCTCGATGGTCTTGATGTCATGGCCCAGTGCGCGATCGATCGAGATGCGCTTCTCGAAGCCGAGGAAACCGCGACCCTGAGTGTTCCGGCGCGCACCGACGTAACTGAAATCCACCGCTGCCTCGGCACTCGTGCCGGAGCCATCGGTGCGCGACAGGCGGCTCACCACCCACATGCCCGCGGCGACATCGAGCGTGGGTGCCGGCGTGCCGCTGCCCTTGGTATAGACCGCCGCATTGGCGATGGGTGAGAACGTGAACGAAGCGCGCGTACCGTAGCCGTCTTCGGCTGTGTTGATCATGTCCGGCGGGGCGGTGGTGAGCGTGCGCAGGTGATAATAGAAGGCGTGTGCGGATACGCCCACGTAGTACCCGTACACGAGGTCGTCGACGCCATCGCCGTTGAGGTCGACCACCTGCGGCGTATAGATCGAGGCGCCGCCCGTGAACGGCACCTGCGTATTGAACGGGGTATCGAACGACACGCCGTTCGAGCGCATCACATGCCAGGTGTTCGTGCCTGGATGCGGGGTGATCGCATCGTCGAAGCCGTCGCCGTCCCAGTCGGCCACGGTCCAGTCGCCATAGCCCGAGGCCACCGGGCCGATCAACTCCGACGTGGTCCCCACGCCCGTGCTGAAGACGTAGTGGTAGCGGCCATCCTGGTGCCAGTAGAAGACATCGGTCTTGCCGTCACCATTGTAGTCGCCGAAGTTCGGACCATTGCCCGCGCTCGGGCCCTGCGGACCGTTCCAGCACCAGCTGGCGCCCAGACAATGACCCCGCAGCCGGTAGCTGTAGGTATAGGTGACGGCGGGCGCGGCCGCCGCCTGCTGCTCATCTGTCGAAGCGGCCTGTGAGGTCTGCATCGGTTCGTTCGGCAGCGCCAGCGGCGGCTGGGTCGACGTGCGGTACTCAATGGCCACGGCGAAGTCACGATTGGCGTCCGCATTGAAATCCAGGCGCTTGCGGTACGTGCCCCAGTACACCGCGAGAATCCGGCTGTTGCTGGCGTACGGCCCCACCAGCGTCTGCACCGTGCCCGAGAATCCACCGGTGGCAAGCCCTGCGCGATAGCGAATCGCATCGCCACCCTGGTGCCCCACGAGATCCGCCCAGACCAGATCCGCGTACCCGTCGGCATTCAGATCGAACATCGCGGCGTTGACGCCTGTGCCGGTCGCGGTGACCGGCGCCCCAGTGTTCACCGGGGCAGCCAAGCCGCTTGCCGTGCCGAGCTTGACCCACCAGGTGCCGCTGATCGGCGAAAGGATGTCGGCCTTGCCGTCGAGGTTGTAATCACCGTAGATCGAGCCGGCGTGCATGGCGACCCCGGTGTTGATCGGTGCGTTGAATCCGCCCGCGGCGTTGGCGAAGGCGATCATGTGCGTGCCATTGGCGGTATAGACCACGTCGTCGCGACCATCACCGTTGATGTCGATGGCACTGGCGGCGCTGGGCAGGTTGGGCGCCAGCAGCGTCTGTTGCGCGCCGAAGCCGATCGAGCCGTTGTGGTAGGTGAAGGTCGTGGGAGTCAGGCACTCCAGCGGCGCGCCGGCACACTCCTGCACGCTCGTCAGCCGCTCTCGCGCCGTCGCGGGCGAGACGTCGTACTGCAGCGCGTAGCGACGTACGAGCGTACCGAGATGGGTGATGTCGACGACCGTCAGCCGCTGGACTTCCTGAACCCGGCTGCCTGCGGTGTAGCCCGCGTTCACGTCAGCGCGGGTCTGGTACTGGAAATCGACCGTGTACGGCGCGGTCTCGACATTGCTGCCGGTGTAGCCGACGGCTTCGAGTCGAAACGCGCCGTTGGTCGTGTCCTCGCCCCAGGTGAAGGTGATCGTGTTGTAGCTGCGGTCTTCGATCCGGCTGAGTGCCCACGCGCGTACCGTCGACGTGCCGAGCGACTCGATACGCGAGTCCGCGGTGTCGCCGTAGTAGCGAATGAGTCCATCGATGGTCTCTGCCTTGAACCAGGCAGGGCCGTTGTTGGTCGCACCCATCGCGGTGATGCGGCTGAAGGTGTCGAGTTCGGTGCGGTAAGTAGAACCGGCGACGCCGTAAGTGCCGCTGACGAGACGCAAGCGATTGCCGTCGAGGCAATAGCCGTCGTCCAGTACACCGCGAACGGCTTTCGCCACCCCGTCCTGTGCCACCGTTGTCTCGCAGCGAGCGATGACCGAGGCGCCGGCGATCGACCAGCCCAGGCCTGCGACTCCGCGGCCGCTGGAGCTGTCGTAGACCAGCCCCAACTGCGGCGTGAGTCCATTGCGACCAGGCGGCAGTGCCAATGCCAGGGAGTATTGAGCCGTGCCGCTCGTTGATACGGCGGCCGAGCCGGGTGTGCGCCCGACCGCGGCGAGAGATGTCTCGAACGCGGCGAATGAAGCCAATACCGTGAAGATCGCCCCAGGCAAGATCGGTACGCGACGAACGCCATGCATGAAGCGCCAGAAAATCGACACAGCCTGTCGCCGCAAACGCATGCGTGAGCCATCGAGTTGCATGTTCCTTCTCCCAGTCATCGCACGCCGAACGTGCGAGCACCCGCTACTTCGTGTTCGTTCGATTGTCGATCTTGCGGTCGACGTGAAAAAAGAATAGCGGGAACTCAAGCTCACGTGGGAGCGCGCGAGCTATTTATATTTTTCGATTTGTGTGAGGGAAATCGGCGGATGCGACTTACGAGGCAAGAGGCATGAATTCTGCATCGCTCAGAAACAGACCCTGTTCCTTCCAGTCCGCTTGGCTTCGTACAGCTTGTCGTCCGCGCCCTTGTACAGGTGCTCGGCCTGCATCGGGCCGTCCAGTACCGCGGCACCGATGGAGATCGTCACCTGGATTTCCTTGCCTTCGGCGGCGAACTTGTGCGCGGCGACCAGCGTGCGCAGTTCTTCCGCGATGAACACGGCGCTGGGCAGGTCGGTCTCCGGCAGGATTGCGCAGAACTCCTCGCCGCCGTAGCGACCGAGCTTGTCGTTCGGTCGCAGGCGTTTCTGCAGGATCGACGCCAGTCCGCGCAGCACTGAATCGCCGGTCAGGTGCCCGTGCGTGTCGTTGATGCTCTTGAAGTGGTCGATATCGAGCATGAGCACGGCCAGATGCCGGCCATGCCGCCTCGCGCGCGGAATTTCGTCGGCGAGCAGGGTGTCGAGCTGCTTGCGGTTCGACAGGTTCGTGAGACCGTCGGTGACGGTCATGCGAAAAATGATCTCGTGATACTGCGATTCGACGTCCGAGCCCGACAGGAACTTGAAGATCGTGTCGCCGACCTTGAGCTGGTCGCCGCGCTTCAGCGGGTATTCGCCGCTGGCGCGGAAGTCGTCATTGACGAAGGTGCCGTTGGTGGATTCGAGATCGACCAGGATCAGCCCTTCGGAGCGATGCTCCAGCCGCACATGCCGGCGCGAGACGCAGTCGCTGGGCAGGACGATGTCGTTGTCGCGGCCGCGGCCGATGCTGGTGACGGGCCGGTCCAGAATGTGGCGACGGCCGAGTTCGGCCTGGGAAGGCGAGTAGATGACGACGAGGCAGTCCGCCCCGGAGCGGCGCAGCGGCAGCGAGTCCAGGCCGGTGACTCGGGTTTTCAGGTCGTATTCGGTATCCACGCGGTTCAAGCAGGGCTGCCGTAACTGGCGGCAAGGGTAATGCCCTGCGCCGCAGATCGCCAGCCGACCAATGGTGTTATCGGGGCTGGAAGTCCCAGAGCTAGCCCGCTTCGATCCCGGAATCGCGCAGCAATCCGCGGACTTCATCGCGCGTCAGTTCGCGCCACTTCCCGACCGGCAGCGAACCCAGTTCGATGTGCATGATCCGCACGCGCTGCAGTCGCACCACTTTGTAACCGAAGAACGAACACATGCGGCGGATCTGGCGATTCAGGCCCTGCGTGAGAATGATCCGGAAGGTGGCCGGACCGACCCGACGAACGCGGCACGGCTTGGTCACGGTACCGAGGATGCGTACGCCGCTCGCCATGCCGTTCAGAAAGATCTCGGTCACCGGGCGATCCACGGTCACGACATACTCCTTCTCGTGATCGTTCTCCGATCGCAGGACTTCGTTGACGATGTCGCCGTGATTCGTCAGCAGGATGAGCCCTTCGGAATCCTTGTCGAGCCGGCCGATGGGAAAGATCCGCTCGCGATGACGCACGAAGTCGATGATGTTGCCGCGCACATCGCGCTCGGTCGTGCAGGTCACGCCGACCGGCTTGTTGAGTGCGATGTAGACATGCTGCTTCGCCGCACCCACCTGGCGTCCGTCGACGCAGACGACATCGCCCTCGCCCACCTGGGTGCCGAGCGTCGCGACCTCACCGTTCACGGTCACGCGCCCGGCCTCGATCCAGCTGTCGGCCTCGCGCCGCGAGCTGATGCCGGTTTCGCTGATGTACTTGTTCAGACGCATTGGAATGGTTGACGGTTGACCGTTGACCGTTGACGGCAGGATAGAGACAGTCAGCGCGGCATCCGGCTGTCAACGGTCAACTGGCCTCGTCATGCCGACGGGATGTAATCCTCGTCCGCCTGATGCTCGCGCTCGAACTTCAGGAACTCGTAGTAGCCGCAGCGGTTGCCGTACGGGTACTTGCGACAGACGTTGGGACGCGCCTCGTACACGGTGCAGCGACGCTCGTCGGTGTCGAAGAAGCGGCAGATGGTCTTGTAAACATGATCGCGCTGGTGGCGCAGGATCTGTTCGTCTGCCTCCTTCGTCTTGTAGTGATAGGTGAAGCGCTTCTTCGCCTCGGCCTTCGACAGGTTGAAGTGCTTGGCGAGGCGCGCGATGTCGTAGTCGCTGACGGCGATGCGCGCGTGACTGCAGCAATAGCCGGGACACTGGCTGCAATCGAAGCGGAGTTTGTCGGTCATGCGGAGGGGATGCGGTCGAGGATGGTGAAGGTGAACGCGTGGGCATGACGTTCGTCGGCAGGATGCTCCGCAACGATCGTCTCGCGCCACTGCGCCGGATCCAGGATGGGGAACAGCGTATCGCCATTGATGTCGGCATGCACGCGCGTCAGGTGGATGCGCTGGACCATCGTGAGTGCATTGCGATACAGCTGCGCGCCGCCGATGAGCATGACTTCCGGTGCGCCGCGCGCTGCCACCAGCGCAGCATTCAGCGAACCGACCACCACGCAACCGGCAATGGCGAGACCCGGCTGCCGCGACACGACGATATTCGTGCGTCCCGGCAGCGGCTTGCCGATCGAATCCCAGGTCTTGCGCCCCATCACGACCGGCTTGCCCAGGGTGATTTCCTTGAACCGCTTCAGATCGTCCGGCAACCGCCAGGGCAACTGGTTGCCGCGGCCGATGACGTTGTTCTCGGCGGCGGCGACGACGATGGTGAGTGAGGACATGAGGATGGGCTGCTGGGTACTGGGCTCTGGGCTGCTGGCAGGAGATCAGCGCTTGCGCTTCTTTGCAGCCTTCTTTGATTTCTTCGCCGGCTTTTTCTTCGCTGCCTTTTTCTTTTCTGGCTTCTTCTTGTCCAGCGGCTCGCGGTCGAGCATGGTGCCGCGGCAGCGCTTTGCGCCGCAGCGGCAGGCGTACAGCGCGAGTTCGGCGGGCTCGTCGGTGCTTTCCCAGGTGAGCTGGTAGTCGTAACCGAGTTCTTCACCCGGTTTGATGTCGCGCACCGCATCGATGAATACGCGGCTGCCCTCGATCACCGTTTCGCAATTGGGATTGCAGTGGTGATTGATGAAGCGTGCATCGTTGCCGTTCACGCCGGCATCGATCACGGTGCGACTGCTGGCGATGAACAGGAAGGTGTGACCGTCATCGTCGTGCTTCGTCTCGTAGCGACTGTCGGCCTCGCTGTGCGAGATGCGCTCACCGAGATACTCGATGATGCGCGCGCCTTTCCTGATCGGCTTGATCGCGTACACGCCCTTGCCATGAATCGGCGAATTGCGTGCTTCGACCAGCGGCGAACTGACGATGGCGGGCTTGGACTTCTTGCGAGGCGCGGCGCGCTTGGCTTTCCGGGGAGGCGACTTCTTCGGCATTTATCTTCAACCAATGGGAGGGATTTTTTCTGACCAGAGACCAGCAGACCAGTCGGCCAGCTGACCTGTTCTCATACCGCGATCGGCGCCTTGATGGCCGGATGCGCCTGGTAATCGGTGATTTCGAAATCGGCGTAGTCGTATTCGAAGATCGATGGTGGCTTGCGCTTGATGACCAGTCGCGGCGCTGCGTAGGGCGTACGCGTCAACTGTTCGTCGGTCTGATCCAGATGATTCAGGTACAGGTGCGTGTCGCCGCCGGTCCAGACGAACTCGCCGACCTGCAGGTCGCACTGCTCCGCGAACATGTGAGTCAGCAGCGCGTAGGAGGCGATGTTGAACGGCACGCCGAGGAAAATATCGGCGCTGCGCTGATAGAGCTGGCAGGAGAGCTTGCCGTTGGCAACCCAGAACTGGAACAGCGCATGACAAGGCGTCAGCGACATCTCCTCCAGCTCGGCCACGTTCCAGGCATTGACGATGATGCGGCGCGAATCCGGATTGCGGCGGATCAGGTCGACGGTGCGACTGATCTGGTCGATGGCCACGCCGGTCGGCGTCGGCCACGAGCGCCACTGCTTGCCGTAGATGGGCCCGAGTTCGCCGTTCTCGTCGGCCCACTCGTCCCAGATGGACACGCCGTGATCGCGCAGGTATTTGACGTTGGTGTCGCCCTTCAGGAACCACAGCAATTCATAAATGATCGAGCGCAGGTGCAGCTTCTTGGTCGTGACCAGCGGGAAGCCCTGCGCCAGATCGAAGCGCATCTGGTAGCCGAAGACGGACAACGTGCCGGTGCCGGTGCGGTCCTCTTTGCGGACACCGGTCTCGCGCACATGCCGCAGCAGGTCGAGGTATTGGCGCATCAGTTCACTTCGTCGTGAAGTTGCCGCTGGGCTGGTTCCGGCGATAAGCGAGGACCAGCATGATCAGACCGGCTGCGATCATCGGCGTCGAGAGAATCTGGCCCATCGTGATCCAGTCGAACAGCAGGTAGCCGCGGTTCTCGTCAGGCACGCGAACGAATTCGACCGCAAACCGGAATACGCCGTAGCAGAGCAGAAACAATCCCGCGGGCGCAAGCCGCGGCCGGGGTTTCGCCGTGTAGATCCACAGGATCGCGAACACGACCAGGCCCTCCAGCACGCCTTCGTACAGCTGCGAGGCATGCACCTGCAGCACGCACGGATCGATATTGAAGCGTTCGCACATCCGCAAGGCCTCGGCCTGCTGCGACGGATGCAGGGTGGACGGATCGACGATGAAGCCCCACGGCGCCTGCGTGGGCTTGCCCCACAGTTCGCCGTTGATGAAGTTGGCGCAGCGCACCGCGAAAATGCCGATGCCCGGCAGCGGCGCGAGGAAATCGAGCACATCGACCAGCTTGCGGCGCTGACGGCGTGCAAACAGGATCTCGGCCAGGATCACGCCCACGAGTCCGCCGTGGAAAGACATGCCGCCTTCCCAGATCCGCAGGATCATGAGCGGATCGTCGATCAGGCGTTCGAAGCCGTAGAACAGCACCCAGCCGATGCGGCCGCCGAGGATGACGCCGAGCGCGCCGTAGAAAATCAGGTCATCGACATCGGTCGGTTTCCAGGTTGCGCCGGGCTGCGCGGCGCGGCGCCGGCCAAGCCACCAGGCGACGGCGAAGGCGAAGACATAGGTCAGTCCATACCAGCGAATCGCCAGCGGGCCGAGGGAGACGATGATCGGGTCGATCGCGGGATACTGGATCATTCCAGACTCATGATGGTTGTCGCCTCACTCATGCACGGCGCGACAGAAGTACGCCTTGAGATAGCGGGTCTCGGGAATCGCCGGATGCAGCGGATGGTCGGGCGCCTGTCCGCCGACTTCGACGATCTGCACGAAGCGGCCCACATGCCGCGCCGCGCGCTGGATCGCCGACACGAGACTGTCGGGTTCGAGGTGCCAGGAACACGAGCATGAAACCAGGATGCCGTCGCGTTCCAGCAGCTGCATGGCGAGCTGGTTGAGGCGCTTGTAGGCGGCCTCGCCTTTCGGGATATCCTTGCGGCGCTTGATGAAGGCCGGCGGATCGATCACCACGACATCGAAGCGGCGCTTTTCGGCATGCAGCGATTCCATGACGTCGAAGGCATCGCCGCGGATCACATTGGGCTTGAGGCCGTTCGCCTTCGCTGTCGCCTGCAGGTTTTCGAGCGCACTCGCGGAGGAATCGACGCAGGTCACTTCGGTCGCGCCGGCGCGCAATGCACCGAGACCCCAGGCGCCGAGGTAGCTGAACACATCGAGTACGCGGGCGCCGCCCACATACTTGCGCAGCGCCAGCCGATTGGCCGCCTGATCGTAGAACCAGCCGGTCTTCTGGCCCCCGCTCACCGGGACGCGAAAGGCGATGCCGCCCTCTTCCACGGTGAGTGCTTCCGGCAACTCGCCGAAAGCTGTTTCCACGTAGCTGGGCAGTCCTTCCAGTTCGCGGGCACCGCTGTCATTCTTCCAGAGCATCGCGGTCGGATCGATCACCTTGCGGACCGCGGCTTCGATGTCGGCCTTCATCGCTTCCATGCCCGCGGTGGCGATCTGGCCGACGATCACGTCGTCGAAGCGATCCAGCACGAGACCCGGCAGCCCATCGGATTCGCCGTAGATGAGCCGGTAGAACGGCCGCTCGTACAGGGCTCGACGCAACGACAGTGCGACCTGCAGGCGATGCACGAACAACGACTTGATGGGCGTTTTGCCGGGCAGGAAATCCGGGTCCCGCCCGAGGATGCGGGCGCTGATCAGCGAACGCGGATTGACGTAGCCGAAGCCGAGGAATTTGTCGCGGTCGCTGACGACGCGACAGAGATCGCCAGGCTGGAACTTCGTCAGCGGCGTGCGCGCGGTGTCGACCTCGTTGGAAAACACCCACAGGTGGCCCGCGGAAAGACGGCGATCCTCGCCGCGCTTGAGGCGCAGTTCGGCAATGTCGGCTGAATTGGCCGTCACAGTGGCAGCATGGGTGGCGTTGGGAGTGTTCATCGCTATAGTGCCGCGATTCTAGCCGAGTGACGCTGTCCTCATGCACCCTTCGAAGACCTCCGGCGGTCCGTCGAATCGCCTGGCCGGCGAGACCAGCCCGTACCTGCTGCAGCATGCCGGCAATCCGGTCGACTGGTATCCATGGGGCCCCGAGGCCCTGGCACTGGCGCGTCAGCAGAACAAGCCGATTCTCCTGTCGATCGGTTATTCGGCGTGCCACTGGTGCCATGTGATGGCCCACGAATCGTTCGAGGATCCGCAGACCGCCGCGGTCATGAACGAACTGTTCGTCAACATCAAGGTCGATCGCGAAGAACGCCCGGACCTCGACAAGATCTACCAGATCGCGCACCAGATGCTGATCCAGCGCGGCGGCGGCTGGCCGCTGACCATGTTCCTGTCGCCGCTGGATCAGCAGCCCTTCTTCGGCGGCACCTATTTTCCAAAGGAATCCCGCCACGGCATGCCGGCGTTCGGGGATCTGCTGCAGCGGGTCGCGGAGTTCTATCGCACGCGCGCGGATGACATCGCGAAGCAGAGCCAGGCGCTGCAGGAGGCATTCAGCGAACTCTCGCCGCCCGCGCCCTCAGACGACATCGAACTGACGTCGGAGCCCGTGGCGGTCGCCCGCGAAATGCTGGCGCGTGAATTCGACAGCCAGTTCGGCGGCTTCGGCACCGCGCCGAAATTTCCGCATCCGACCAATCTCGCCTTCCTGCTGCGCACCTGGCGCGCAACGGCCACCAGCGATGAACCGGATCTGCGCGCGCTCTACATGGCGACGCTCACGCTCACGCGCATGGCCGAAGGCGGTCTCTACGATCAGCTCGGCGGCGGCTTCGCGCGCTATTCGGTCGATCAGTACTGGATGATCCCCCACTTCGAAAAGATGCTGTACGACAACGGCCCGCTGCTGGCCGTGGCCGCGCAATGCGCCGC
>CAYWHG010000137.1:0-12954 GCA_964457865.1 uncultured Steroidobacter sp.
TTCCCGAATCGCCCATTTCCCGAATGGCAAGGGAAGATGGATCCCCGCCTGCGCGGGGATGACGGAGCCTCAGGTCTTCGGCAGCGTCACGCCGCGCTGTCCCTGATATTTCCCGCCGCGATCCTTGTACGAGGTCTCGCAGACCTCGTCCGATTCCAGGAACAGCATCTGCGCCACGCCCTCGTTGGCGTAGATCTTCGCCGGCAGCGTCGTGGTGTTCGAGAACTCCAGCGTCACGTGCCCTTCCCATTCCGGTTCCAGCGGCGTCACGTTCACGATGATGCCGCAGCGCGCATAGGTCGACTTGCCGAGGCAGATCGTCAGCACGTTGCGCGGAATGCGGAAGTATTCGACCGTGCGGGCCAGCGCAAACGAGTTCGGCGGGATGATGCATACGTCCGACACCTGGTCGACGAAGCTCGCCGGATCGAAATTCTTGGGATCGACGATGGTCGAGTTGAGGTTCGTGAACACCTTGAACTCGTTCGCACAGCGCACGTCGTAGCCGTAGCTCGACGTGCCGTAGGAAACGATCCGGCCGCCGTTGGCGACGCGAACCTGTCCCGGTTCGTACGGTTCGATCATGCCCTGTGCGGCCATGCGACGGATCCAGCGGTCGGCTTTGATGCTCATGCTTTGAGTGATGAGGTGATGAGGTGATGAGGTGACGCGAGAGTGAAGGGGGCGCGCGCGGGGGTCAACGGCTGCGATGCTTCAGGTGTCTTCGATCTGGATTGACGGGAATGCCGGCGTCGGGACCAGCGAGCGGCGCGCCAATTGCGCTGCCGTGCGGCGCGCGAAATCGAGGTAGGCACGCCCCAGCCGGCTGTCGGGCTCGGCGACGACGGTCGGCTCGCCGCGGTCCATCTGTTCGCGGATGCGGATGTCGAGCGGTAGTTCGCCCAGCAGTTCGACGCCGTACTGCTGCGCCATGCGGCGCCCACCGCCGGCGCCGAAAATGTGTTCCTCGTGGCCGCAGTTCGAGCAGATGTGGGTGCTCATGTTCTCGACGATGCCGAGGACCGGCACCTCGACCTTCTGGAACATGCGCAGACCCTTGCGCGCATCGAGCAGCGCGATGTCCTGCGGGGTCGTGACGATCACGGCGCCGCTGACCGGCACACGCTGCGACAACGTCAGCTGGATGTCGCCGGTCCCCGGCGGCATGTCGACGATCAGGTAGTCGAGTTCGCCCCAGCGCGTGGTTTCGAGCAGCTGCACCAGCGCCTGCGTGACCATCGGGCCGCGCCAGACCATCGGTTGTTCCTCGTCGATCAGGAAGCCGATCGACATGACCTTGATGCCATGCGCCACCGGCGCCAGCATCGACTTCTGATCGGGACTGACCGGCCGCTCGCTGCCGAGTCCCATCATTCGCGGCTGGCTCGGGCCATAGATGTCGGCATCGAGCAATCCCACGGCGGCCCCTTCCAGAGCGAGCGCCAGGGCGAGATTCGCCGCGGTGGTGGACTTGCCCACCCCGCCCTTGCCCGAGGCCACGGCAACGATGTTCCGGATCGAGGGGATGGAGCGCAGATTGCCCTGCGCGGCCTGGGATTCCACGCGCCAGTCGACCTGCACATCGACAGCGCGAACCCAGTCCAGCGTGCGAACCTGTTCGGCGAGCGACGCCGCGAGTTCGGCTCCATAGCGCTTCGCCGGGAAGCCCAGCCGCAGCTGCACTTTGACATCGGGCTGCGACGCATCCACGCCGACCACCGCCTGCGCCGCACCCAGCTCCATGCCGAGGCAAGGTTCGCGAAAGGATTCGACAAGATGGCGCACCGCCATGTCACGCTCAGTCGTCATGCATCGTCCCGTTGGAATCAGCCGCGGGACCTCTTCCAGTGCATTTGCGCACGGACAAGGCCGGATCGCGGCGGGCGCGCATTGTAATCGAGACCGCAGGCTGCGCAGACAGGCGATTGCAGCGATGACGGATGTCCCGATTCCGGGAAATTCTCATGTTTCTTGGGCAGTTGCCGCACGCAGACATGGCATAATGCCGCCCGGCGCGCGAATGCCCCCCGGACAAAGGTTCATTTTCGGCCCAGCCAGAGGCGGTTACGCTTGCGAGGATCTGGCTCAAGAAACCGGGGCGAATTTCGATTCGCATTCAAAGCCGGTCAGAAGCGAAGGATACCGGGACGACTCGATGAGTTTCTTTTCCGACCTGAAAGCCGAACGCCTGATCGCGGAGATCAGGAACATCGGCGATCCGCTGCATCAGGATGCCCAGAAGGCGTTCCAGAAGCTGGCGAAGATCGGTCCGGGCGCCATCCCGAAAATCCTCGACACCGTCGCTACTGCGGACAAGAAAGAAACCGCCGCCTACGTCGAAATCCTTGCACAGCTCGCCGACAACAAGAGCTTCCCGCTGCTGGCGCAGGGCCTGGTCGATGGCAGCCCGCGCACGGTGGCGGCCGTCGGCTGGGCGCTCACGGCCAGCACGAACTACAGCTCATCGCTGCTGATCGATCTGCTCGCGCGCGAGGACGTCTCCAAGTCGGCCGTCATCGAGATCATCGCGGCGCAGAAGAACCGTTTCAGCGTCCGCGAACTGCTGCAGCACGCCTACGGCCAGGAAGCGAACGAGAAGGCCGCCCTCTTCCGCATCATCGGCGAACTCACCGATGCTTCGGCCGTACCGGAACTCATCAGCCGCATCGACGGCAAGGACTCGACGGCGCGGATGCACATCATCGGCATCCTGTCGCGCTTCAACCGCCCTGATGTGTCCGCGGCGCTGCAGACCCAGCTGCGCGATCCGAACAAGCTCATCCGTCAGGCTGCGCTGAACGCGCTGGCGAGGATGGACGGCCCGGTCAACATCGCCGCGGTCTGCCACATGCTGCGCGATCCGGACATCGAAGTGCAGAACCGCGCCATCGACGTCGTGGTCCGCGCCAAGGATCCGGACACGATGAAGTACCTGATCGAGGTACTGAAGGACGAGAACGAATACGCCCGTCGCGCCGGCGTCGAAGTCCTGAACCATCTCGGCACCTCGCGCGACATCAAGCACCTGCTGCAGGTCATCAAGGACGACGACTGGTGGGTGCGCACGCGCGCCGCCGATGCGCTCGGCAAGATCGGCGGCCCCCGCGTCGTCGACGCCGTCATCGAGCTCATCAAGGACGAAGACGAGGAAGTGCGCCGCGCCGCGATCGAGATCCTGAATCAGACCAAGGACGAGCGCGCCGTCAACTTCCTGCTCGAAGCCACCAAAGACAAGGACTGGTGGGTCAGCGAGCGCGCCATCGACGCGCTCGGCGAGATCGGCAGCAAGCGTGCCGTACCGGTGCTGCTGGAAATCATGAATTCGGACAATGTCCGGGCGCTGCCGGCCGTCATCCGCGCGCTCGGCAAGATCGGCGACGCACGCGTCGTCGACCAGATGGTCACGCTGCTCGATCGTCCCGAGAAGGAAATCAAGGTCGAAGCCATCGGCGCGCTGGCGCGGCTGGCCGACGACAAGCGCGCCGACACGGTGCGCAGCCGCATTGCCTCCATCGGCTCGACCGCCACCGACCAGACGCTGGTCAATGTCGCGATCCAGGCGGTCGACGACATCGACAATCGTTACGCCAGCAGCGCCATCGCCGCCCAGGCCGCCCAGACGCGCGTTACTCGTCCTGGAACCGCGGCGGAGACGCCGGCAGCGGCTGCGGCCGCACGCACCCTGCTCATCGAGAAGGGCGACGTCGACGCGGTCATCAAGAAGGCCGAGGAATCGGCGATCGGCACGCAGCGCCTCGACATCAATGCGCTCAAACCCGGCGAAGTGCTCGAAGGCCGCTACAAGTACATCGAGAAGATCGGCAAGGGCGCGTTCGGCACCGTGCTGCTGGTCGAAGACACCGTGGTCGAAGAGCGGCTGATCCTCAAGTTCCTGAACGCGAACGTGTCGCAGGACGAGGAGATGATGAAGCGCTTCGTGCACGAGCTGCGCTACTCGCGCAAGATCACGCACCGCAACGTCATCCGCATCTACGACTTCCTGTTCATGCGCGGAAATTACGCCATTTCTATGGAGTATTTCCCGTCGCACACGCTGGGAGCGGAGATCGTCAACGAGAAGCCGCTCGATCTGCGCCGCGCCGTGCAGTACGGCATGGACATCGCCACGGGCATGGCAGTCGCCCACCAGGCCGGCATCGTGCATCGCGACCTGAAACCCGCGAACGTGCTGATCAACAACGAGGGTCTGCTGAAGATCGTGGACTTCGGCGTCGCCGCCGCGCACAAGGAAGGCGATACGCAGCTCACCAAGACCGGCTACGTCATCGGCTCGCCCAAATACATGGCGCCCGAACAGATCCTCGGCAAGAAGGTCGACGAGCGGGCAGATGTCTACAGCCTCGGCGTCATCCTGTACGAGATGGTGACGGGCCAGCCGCCCTACAGCCGTGGCGACCACATGTCGGTCATGTACCAGCACGTTCAGGGTAAAGCCCGCTCACCGCTTGAGGTGAATCCCTCGCTGCCCAAGGCGCTGGCGGAAATCGTCGTGAAGTCCATGTCGGTGGACAAGCAGAAGCGATTCCAGAGCATGGACGAGATGCGGCTGGCGCTGGAGACGGCGCTCTGAGGAGGCGCCTGGCTGCTGGCGACTGGCCAGATCAAGAGAAAGGCGCCACACCCTGCCTCTGGCTGCAGTTCGATGCCCAGGCTGGCGAGCGGAAGCGGGAACGCTGTAGGCTGTAGGCAGGAAACCTTCAGGCCGCCCGTATGCCGACCAACGGACTTCAAGCTTCGATCTGCGATGCGCGCAACGCCGTGGCGCCTGCCTCTGGCCAGCTGCCAGCAGCCAGCGGCCAGTAGCCCCTTCACATGGCCCGCATCGACGCCTTCCTCAAGCTGGGTACCGACCAGGGGTGCTCGGACATCCATTTCGCCGTCGGGCTGCCGCCGATGTTGCGGATGTACGGCGATCTGCTGCCGATCAAGTTCCGCGACCTGAGCCAGTCCGAACTGGAAGGCTACGTGGGCGAGATCATGACCCGTCCCAACCTGGAGCAGCTGCGCAAGGGCCACGACGTCGACTTCTCCTACGTCTCGGCAAGCGGCGGCCGTTTTCGCGTCAACGTCTTCCGCAAGGAAACCGGCGTCGGCGCAACCTTCCGCGCGATTCCGTCCGAAGTGCCTTCGCTCGACCGGCTGGCCGTGCCGAAAATCATCAAGAAGCTCTGCGACAACCACCAGGGCATGATCCTGGTGACCGGATCGACCGGCACGGGCAAGTCGACCACGCTCGCGGCCATGATCGATCACATCAACCAGACCCGTCGCGCCAACATCATCAGCCTCGAAGACCCGATCGAGTTCGTGCACAAGAGCAAGCAGGGTCAGGTCATCCAGCGCGAGCTGAACACGCACCTGCCCTCCTTCGCCGAAGGCGTGCGCGCCGCGATGCGCGAGGACCCCGACGTGATTCTGGTCGGCGAATTGCGTGATGCCGAAACCATCCGCTGGGCCATGACGGCTGCGGAAACCGGCCACCTCGTGCTGGGCACGCTGCACACGACAGGCGCGGTCAAGACCATCGACCGCATCGTCGATGCGCTGCCGGCCGACGAGCGCGAACAGACCAAGAGCTTCCTGTCGCAGAGCCTGATCGCCGTCGTCACGCAGGTGCTGGTCAAGACGCCGGACCAGCGCGGCCGCAAGGCCATGTGCGAAATCATGATCGTCACGCGCGCGATCGGAAAACTGATCATGACCGACCAGACCCACCAGATTCCTTCGCAGCTCCAGACCGGCAAGGAACTGGGCATGCAGATGCTCGATCAGGCGCTGCTCGCTGGCGTGCAGGCGAAGGAGATCGACGCCGACGACGCGTATGTTTATGCCTCGGACAAGAAGCTGTTCGCCCGGTACGTCACCGATACCAGCGTGCTGCCGAAGCTGGATCTGGCGCCGGGATGATGAACAGTGATCGGGTGATGAGGTGATACGGTGATGACGCAAGACTTCCAGGCATCTGCGCTCTCTTGCGCGATCACCCGATCACCCGATCACCTCATCACCTGCCTGCAGGAATTTCGATGAGCACCGAACCCACCGGCACTTCGGCCAGCGTGAATACCGCGGCGACCAACCAGTACGTCCCGCGCAAGATCGACGAATTCCTCAAGGACGTGCTGAGCCGCAACGGCTCCGACCTGCATTTCATCGCGGGCGATCCGCCGCGCATCCGGCTCTACGGCGAACTGCATCCGCTGCGGCCCGAACCGCTCAAGCCGGACTTCGTGCAGGAAGTGCTGATGGAAATCATGCCGCGCGCCGCACAGCTGCGGCTTGAGGAAAAACACGGCGCCGACTTCGCCTACATCATTCCCGGCGTGTCGCGGTTTCGCGTGAATGTGATGCGTCATCTGTACGGCCTGGGCTGCGTGTGCCGTGCGATTCCCTCGAAGGCGCTGACGCTCGACCAGCTCAACATGCCGGATGCGGTGCGCAACCTGTGCAAGGTCAACAGCGGCCTGATCCTCGTGACCGGCAAGACCGGTTCCGGCAAGTCGACGACGCTCGCCGCGATGATCGACGACATGAACCAGCGTCTGAAAGGTCACATCCTGACCATCGAAGACCCGATCGAATTCGTGCATCTGCGCAAGAACTGCCTGATCAGCCAGCGCGAGATCGGCAACCACAGTCCGTCATTCTCCAGCGCCCTGCACTCGGCACTGCGCGAAGATCCCGACGTGATCCTGGTCGGCGAGTTGCGCGACTACGAAACCATGAGCATCGCCGTCACGGCCGCCGAAATGGGCATCCTGGTGATGGGCACGCTGCATACGAACGGCGCTGCGCCGACGGTCGATCGCATGGTGAATGCCTTCCCGGCCGACAAGCAGTCGCACGTGCGCGCCATGCTGTCGACCTCGCTGCGCGGCGTGATCTCGCAACAACTCATCCCGCGCGCCGGCAAACCCGGCCGCGTGGCAGCGCTGGAAATTCTCGTGAACACGCCGGCCGTCGCCAACCTGATCCGCCAGGGCAAACTCGATCAACTCGAAAACACCATGCAGAGCGGCGCCGCCCACGGCATGAAGGTCATGGACTCCGCCATCCAGGACCTGCTCGACAAGGCCATCATCACGGGCAAGGAGGCCTACAAGAAGGCCATCAACAAGGCGAAGTTCGAGCATTTGAAGGACGTGGGTTGACGGTTGGCAGTTGACGGTTGACAGCCGGAAGCGGCCCCTCTGACCGTCAACTGCCAACCGTCAACCGCCAACCGTCCGTGGCATAATCCCGCCCCGCTTTCCCGCCGGATTTGCCTGCGTTGCCAATGACTTCCCGCTCCCGCCACCTGTTCGTCACGACGGCGCTGCCCTACGCCAATGGCCCGTTCCACATCGGCCACATCATGGAATACATCCAGGCCGACATCTGGGTGCGGTTTCAGCGCATGCTCGGCAACAAGGTTCACTGGATGGGCGCCGATGACGCGCATGGCGCGCCGATCATGCTCAAGGCCGAGAGCGAGGGCATCACGCCCGAGCAACTGGTGTCGCGCATTGCTGCCGACCGGCCGAAGTATCTCGAAGGCTTCCACATCTCCTTCGACAACTGGCACTCGACGCACTCGCCCGAGAACACGGCGCTGTCGCAGGAGATCTATCGCGCGCTGCAGGCAGCGGGCCTCATCTATGTGAAGCCCGTCGAACAGTTCTTCGATCCGGCGAAAGGCATGTTCCTCGCCGATCGCTACATCAAGGGCGAATGCCCGAACTGTCACGCGAAGGACCAGTACGGCGACTCCTGCGAAGTCTGCAGTTCCGTGTATGCGCCGACGGACCTGATCAACCCCTACTCGACGCTCTCCGGCGCGACGCCGGTGCGCAAGACCTCGGATCATTTCTTTTTCAAGCTGTCCGATCCCGCCTGCGTGCAGTTCATGAGCGAGTGGGTCGGCACGACGGACCGCCTGCAATCTGCCGTAGCGAACAAGGCGCGCGAATGGCTGACCGGCAAGGGCGACCGCCCGCTGGGCGACTGGGACATCTCGCGCGATGCGCCTTACTTCGGCATCCCGATTCCCGATGCGCCGGGCAAGTATTTCTATGTGTGGCTGGATGCGCCGATCGGCTACCTGGCTTCGCTCAAGAATTATTTCGACAGCGGCAAGGCACGCGCGAATGGCGAAGCGCGCAGCATGGAAGAATTCCTCGCCGCGCCCGAGGTCGAGCAGATCCATTTCATCGGCAAGGACATCATCTACTTCCACACGCTGTTCTGGCCGGCGATGTTGAAGTTCGCGGGCCGCAAGGTGCCGGATCGTGTCTACGTGCACGGTTTCATCACGGTATCGGGCGCCAAGATGTCCAAGTCGCGCGGCACCGGCATCAGCCCGCTGCGCTATCTCGACATCGGCATGAATCCCGAATGGCTGCGCTACTACATCGCGGCCAAGCTGAATGCGAATGTCGAAGACATCGACTTCAATCCGGAAGATTTCACCGCACGCGTGAACTCGGATCTGGTCGGCAAGTACGTCAACATCGCCAGCCGCATGGCGCCGTTCATCGCGAAATTCCTCGACGGCCGCATGCCGCCGCTGCCGGCGCAATCCCGCGGACTGAGCGCGGTGTACGAACATCAGTCCGCAATCCGCACCGCGTTCGACGAACGCGAGTTCGGCAAGGCGATCCGTCTCACGATGGAAGTCGCCGATGAGATCAACGCCGAGATCGACGCCTACAAGCCCTGGATCCTGGCGAAAGACGCCGGCACCAACGCCGACAATCTGAAGAAGCTCGGCGAGATCTGCGCGTCGTCGATGGCCACGTTCAAGGCGCTGACCTTGTTCCTGAAACCGATCCTGCCGACGCTGGCCGCACAGGCCGAGGCGTATCTCAACAGCGGCCCGCTGGACTGGCTGCTGTTCGAACGCGGTAACGCTGCGAGCCTGCTGCCCGCCGGCCATCATTTCGGCACGTTCAAGCCGCTGATCACGCGCGTCGATCCGAAGCAACTCGATGCCCTCTTTGAAAGCGCCAACGAAGCTGCGAAACAGACCCCGCCCGCTCCTGCCAGCGCCCAGCAGCCCTCCAACGAAATCACCGTCGACGACTTCGCCAGACTCGATATCCGCATCGCAAAGATCATCGCCGCCGACCTGGTCGAAGGCGCGGACAAGCTGCTCAAGCTCACCGTGGACATCGGCGATGCACAGCGCACGGTGTTCGCCGGCATCCGTTCGGCCTACACGCCGGAGCAGCTCGTCGGCCGGCTGACGCTGGTGCTGGCGAATCTCAAGCCGCGCAAGATGAAGTTCGGCACATCCGAAGGCATGGTGCTCGCCGCCGGACCCGGCGGGAAGGACATCTTCCTGCTATCGCCGGATGCGGGTGCGACGCCGGGGATGAAGTTGAAATAGGAGCTGCTGGGTACTGGGCGCTGGGCTGCTGGCCAGAGCCGGAGTCTGTACGCTACACACCGAGGATCCTCTCTTGCCAGCAGCCCAGCACCCAGAGCCCAGCAGCCCTTCTCGATGTCCTCCCTCCTCCTCATCCTGCTCTGTGCCGTTCTGGTGAGTCACTACGCACCGGCGCTGCTGGGCACGAGACTGTTCGAGGAGGCCGGGGAATATTCGAACTGCGTGGGCTGGGCGCTTGCGTCGTTCATCTTGGTTGCCGCGATCGCTCCTGCGGCCTGGCTCATCGAACGCTTCATCCTGCAACCGTTCGATGTCGTCTACCTGCGCACGTACGTGCTGGCGATTCTCATCATGACGCTGGCGCCCTTGCTGGCCTTTCTGATGCCGCGACTGGGACCGTGGACACCCGTGCGGCCAGCCTTCCAGCTCGTTGCGATCGGCAATCCCGCGGTGCTGGGCGCAGCACTCCTGTCGGCCAATGCGCATGATTTCGCTGCCGCACTCTGGACCGGCATCGGCATCGGCGCCGCATTCGCGATCGTGCTGCTCGCGTTCACGGCGCTGCAGGCGCGTGTCGCCGTCACGCGTATTCCGCAGAGCTTCCGCGATACACCCATCGCTCTCGTCACCACCGGGCTCATGGCGCTCGCGCTGATGGGGCTGACCGGCCTCATCCGCGACTGAACCATGGTCGCCACCCTGTTGATCACCGCCGCCTTCGCCGCCTGCCTGGGCATGGTGCTGGCCTGGCTTCCCGCAACCCGGACGAGTGACGAGGCGCTGGCGGAGCGCATCAACGATCTGCTGCCGCAGACGCAATGCCGGCGCTGCACCTTCGACGGCTGTCGTCCGTATGCGATGGCCATCGCGCGCGGCGAAGCAGGCATCAATCAATGTCCGCCCGGCGGCGAAGCGACAGCGACGGCGCTGGCGAACCTGCTGCGACGCGAGCGACGCAGCGTCGATCCGCAGTACGGCGTGATGCCCGAGCGGCCCGCCGTGGCGGTCATCGACGAGACGACCTGCATCGGCTGCACGAAATGCATCCAGGCCTGCCCCGTCGATGCCATCGTTGGCGGTTCGAAGTTCATGCATACGGTCATCGCCGCCGACTGCACCGGCTGCGAGCTGTGCATTCCGCCGTGCCCCGTCGATTGCATCGAGATGCTGCCCGCCCCCGCTGGCATGCAACGCACGCCGCTGTCGGCGGCGGCGAGTCAGTCATGAGCGCGCGGGTTCGAGGTGGCCTGACACTCGATGCGAACAAATCGCGCTCGACCCGAACGTCCTTGCGCTCCGCCACTGTGCCGCAGCGACTGATCCTGCCGCTCGACCAGCACGCGGGCGCGCCGGCAAAACCCATCGTGAAACCGGGCGATGCCATTCTGCTCGGACAGCCGATCGCCGAGCCGCATGGCGACATCAGTGCCTGGCTGCATTCGCCGGCCTCGGGAAGCATCATTGCCGTCGAGCCGCACGAGACGCCGTACGGCACCGCAGCCCTGAGCATCGTCATTGCAAACGACGGCCGCGATGCTCGTCACGCGCAGCCGACGATCGACTATCGATCGCTTTCCGCCGCGGAACTGCGCGCCCACATCGCACGCGGCGGCATCGTCGGTCTCGGCGGCGCCGCCTTTCCGACCGCGATCAAACTCAATCGCTCGGGCACGACGGATGACCTGCATCTGCTGCTGAACGGCGCCGAGTGCGAACCCTGGATCAGTTGCGACGACATGCTCATGCGCGAACGCGCCGCCGACGTCGTTCTCGGCGCGCGCATCCTGCAGCGGGCGATCGGCGCAACGAAGTGCACGCTGGTGATCGAAGACGACGTGCCGCAGGCCGCCGCCGCATTGCGCTCGGCGTTGCAGGACACGACCGACATCGCGATCAGCATTCAGCGCGACATCTATCCCGCGGGCGGCGAACGACAACTGATCCTGGCCGTCACCGGTAACGAAGTCCCGAGCGACGGCCTGCCGGCGGACATCGGCATGCTCGTACAGAATGTCGGTACCGCGGCTGCCGTAGCGCGCTGGATTCGCGATGGCGAGCCCTTGATCAGCCGCATCGTGACCGTTACGGGCTCGGGCGTAGGCGAGCCCGCCAATCTCGAAGCACGCCTCGGCACACCGCTCGCGGCACTCATCGCCGATTGCGGCGGCTACGCAGATGGCGTGCAGCAACTGATCATGGGCGGCTCCATGATGGGACTCAGTCTGCACGACGATCAGGTACCGCTGGTCAAGGCGACGAATTGCATCATCGCCGCGACCGCCGCGGATCTGCGGCCCCGCGGCGCCGAGATGCCGTGCATCCGCTGCGGCGACTGTGCCGACGCCTGTCCCGCGATGCTGCTGCCGCAGCAGTTGCACTGGTATGCGCAGGCGGGCGATCTCGCGAATCTCGAACAGTACGGCCTGAAGGACTGCATCGAATGCGGCTGCTGCGACTACGTGTGTCCCAGCCAGATTCCGCTGACCCGGCGATTTCGCGACGCCAAGCCGGCCTTGCAACAGATCCTGCACTCGCGCAGCGAAGCGACGGCGGCGCGGCTGCGCTACGAGGCACGCGGCGAGCGACTGCAACGCATCGAGCGCGAACAGCGCGAACGACTGGAAGAGAAGCGTCGCGCGCTGACGGGACGCCAGCCGTGAAGTTCCCGACAGCCCCCGCTCCGCATACGGTCGCACCCCACGTCACGCCGAAGGGCGTAGCGCGCGTGATGCGACTGGTCATCTGCGCGCTGCTGCCGGCTACGGTCCTGCACGTGCTGGTGTTCGGACCCGGCATTCTCGTGCAGATGACGCTCGGCATCGTCACGGCACTGGCTGCCGAAGCCGCGGCGCTGCGATTGCGGCAGCAACCGCTGCGACCCTTCATCGTCGACGGCAGCGCCATCATCACCGCCATGCTGATCGCGCTGTGCCTGCCGCCGCTGGCACCCTGGTGGCTGATCGTCAGCGGTACGGCCTTTGCGATCCTGATCGCCAAGCATCTCTACGGCGGACTCGGCTCCAATCCCTTCAATCCGGCGATGGTCGGCTATGCAGTGCTGCTCGTGTCCTTTCCCACGCACCTGTCACGCTGGCTCGCACCGGATGTCGACGGATTGCAGAGCGTCGACATCGCGCTGGGCGATGTCCTGCACGCGATCTTCGCCGGCCAGTTGCCCGATGCCCTGAGCTGGGATGCCATCACGTCACCGACGCCGCTGAGCGCGATCCAGGCCAGCGCTGGCCGCACGCTGCAGGAAGTGGTCGCGAGCCCGATTTTCGGCGCCCTGGGCGGCCGGGGCTGGGACTGGATCAACTTCGGCATCGCGGCCGGCGGCCTGTGGCTGCTGGCACTGCGCATCATCCGCTGGCATACGCCGGTGGCCATGCTCGCCGGGCTCATGCTGCCGGCGGCATTGATGTACGCCGTCGATCCCGGCACCTACCCTGGCCCGCTGTTTCATCTTGCCGCTGGCGCGACGCTGCTCGGCGCCTTCTTCATCGCCACCGATCCGGTGTCGTCGGCGACCAGCGATCGCGGCAAACTCGTCTATGGCGCCGGCATCG
>CAYWHG010000138.1:0-10246 GCA_964457865.1 uncultured Steroidobacter sp.
AACTACATATCGACCGCCTAACTGCGGTGATTCGGGGCGGCCGGTATTTCTTGCTGCCGCTCGAGTGCGGTGTATGGGCGCCGCTGGCTGCGGCCGGATTGACCAGTTTCACTTCATCGCTCCGTGACTTGGGTGTCGTTGTGGCTGCAATTGCCTATTTATTCGACCGCACGTGATTGATCCGGGGCTCAAGATAGTGCCGCATCGTCGCGGCCGTCAATCGCAGGCACGTCAGAAACTCAGGGAAGAGTTATGTCTACCTCACATCGCATCAAGCGCAGCCACGACTGGTCGAATCCGGGCCGATCTGGCCCCGAAATCTCCTACTCCCTCGTCCCCACACCCTTCTGCAGCAACCACACACACGCGACGTACAGCACGACAGCCGTGCCGATCATGATTGCGTAGGCGAGCTTCACATTCACATCGGAGACACCGAGGAAGCCGAAGCGGAAGGCGTTCACCATGTAGAGGATCGGATTGGCATGCGACGCGTGTTGCGCCCACTGCGGCAGCATGTGGATCGTGTAGAACACGCCGCCCAGGTAGGTCAGCGGTGTCAGCACGAAGGTCGGGATGAACGTGATCTGGTCGAAGTTCTTGGCGAAGATGGCGTTGATCATGCCCATCAGCGAGAACACGATCGAACTGAGCAGCACTGCGGATATCACGATCGGCAGGCTGTAGATGTGCAGGTGCGTGAAGAAGAGCGTGATGACCATCACCACGGCGCCGACGACCAGGCCCCGCGCGACGCCGCCGCAGACATAGCCGGCGACGATCAGCCAGTTCGGCAGCGGCGAGACCAGCAGCTCTTCGATGTGCTTGCCGAACTTCGCGCCGAAGAACGACGACACGACATTGCCGTACGAGTTCGTGATCACCGACATCATGATGAGTCCGGGCGCGATGTACTGGATGTATGTGTAGCCGCCCATGTCGCCGAGGCGGCTGCCGATGAGGCTGCCGAAGATGACGAAGTACAGCGTCGCCGTGATCGCCGGGGGCACGACGGTCTGGGTCCAGATGCGGATGATGCGGCTGAACTCGCGGATGACGATGGTGCGGAAGCCGACGAGGTTGACGCGAGCCAGCGAAGGCTCGCGAGGCTGTAGGCTGTAGGCCGTAGGCTGTAGGTCGGAAGAAGAATGCATTGACGAAGACCTGCTACTGAATCTTGGGGATCTGTCTTTCTGGCTACAGCCTACTCACCTGCAGCCGCGGCGGCCGCGCCGCCGCCTTGCGGGCCGACCAGCCGCATGAAGAGTTCCTCCAGCCGGTTCGACTTGTTGCGCATCGACAGCACGTCGATGCCGACGGCGCTCAGGCGCATGAAGATGTCATTGAGGCTCTGATCCTTCGAGACCTCGATTTCCAGTGTGTGATCGTCCGGCATCGCGACGCCGTAGCCCGGCAGTGCCGGCGCGGCGGCGATCGGATTGCGCAGGTTGAAGACGAACACTTCGGTCTGCAGCTTGCGCAGCACGCGGCTCATGCGGTCGTTCTCGATGATGCGGCCCTTGTCGATGATGGCGACGTGGCGACAGAGGTTCTCGGCTTCTTCGAGGTAGTGCGTGGTGAGGATGATGGTCGTGCCGGCGATGTTGATGTCGCGCATGAACGTCCACATCGTGCGCCTCACCTCGATGTCCACACCGGCGGTCGGCTCGTCGAGGATCAGCAGTCGCGGCTCGTGCATCAATGCGCGGGCGATCATCAGCCGGCGCTTCATGCCGCCCGACAGGCTGCGCGCCACGGCGTTGCGCTTGTCCCAGAGCTGCAGGGCATTCAGGTTCTTCTCCAGCCGCTCGCGCGCGATATGGCGCGGAATGCCGTAGAACCCGGCCTGGTTGATCAGGATGGTGGTGACGGTCTCGAACTGGTTGAAGTTCATTTCCTGCGGCACGAGGCCGATGCAGGATTTGGCAGCGGCCAGCGCCCGGTCGATGTCATGACCGAAGACCTCGACCGTACCGCCGGTCTTGTTCACCAGCGAGGTCACGATGCCGATCGCGGTCGTCTTGCCGGCGCCGTTCGGCCCGAGCAGCGCGAAGAAATCCCCCTCCTCCACATCGAGGTCGATGCCCTTGAGAGCCTGGACCCCGTTCTTGTAGGTCTTGGTCAGACCGCGAAATGACAGTGCCTTCATGTGAGGAATGACGCTACAGCCCTGAGTGGCGACGGAAAAATGACTTGAGTGGGGACGGAAAAACACGCCTGACAGGACAGGCGAAAGCGGCGCGCAAGCGTATCGGCCCCCTCCCGGGGGAGCAAGGCGGGTCGCGTCACGAATGAGATGACCGCGCGACAGCACCGCCCGCACGGCGATCAGCGCGACGGCGCATCAAAAGCTTTCGTCCGCCGCAGCGCCAGTGGCATGATCGCGTCCCCGAGCCTCCGGTTCGATCGTGTTCTAAGTCCCTATGTACGCGAGCTTTTTTGGGCTGACCGAAAAGCCGTTCGCCATCACGCCGGATCCGCGCTATCTCTTCATGAGTGCGCGGCACGCCGAAGCGCTCGCACATCTGTTGTATGGCATCACGGAAGCCGGCGGCTTCATCCAGCTCACCGGCGAAGTGGGCACGGGCAAGACGACGGTCGTGCGTTCGCTGCTCGAGCGTATGCCGGGCCACGCCGATGTCGCCGTGATCCTCAATCCGCAGCTGTCGCCGCTGCAGTTCGTCGTCACGATCTGCGAGGAACTCGGCCTGTTCCTGCGCGACGAAGACACGACCAGTCTCAAGGATCTGATCGACACGCTGAACCGCCGCCTGCTCGATGCTCACGCGAAGGGCCGGCGCGTCGTGGTGATCGTCGATGAGGCGCAGAACCTTTCTCCCGCGACGCTGGAACAGGTGCGCCTGCTGACGAATCTCGAAACGCCGTCACAGAAGCTGCTGCAGATCATCCTGATCGGCCAGCCCGAACTGCGCGAAGTGCTCGATCGCGTCGAGCTGCGTCAGCTCGCGCAGCGCATCACCGGCCGCTATCACCTCGATCCGCTGTCGAAGCACGAGACCGCGCTGTACGTGAATCATCGTCTGCGCGTCGCCGGCGCCAACGGCGAAATCTTCACCGGGCCCGCATTGCGCGAGATCCATCGTCTCAGCAATGGCATCCCCCGCATCATCAATGTCATCTGCGATCGCGCACTGCTCGGTGCCTTCACGCAGGAATCGCATCGCGTCGGCCCGTCGCTGGTGCGCGCCGCCGCCGGCGAAGTCTATGGCCGGTCGTTCGGTCCGCCGTGGATGAAAGCCGCTGCCGGCGCGTCCATCGCCGCCGCGCTGGCAGTCATGGGCATCGGCCTGTGGCTGCTGATGACGAAGCAGACGCATGAACCTGTGACAGTCGCCACGGTGGTGCCGCCGCCCGCGATCGAAGCGACGCAAATTGCCGCTGCGCCGCCGGCGCCGGAAGCACGCGACATCGCCGACGTGCTGCGCGATCACACCAGCGAAACCAACACCGAAGGCGCCTTCTCGCAGATGTTCGCCGCCTGGGGCGCGAAGTTCGATCCGCTGGGCGCGCGTCCCTGCGACCAGGCGCAGCAGCAGGGTCTCGAATGCGTCTATCAACAGGGTTCGTGGGGCCAGCTGCGGATGCTGAACCGTCCCGCCATCCTCACACTGATCGACGACACGGGCAGCGCACACCAGGTAACGGTGACCGGATTGAACGAGACCGACAACGCGCTCATCGCCCTCGCGAATTCGCAGCCGGAAGTCTCGATCGCCTCCATCTCGCGACTCTGGTACGGCGACTATCTCGTACTGTGGCGGCCGCAGGTGAAGACACCGCCGCGCGCGCTGTCGGCCGGCATGCGCGGCGACGGTGTGCGCTGGCTGCGTCACAGCCTCAATTCGCTGCAGGGTCAGGTAAACCGGCCGGCCAGCGACTACTACGACCAGGAGCTCGTGAGGATGGTGGAGGACTTTCAGCGTCAGCATCGTCTGAATGTCGACGGCATCGCCGGCGTGCAGACGCAGATCGTGCTCGACACACTCAGCAACAAAGTGGGCGGCCCGCTGTTGCTGGCGCAGGGAGGCTGACCGCGATGAGCTTCATCCTCGATGCGCTCAAGAAATCCGAGAACGAACGGCAGCGCACTGTCGGACCGTCGCTCGCCGACGCGCCGGCACGCCTGCCCCAGAGCGAACGTCCGTGGTGGGCCGTCGCCGTCGCGGGCTTGCTGGTCGGCAATCTCGCCGTCTTGCTGTTCGTGCTGCTGCGCGATGACAAACCGCCTGCTGCCCCACCAGCTGCGGCGCCTGTCGCGGCATCACCGGTGCCGTACACCCGCACGCCCCCGATGAGCCGGCCGAGCATCGATCCGTCCGTCCGTTCGCTCGCCGAAGAAGCCGGCGCCCCGTCGGATTCCTACGAGGATGGCGAATTCATCGACGATGCCGAGGCCTACATTCCACCACCGCCGGCGCGAACCACGCGTCCGATCAATCCGCCTGCCGTCGCTTCCCTGCCCCCCCGTCCCGCCGAAGAATCGCGCGGCGAAGCACTGCCGAATGCTTCCTCGCTCATCGCCAGCGGCACGACGTTGCCCGACATGCGACTCGATATTCACGTCTACTCGAACACTGCGTCGGAGCGCTTCGTGTTCATCAACATGCGCAAGTACACCGAAGGCCAGACGCTCACGGAAGGGCCGACGGTGGAACGCATCACGCCCGAAGGCGCGATCCTCAACCAGCAGGGATTGCGGTTCGTGCTGCCGCGGCAGTAGCGGAAGAGAAAATCATTCCCTGCGCCATTCGCTGAGCCGCGCCTGCGCGTGCCGGTAACCGACATCGACCGCCCGCTCGAAGGCGCGCCAGTTCAGCATGTCGATCTGTTCGAGCGGCGGCTGCAGCAGCAGATCCGAGAGTTCATGTCGCGCCGCGCGGTTGCCGGCGCTGTTGATCATCCCGGCGCGCCACAGGATCTGCAGGATATTCACCGGCTGCTTGCGGCCGCGAAACCATTGCAGCATTTTCCAGAACGGCGGTATGTCGGAGTCCACGGTGTCGGTGACGAAGGCGCGATCGGAACCGACATCGACGCCGATCACCTGGCCGAGCCCTGCTTCGCGCATCACATCGACCGGCAGATTGTTGATGGTGGCGCCGTCGACGAACAGCTCGCCTTTGTAAACCACCGGCGGCAGTACACCGGGAATCGCAACCGACGCGCGCAGCCAGCGCCATAGTTCGCCGCGACGATGCAGCGCCAGCTGGCCGGTACTGAGATTCGAGGACACACAGAAGAACGGCAGCGGAATGTCTTCGATGTGCAGGTCTTCGAACTCGCGCTTCAGCAGCCGCGTGACCTTGCGGCCCGACACCAGCGAGACCAGCGGCAACGTGTAGTCGTTGAGCGGATTCGTGCGCACGAAGCACTCGTGCACGCGTCGCGTCAGTTCCTCGATCCCCCATTCGAGCGCGAAACCGGCGGCGATGATGGCGCCGATGCTGGTGCCGCCGATGGCGTCGATCGTGATGCCGGCTTCGCGCACGGCGCGCAGCACACCGATGTGCGCGAAGCCGCGCGCGCCGCCGCCCGACAGCACGATGCCGAGGCCGCGACCGGTGAGCAGTCGCGCCAGTCGCGCGATATCGGCGGTGCCGCGGACATGGTGATAGGGCATGCCCGGTCGCACGTCGAGCCAGGCCGCGGCGACGCCGGGCACCAGGTGTTCCTTGTGCAGCAACACCAGTTCCGTGCGCTGCGCCACGGGCCGCGCGTGATGATTCGCGAACGCCGGCCAGTCGACGGGCCTGGAATCGGCGGGCGCCAGTAGCAGCACGACGTCGGCCTGGCGCAGGCACAGCTTGCTCCAGCTCGTCGGACCCGGATCGCAGACGTACACCACGAATTCGTTGGCGCGCTCGACGGTGTGAAACCACAGGCTGGTGTGATCGGCGCCGCGCTGACTCCACACCAGTTCGGTGCGACCCACGTGCTCCAGATGCGTCGCGAGCTGCGCCGCGAAGGTGGTGGCATGCGCATGCTTGTCGCTCGGTACGACTGCGAAAGTTCGCGGAATCGCGCGTCGCCCGCGCACCTGGTTCTGCGAGGCATCGAGCCGCTGCGCCATGAGCTGGGCGACGCGCAGCAGTCCCTGCGGATGCGACAGCATCAATTGCTCGAAGGCCTCGCGCGACAGACGCCCGAGTTCGCTGTCGCGCAGCGCGATGACGGTGGCATTGCGCGGCTTGCCGGAGATCAGCGCCATCTCGCCGACCGTTTCGCCCGCCGCGATCGTGCCGACCAGGCGCCGATGGCCTTCGGCGGAAGCCGAATACGCGCCGAGATTGCCGCTGATGACGAGGTACAGCGCGTCCGGGGCATCGCCCGCATCGAACAGCGTCGTGCCGCCGGGCAGCGCGAACCATTCGATCTGGTCGGTGATGCCGTCGAGCAGTTCAGGTTCGAGTCCCTCGAACAGCGGCAGCCGCCGCACGATCGCGGGAAGATCGGCCCACTCGGCAGCGCCCGCTTGCTGTTCGTCCTGGAAGCCCATGCACTCACTGGATGACCGACGTGGCGACGAGTGTGGGCCCTGGGCGGTCGTCCAGCCATTGCGGCGGTCCACGTGGACACGGATATATCCGTTGACATTGTGTCAACGACTTGGCTAGGGTGCCGACCCATGTCCTACATCAGCGAAAGACGCCAGGAAGAGAAGGATCGCCGCCGCGCCGAGATCGTCGACGCCGCCGAATCCCTCTATCGGGAACTGGGCTGGGACGCCGTGACCATGGACAGCGTCGCGCGCCGCGCGCGGCTCAGTCGCGCACTGGTGTACGTGTACTTCAAGGACAAGCGCGACCTGCATTTCGCCATCGCGGCGCGCGCCATGGAGACGCTGCGCCAGCGCTTCGAGGAAGCCAGCGCCCGCACGCGACTGGGCATGGAAAAAGTCGAGGCCCTGGGCCGCGCCTACATGGCTTATGGCCAGGAATTTCCGCACTATTTCGACGCCTGTGCGCGCCTGGAGCTGCATGCGCCGGAGGCCGGCGACGGCAGCCCGCAGGAGAATTCTTCGCTCGAAGCCAGCAAGCAGGTACACGAGATCGTCGAAGAAGCACTGGCCATCGGACAGCGCGACGGCACGGTGCGCGGCGACCTGGGCGATCTCGCCATTACCTCGCGCGTGCTGTGGGGCTTCACCCACGGACTCATCCAGATCGCGGTGACCAAGGGCGCCCTGCTGGCGCAGGACGGCATCAGCGTCTCGCAGCTCACCCAGCACGCCATCGACCTGATCCACCGCACCCTGGCGGGTCCGAAGGCTTAGCTCTTTTTTTGACCGATTTCTGACAACTGTCCAGCGTTTTTACACACGAGAACGACAAGGGATGAGGCTTCTCAAGAACATCGCCGGCCTGCTGGCCCTGCTGCCGACCCTCGCGCTGTCGCAGGGGACCGCGGATTTCGACACCGTGGTCGAGAACTACGTCGCCGAGGGTCTGCGGACCAACCTGGGTCTGCAGACGGAAGATCTCGAAGTCGAGAAAGCGACGCAGGCGCTCGCCGAGGCCCGTGCGCGGTTCTTTCCCGAGCTGTCGATGCAGGCCCGCTACACGCGCGCCGAAGGCGGCCGGATGATCGAGTTTCCGATCGGCGATGCGCTCAATCCCGTCTATGCCACGCTGAACGACATGCTCGCCGCACAGGGCCAGTCGGCGCCATTTCCGCAGATCGCCAATGTCGAGATTCCGTTCCTGCGCGAGAAGGAACAGGACACGCGCCTGTTGCTGCGCCAGCCGCTGTATGCGCCGACGATTTCCGCGGCCGTGCGCGCACAGAGCGCGCTGCTCGGTGCCAGCAACTATCGCCGCATGGCCATCGCGCGCACCCTGCGTCGCGACATCGCCAGTGCCTATATCGACTGGCTCAAGGCGCGCAGTTCGACCGAGATCGTCGCCGCCAGCGAGGAACTGCTGCGCGAGAACGTGCGCGTCAATCAATCGCTGTTCGACAACGGCAAGATCACCGAGGACCAGGTGCTGCGCGCACGCGCCGAACTGCTGGAAGTCGAACAGCAGGAGCGCGAAGTGGCGAACCTGACCACGCAGGCACAGAGCTGGTTCAACTTCCTGCTGAATCGCGATCTGCTGACGTCGATCGAGGCGACCACGCCGCCGAACACGCTGACGCAGCAGCCGTCGGCACTGGAACGTCTGTGGTCCGACGCGCTGCAACGCCGGCCCGAAGTCGCGCAGGTTGAACGGCTGAAACAGGCCAGCAGCGAACAGGTGACGCTGGCGCGCAAGCAGAAATGGCCCATGCTCGCCTTCGCCGTCGATGCCGGCACCCAGGGCGAAGACTATCGCTTCGGCGAAGGCTACAACTTCGGCACCGCCTCGCTGATGTTCACCTGGAAACTTTTCGACGGCGGCGGCGACAACGCACGCGTCGCGCAGGCGCGCGCCACCGAACGTCAACTGGTGCTGCGCCAGGAAGAAGTGGCGCAGCAGATCCGCCTCGAAGTGCAGCAGGCCTTCAATCGCCTGACCACGGCGCGCGATTCGCTGGCGACGGCGCAGGCCAGAGCCGAAGCCGCCAGCGCCGCCTTCCGCATCGCCAGTCGCAAGCGCGACGAAGGCGTGATCAACCAGGTCGAATTCATCGACGCGCGCAGCACGCTGACCCGCGCCGAACTCAATCTCAATGTCACCCGATTCAACGTGCTCGCGCGGCGTGCCGATCTCGAGTACGCCACGTCGAGCGGCGATCTGCCGCTGGATCCGGGAATCTGAGAATCAAGTGACGAATGTGACGAGGGTGACGAAAGTGACGAAGGCAAGAGAAGTCGGTGTGCGCCTCGCCGGCGGACTGTTTGCGATCACTGCGGCGTTCTGCGTGGCTGGCTGCAAGGGCAAGACCGAGGAAGCCGCTGCCGTGGCGACGCCGGTGCGCGTGACCGCCGCATTCACCGGTCCGGCGGCCCCGCCCATCCACACCAACGGGCTGCTGCTCAACAAGGACGAGATCCGGCTGTCGTTCAAGGTTGGCGGCGTCATCCGCCAGCTGGCGGTGCGCGAAGGCGATCGCGTGCGACAGGGCCAGAAGCTGGCCGAAATCGAACTCGCCGAGGTCAATGCCCAGGTGGAACAGGCGCGCCAGGCGCACGAGAAGGCGCAACGCGATGTCGAACGCGGCGAACGGCTGTATGCCGATCAGGTGATCAGTCTGGAACAGCTCCAGGATCTGCGCACCCAGAGTGCCGTGACCGAAGCCGGCCTGAAGTCCGCGCAGTTCAATTCGAGCTATTCGTCGATCGTCGCGCCGCGCGACGGCACGGTGTTGCGGCGGCTCGCGGAGGAACGCGAGCTGGTCGGCCCCGGCACGCCGGTGCTGGTGCTCGGCGCGCAGGACAAGGGCTTCGTCGTGCGCGCCGGCCTCGCCGATCGCGAGATCGTGCAGATCAAGCTGCGCGATACCGCCAGGGTGCGACTCGATGCGCTGCCGGGCATCACGCTGACAGGCAAGGTCAGCGAGATCGCCAGCGCCGCCGATCCGGCCAGCGGTCTGTTCAATATCGATGTGCAGCTCGACACGACGACACAGCCGCTGAAGAGCGGACTGGTTGCCAAGCTCGACATCGTGCCGGCGACCGCGCTGGCCGCGGAGCGCGTGTATGTGCCGATCGCCGCCATTGTCGAAGGCAACGGTCGCAGAGCGAGCGTGTTCGTGCTGGACGGCAATCATGCGCGTCGCCGGGAAGTGGAAGTGGCGTTCATCGAGAACGATGCCGTTGCGCTGACGGGTGGCGTGACCGCCGGCGAGACCGTCGTCACCGACGGCTCGCTGTATCTCGAGGACGGCGAAGTGGTCAGCGTGCAGGCAGCGGCGACCTCTCAGGAAGCTGCGTCGTGAGCTTTCTCGAATTTCCCATCCGCCGCTACCAGTTCACGCTGGTCACCTTCCTGTGCCTGGTGTGCATGGGCTGGTTCGCCTTCAGCTCGGTGCCGCGCGAGGAAGATCCCTCGTTCAAGATTCCCGGCTTCTTCATCACCGTGATCTATCCGGGCGCCGATCCGATCGATCTCGAACGGCTGGTGGCCAAGCCGATCGAGGACCGGATCGCGGAGCTGGACGATGTGAAGAAGATGGAAACCTCCGTCTTCGACGGCCTGGCGGTGGTCGCGATCGAGTTCGAAGCCTTCGCCGATCCGGACAAGAAGTACGACGAAGTCACGCGCGAAGTGAATGCGCTGCGCCCCGACCTGCCGGCGGACATCGC
>CAYWHG010000138.1:10346-12441 GCA_964457865.1 uncultured Steroidobacter sp.
ACGAAGTCACGCGCGAAGTGAATGCGCTGCGCCCCGACCTGCCGGCGGACATCGCACGGCTGGAGATCCGCAAGCTGAGCCCGGGACTGGTGAACATCGTCCAGGTGGCGCTGGTGTCGGAGGACGCGCCCTATCGCGCGCTGGAAGACTACGCGCGCGAACTCAAGGACACGCTCAAGACCGTCGATGGTGTGCGGACCTCGGAGAGCTGGGCCTTCCCGCCGCGCGAGCTGCGCGTCGAAGTCGATCTCAAACGCATGGCCGAGCTGCGGCTGGCGCCGGCCCGCGTCATCCAGGCCATCGAAGGCGAGAACGCCAACATTCCGGCCGGCGTCGTCGACATCGGCTCGCGCAGCTTCAGTCTCAAGACTTCCGGCAGCTACGAGTCGCTGGATCAGGTGCGCGACACCGTCATCGCAGCGGTGGGCGGCCGCATCGTGCGCGTGCGCGACATCGCCAACGTAGTCTGGGAGTCGCAACCCTACAGCTATGTCGGTCGGTTCAACGGACAACGCGCGGTCTTCGTCACGGCGAACATGAAGGACGGCTACAACATCCTCGAAGTCCGCGAGCGGATCGACACTGCGATCGGGCAGTTCAAGGACGGTTTGCCCGCGCGCATCGACCTGCAGGTCGGCTTCGATCAGTCGAAGAACGTCAGCCACCGGCTGTCGCGGCTCTACACCGACTTCGGCATCGCCATCGCGCTCGTGCTGCTAACGCTGCTGCCGCTCGGCTGGCGCGCGGCCGGCATCGTCATGATCTCCATCCCGCTGTCGCTCGCGTTCGGCCTGACGATGCTGTACTTCATGGGCTACTCGCTGAATCAGCTCTCGATCGCGGGCTTTGTCGTGGCGCTCGGCCTGCTGGTCGACGATTCCATCGTGGTGACCGAGAACATCGCGCGCCATCTGCGCGAAGGAAAATCGCGCACCGCTGCGGCGCTGGCCGGCACGAAGCAGATCTTCGTCGCCATCCTCGGCTGCACCGCCACACTGATCTTCGCCTTCCTGCCGCTGATGGCACTGCCTGGCATCGCCGGCAAGTTCATCCGCGTGCTGCCGATGACGGTGGTCATGACCATCCTCGGATCGCTGCTGATCGCACTGTTCATCATTCCCTTCATGGCGAGCCGGCTGCTGAAGGAGAACAACGACGAGCACGGCAATGTGTTCCTGCAGCGTGTCATGGGCGTGATCCACAATTACTACCGCCCCGCGTTGCACTATTGTCTGGCGCGTCCGAAGGCGACGGTCGTGATCGCCATCGGCGGTTCCATCCTGCTCTCCGCGCTGCTCGTGCCGGTGCTGGGCAGCAGCCTGTTTCCCAAGGCGGACACGCCACAGTTCCTGATTCAGATCGAAGCCCCCAATGGCACCAGCCTGAGCGAGACGGATCGCGCACTGCACTTCGTCGAAGACCGGCTGCGCGAAATGCCGCAAGTGAAGAGCTGGTTCGCCAACCTCGGCCACGGCAACCCGCAGATCTACTACAACCACATCGTGCGCAACGATTCGCCCAACTACGGCGAAGTATTCGTGCAGCTGCACGAGTACGACACGCGGCGCACACCGGCAGTCATCGAATCGCTGCGGCGCGCGCTCAACGGCTATCCCAATGCGCGCATCTATGTGAAGGAGTTCGTCAACGGCCCGCCCATCACGGCACCCATTGCCGTGCGCGTCGTCGGTTCCGATCTCGACGCCATCGAGCATCTCGCGGCGCGAGTGGAAAAACTGATCGAAGACACGCCCGGCACGCGCGATGTGCTGAATCCCTTGAAGGTGGCTCGCACGAATCTGCGACTGAACGTCGATTCGCAGAAGGCCAGCATGCTGGGTGTGCCGACCGTCGAGTTCGATCGCGCCGTGCGCCTCTCGGTCGCCGGCATTCCCGCCGGCACCTACAAGGATGCAAGCGGCGAACAGTACGCCATCGTCGTGCGCACGCCCGTCGGCACGCGCGCCGATCTCGCGACCCTGGGCGAGGTGCGCGTGCCGTCGCTCTCGGGCGCCACGCTGCCGCTGTCGCAGCTCGCCTCGCTCGAATTCGAACGTGCGCCGACCCAGATCCAGCGCTACGACCGCGAACGCGC
>CAYWHG010000139.1:0-12422 GCA_964457865.1 uncultured Steroidobacter sp.
AGCCGTGGAGTTGGGGGAACGGGAATCGCAGATTCTGCTGCTGGGCCAGCCCGTTCCCTCCGGCCGGGGTCTCCAGCCGGGGGCATCCGCTCGCGCCTATGACCCGGCCGGCCGCTTTCTGGGACTGGTTGAGGGGGCGCCTGACGGTCGGGTCAGGCCCCTTCGCCTGTTCGTACCCGTTGCTGGTGATGATCGGCCGGAAACCGGCTCCACGGCTTCAAATTGACCTCGCGTAGGCCCCGGATTCCACGGAGTTTTGCTTGAGGTTGGTCGGGGGGCGCGAGTAGAATGCGCGGCTCTCAAAACGGCCCCAATTTACGTAATTTCAGGATTGAGCAAGATGTCACTGTCGACCGAGCACAAAGGCGGAATCGTCCAGCAATACCGACGCAACGCGAACGACACCGGTTCGCCGGAAGTGCAGATCGCACTGCTGTCGGCGCGCATCAGCGAGCTCGGCGAACATTTCGGCGCGCACAAGCGCGACCATGCATCGCGTCGCGGCCTGCTGAAGATGGTGAATCAGCGCCGCAAGCTTCTCGACTATCTCAAGACCAACGCTCCCGAGCGTTACACCGCGATCGTCGCCAGCCTTGGCCTGCGTCGCTGATCATCGTCGATTGCGGATGACGCCCATGATGCGTACGTCCGCCTCCCTGCATCATTCGTCTTAATCATTCCGCCAACCGGTAGGAAGCATCGTGAGCGCCATCAAGAAAACTTTTTCCTACGGTCAGCACCAGGTCACCATCGAAACGGGCGAGATGGCTCGCCAGGCCGACGGTGCTGTCCTTGTCTCCATGGGCGATTCGGTCGTGCTCGTCACGGCCGTCGCACGCAAGGCAGCAGATCCCAAGAAGGACTTCTTTCCTCTTACCGTCAACTATCAAGAGAAGACCTACGCCGCGGGCCGCATTCCCGGCGGCTTCTTCAAGCGTGAAGGCCGCCCCTCTGAAAAGGAAACGCTGACCTCGCGCCTGATCGATCGTCCGATCCGTCCGCTGTTTCCCGAAGGCTTCCTCAACGAAGTGCAGGTAGTGGCGACGGTCGTGTCCGTCAACCCGGAAATCGACACCGATATTCCTGCGATGCTGGGTGCGTCCGCAGCGCTCGCACTGTCGGGTGTGCCGTTCCAGGGTCCGATCGGCGCGGCTCGCGTCGGTTACATCGACGGCCAGTACGTGCTGAACCCGACGGCAACGCAGCTCAAGACATCGAAGCTCGACCTCGTGGTCGCCGGCACGTCGGAAGCCGTGTTGATGGTCGAATCGGAAGCTCACCAGCTCTCCGAAGAAATCATGCTCGGCGCCGTAGTGTTCGGTCACGAACAGCAGCAGGCGGCGATCAAGGTCATCAACGAACTGAAGGCTGAAGCAGGCAAGCCGGCGTGGGACTGGCAGGCCGCTGCCGCCAACTCGGCGCTCGAAGCTGCTGTCGCAGCGCAGGCCGAGAAGAGCCTGACCGATGCCTACCAGGTCATCGAAAAGCAGGCCCGTCAGGCCCGCGTTGCCGAAGCCAAACTGGCTGCAGTGACTGCGCTTTGCGGCGGCGAGAATCCGGCGTTCACCGCCGATGTCGTCGGCAAGGAACTCGGCAACCTCGAATATCGCATCGTGCGCAATCGCGTCATTGCCGGCGCACCGCGCATCGACGGCCGCGACATGAAGACGGTTCGTTCGATTTCGGTTCGCACGGGCGTTCTGCCCCGTACCCACGGCTCATCGCTGTTTACTCGCGGTGAAACGCAGGCGCTGGTCGTGACGACGCTCGGCACCGGCCGCGACGCACAGATCATCGATGCGCTCGCCGGCGAGCGCAAAGAGCCGTTCATGCTGCACTACAACTTCCCGCCGTTCAGCGTCGGCGAGACCGGCATGATCGGTTCGCCGAAGCGTCGCGAAATCGGCCACGGCAACTTGGCCCGTCGCGGTATCTGGGCAGTGATGCCGGACATGACGACGTTCCCGTACGTCATCCGCGTCGTCTCGGAAATTCTCGAATCGAACGGCTCCAGCTCCATGGCCAGCGTCTGCGGCACCAGCCTCGCGCTGATGGATGCCGGTGTGCCGATCAAGGCCGCTGTCGCCGGTGTGGCGATGGGCCTGGTGAAGGAAGGCGACAAGTTCCAGGTGCTGACTGACATCCTCGGTGACGAAGATCATCTCGGCGACATGGATTTCAAGGTCGCAGGCAGCCGCACGGGCATCACGGCGCTGCAGATGGACATCAAGATCAACGGCATCACCAGGGAAATCATGCAGGTCGCGCTCGAGCAGGCGAAGGCCGGCCGTCTGCACATCCTTGACGAGATGGACAAGGTGCTGTCGGCACCGCGTGCCAAGATGTCGGAATGGGCGCCCTCGATCATCACCATCAAGATCGATCCCGAGAAGATCCGCGAAGTCATCGGCAAGGGCGGCGCAGTCATCCGCGCCATCACCGAAGAGACGGGCACGTCGATCGACATCGAGAACGATGGCACGGTCAAGATCGCATCCGTCGATGGCGCCTCGGGCCGCGAAGCCCAGCGTCGCATCGAGCTGATCACGGCGGAAGTCGAAGTGGGTCGTATCTATGAAGGCCGCGTCGCGCGCCTGATGGATTTCGGTGCCTTCGTCACGATCCTGCCGGGCAAGGATGGTCTGGTGCACATCTCGCAGATCTCCAACGAGCGCGTCGAGCGCGTCAGCGACAAGCTGAAGGAAGGCGATGTCGTGCGCGTGAAGGTGCTGGAAGTCGATCGTCAGGGCCGCGTGCGTCTGAGCATGCGCGACGTCGACGCCGCGTAAGCAACATCCAGCTCGCAGAAACAAAAGGCGCCGTCAGCAGTGACGGCGCCTTTTTTCATTCAGAGTGAAGAGATTTCACACGGAGTTCACGGAGACCACGGAGAAAAAGATCTTCTTCGACTCCGTGGTCTCCGTGAACTCCGTGTGAACTTCCGGCTCCGGATTCTTCACGGTCACATCCGCTTTTCGCGGGTGTCATCCGGCGTGTCGTCGTCTCGTTCCTTCGGTCGCGATCCCGGGGAAATGGTGCCGCCGCTCATGGCGCGGAAGATGTCTTCCTGAATCGCTCGCCAGCGCTCGAGGTTCTTCTGGGTCAGGGCGTTGATGGAGTCGAACGCATCGTTGCCGGTCGTGGCGCGGAAACTGTCGCGAAACTGCTGTTGCTGGCTGGCGAGCAGTTTGAGGCTCTGTTCCAGGTAACTGCCGACGAAGGTCTGCATGGCACCACCGTAGGAACGGATCACCTGTGACAGGAAATCCTGACTCATGAGCGGCTCGCCCTGATGTTCCTGCTCGGCGATGACCTGCAGCAGGATGGAGCGGGTGATGTCGTCCTGCGATTTCTTGTCGATGACGACGAAATCAACCTTGTCCATCACCAGCCGACGAATGTCGGCCAGCGTGATGTACCGGCTCTCCACCGTGTCGTACAGACGACGGTTGGGATATTTCTTGATGACTCTCGGCTCGGACATGAATGCTCCCAAAGTCGGTGCAGGAGCCAGGAACCGGTCGATCTCAAGGCCCGGCCATACTAACCCCATCCCTGGCGCCAGCGAACCCTTTTCAGGCTGGAATGACGGCGGCGTGGCCGAAACGCAGGGCCTGCAATCGCCAGTGTTCCGTTGCCCAGGTCCATAACACGGCCGGGTCGGCCCCATAGAGTTCCCGCGGCGGTGCTTGTCGCAGGAATTGCAGTGCGCGCCACAGCTCCTGACCCGGCCGACTCAGTTCGACGGCGGCCGCGCCTGCCGACTTCGACAGTTTGATCCCGCTGGAGTCCGTGGCTACCGGCACATGTGCGTACTCGGGTGTCGGCAGTCCGAGGCAGTGCTGCAGGAGTATCTGACGCGGCGTGCTGCGCAGGAGGTCGGCACCACGGACCACATGCGTGATGCCCTGGGCCGCATCATCGACGACGACGGCGAGCTGATAGGCAAACAGCCCGTCGCGCCGTCGAATGACGAAATCGCCGATCTCGGCGGCAATGTCGACGGCGACCCGACCCTGAACGCGATCCTCGAAAGCAATTTCCGCGTCGGGGACGCGCAGGCGGATGGCGCACGGACGTTCAGGATGGCGCGGTTGTGCCCGGCACCAGCCCGGATAGCGCAGTTCATCACCCTCTGGCTGGCCTGCCGGTGCGGCGTGCTGGATCTCGGTCCGGCTGCACGAACAGGCATAGGCGAGCTGGTTCGAACGCAGGTGATCCAGTGCGGTCTGATGGAGATCAGAGCGGTCGCTCTGCCGGATGATGGACTCGGTCCAATCGAATCCCAGGATCTCGAGGGCACGAACGATGGCGTCGGCGCTGCCGGGGACCTCGCGCGGCCGATCCAGGTCTTCCATGCGGATCAGCCATTCGCCCCCCGCGCTACGCGCATCTAGGTAACTGGCGACCGCGGCGACAAGCGAGCCGAAATGCAGCAGGCCGGTTGGGGAGGGGGCGAAGCGGCCGCGGTAGGAAGGCACTAGGGTCTAGGCGCTAGGTGTGGGGAGGAGAAGCCGCTCACATCGACTTTCACGGCCTAGAGCCTAGGTTGCTAGCGCCTTCAGCGATAGCGATCGTCCCGATCACCGTACTGCTTCTCGCGGCGCTCGCGGCGTTCCTGCGCTTCGATCGACAGCGTTGCGACCGGGCGGGCTTCGAGGCGTTTCACGCCGATCTCCTCGCCCGTTTCGTTGCAATAGCCGTAGCTGCCGTCGTCGATACGCTTGAGGGCTTCATCGATCTTGCGGATCAGCTTGCGCTCGCGATCACGCGTGCGCAGTTCCAGGCTGAACTCGGATTCCTGCGTTGCGCGGTCGTTGGGGTCCGGGAAGTTGGCTGCCTCGTCCTTCATGTGCAGCACCGTCCGATCCACTTCATGCATCAGATCCCGTTTCCAGGATTCCAGGATGTTGCGGAAGTGATCGAGCTGCTCCTTGTTCATGTACTGCTCGCCGCGACGGGCGATGTACGGTTTTACATTGCGCGGACCAGCCAGCAGGCTCATGTTGCCGGGTTCCTGGCCTTCGCCTTCTTCTTCGCTGCCCGCGGCGAGATCGGTGTGGTCGAGCGAACGATTGGAAACGGATTTCAGCGGCATCGGGTCTCTGGGTCTCGGATCGGAGGCGGGCTTCGCGGCGGGTTTGGCTGTCCCGGTCGCGTGGGTCGGCGCAGCCTTCGCGGGCTTGGGGGCGGGTTTGGTCGTGTGCTGGGCGGCGTGCTGGGCTTTGGCCGGTGCCGATTTGCCAACGGGTTTGGCTGCAGGCGCGGGCTTGGCCGGGGCGGCTTTGCGCGCAGCAACTGCAGGCTTCTTCGCTGGAGCCGATTTCTTCACCGGGGCAGCTTTCCTGACGACTGGCTTCTTGGCCTTGGTCGCCTTGGCAGCTGGTTTCTTCGCGGCCATTCAGAGCCTCCACTTGCCGTGCCGCAGACACTGCGGAACGGTCCGTTGCGAAAGTCGATCCCAAACAAGGGCCGCGATTATACAGACGCGGACCTCGGCGTACAGGGGCAAGAAAACACTGATTTTTCCGGCTCTCAACGGCCATGCGACCGCCGGCGTTCCGTTCCCATTCCCGATCTGGAAATCAAGCCCTCATGTTGATGCGCGGCGACAGGCGACAGCGACAGGCCGGGTGGTTTGCCGGACGATTTTTGGGGCTGCGGGCGCCGGACCGATTCCGTACACTACGGCGCCAGATCGTCCGACCGAATTCATTCCAAACCGATCAGGGTTGCGTCATCGATGCGCATCATTCGTCGCCTGTCAGTCCGGACACGAGGCGACATTGACGTATCCGCAGGCGCGTGCGCCGGCCGATGCCTTCCCTGACGACCACGCCGACTCAGGAGCGCGATGCGTCTCAACAAGATCAAACTGGCCGGGTTCAAGTCCTTCGTCGACCCGACCTCCGTCAATCTTCCCGGCAATCTGATCGGCGTCGTCGGTCCGAACGGTTGCGGCAAATCCAACATCATCGATGCCGTGCGCTGGGTCATGGGCGAAATCTCCGCCAAGCACCTGCGCGGCGGTTCGATGGCCGACGTGGTCTTCAACGGTTCGAGTTCGCGCAAACCCGTGGGCACCGCCTCGGTCGAACTGGTGTTCGACAATGCCGACGGCACGCTCGGCGGCCAGTACGCCGGTTACAACGAAGTGTCCCTGAAGCGCGTCGTCTCGCGCGACGGCACCTCGGCCTACTTCCTGAACGGCATCCGCTGCCGCCGCAAGGACATCACGCAGCTCTTCCTCGGCACCGGCCTGGGCGCGCGCAGCTACGCCATCATCGAGCAAGGCATGATCTCGCGCGTCATCGAAGCGCGCCCGGAGGAATTGCGCGGCTTCATCGAAGAAGCCGCCGGTATCTCCAAGTACAAGGAGCGTCGCCGCGAGACCGAGAACCGCATTTCGCACACCAAGGAAAACCTGGAGCGCCTGAGCGATGTCCGCGAGGAAGTCGACAAGCAGCTGCGTCACCTGCAGCGCCAGGCCGCTACGGCGCGTCGCTATCAGACGCTGAAGCAGGACGAGCGCAAGCTGACTGCCGAGCTGCTGGCCCTGCGGCTCAAGGTGATCGATCACGACTCGCAATCGAAGGAAGGCATCGTGCGCGAGCGCGATATCGAGATGCAGGCGGCCATCGCCGAACTGCGTTCCATCGAGTCGGCCATCGAGACCGCGCGCGAGGAATTCACCGAGAAATCCGAGTCGCTGAATGTCGTGCAGGGCCGCTACTACCAGATCGGTGCCGAGATCTCGCGCGCCGAACAGTCGATCCAGCACGGTCGCGAACTGCGCCAGCGCCAGAAGACCGATCTGGACCAGGCCGAGCAGGGTGCCTCCGAAGCCGCGCTGCACCTGACGCGCGATCAGTCGCAGATCGATGAATTGCGCGCCGAACTCGAACAGCTCGAACCCGGTCTCACGGCAGCTCGCGAACGCGAACGTGCGTCGGCCGAGGCGCTGTCGCTGGTCGAGGAATCGATGCAGGACTGGCAGGAGCGCTGGGAAGATTTCAACCGCGAATCCCGCGCCGCCAGCGAAAAGACGCAGGTCGAAAAGGCCCGTATCGAACAACTCGAACACCAGTTGGAGCGCCTGAATTCGCAGCGCGACCGGCTCGGCAAGGAACTGGAAACGCTCGGCACCACCGACATGGAGCTGCGCATCGAGGCGCTGCTGGAACAGGAAGCGCAGGCGCTCAACGCCGGCGAGTCGGCCGCCGCCCAGCTGCAGTCCGTCAGCGAGGATCTGCAGCAGACGCGCGATCGTCAGCGGCAGGTGGCTGCGACCGCCGAAGGCAGCCGCAGGGAACTGCAGGAAACCCAGGGCCGATTCATGTCGCTGCAGGCGCTGCAACAGGCGGCGCTTGGACTGGCGCAGGGCAAGGTGACCGAATGGCTGTCGGCGAATTCGCTGACGTCGCGGCCGCGTCTGGCGCAGCAGCTCAGCGTGGAGCAGGGCTGGGAACGCGCCGTCGAAACCGTGCTGGGTTCGTACCTCGAATCCGTGTCGGTCGATGCCATCGATGCCATCGCCACCCGGCTCGATTCGCTGCAGGTGGGTTCGGTCAGCTTCTTCGCCGATGGCGGCGTCACTTCAGCGGCGGTCGATCCCGGCCGACTGCTGGCGAAAGTGCAGGGGCCATCGGCCATTTCGGCGCTGCTCACGGGAATCATCGCGGTCGACACGCTGCCCGAAGCGCTGTCGCTGCGGCACACACTGCTGAACGGCGAATCCGTCATTACCCGCGACGGCCTCTGGATCGGTCGCGACTGGCTGCGTGTCAGCCGCGACAAGGACGTGCACGCCGGCGTCATCGGCCGCGAAAAGGAAATGCGCGAGCTGCGTGAGGCAGTCAGCGCCGCCGAAGAACGTCAGGAGAGCCTGCAGACCGAAGCCGACACCTTGCGCGAACGGCTGGTTGAACTCGAACAGCGGCGCGACAGTCTGCAGGCCGAGGTCAATCGCCTGCATCGTTCGCACAGCGAGTTGAGTTCGCAGGCAGCGTCGCTGCGCAGCAAGGCGGATCAGACGGCGGAGCGCGCGCGCAAGATCGAGGCGGAGACGCTCGAGATCCAGACCGATCACGAACGCGCGGATGCTGCGGCAGCGACCGCCCGTGCACGACTGGAGGAAGGCCTCGAACAGATGGCGCAGTTCGAGTCGACGCGCGTCGAACTGGAACAGGAACGCGATTCGCTGCGGCAGAATCTCAACTTCAAACGGTCGCAGGCACAGACCGACCGCGACGGTGCACAGGAAGTGGCGATCAAGGTCGAATCGAAGCGCGCGGCGCTGACCTCCATCTCGGCCGGCATCGAACGCCTGCGTCATCAGCTCGAACAGTCGCAGCAGCGCAAGGATGAACTGACGCGGCAGATCGCCGACGGCGAAGCGCCGCTGGAACTGCTGGCGGGCAAGCTCGAAGAATTCCTGCAGCAGCGCATCGGTGTCGAAGCCGAACTCACGGCGGCGCGCGAAACCCTCGAAGATGCCGAGAGCCGCATGCGCACGCTGGATCAGCGTCGCATGGACACGGAAGGACAAGTGGAAGAGGTGCGCTCGCGACTCGAAGACGTGCGCATGGCGGCGCAGGAACTGAAGGTGCGACGCGAGTCCCTGATGGAACAGTTCCAGGCCACGCACTTCGAACTCGACGCCGTCTATCAGGAGATGGCGCCGGAGGCCGATGTGGTCGCCTGGGAACAGACGCTGGTGGATCTGACCCAGAAGATCGATCGCCTGGGGCAGGTCAATCTCGCAGCCATCGACGAATTCAAGGAACAGTCGGAGCGCAAGGAATACCTGGACCGGCAGTTCAAGGACCTCACGGATGCGCTGGAAACTCTCGAAACTGCGATCCGCAAGATCGATCGCGAGACGCGTTCGCGCTTCCAGGACACCTTCGATCGCGTCAATGCCGGTCTCAAGGAACGCTTCCCGCGTCTCTTCGGCGGCGGTCACGCGTACCTGGAACTGGCAGGCGAGGACATCCTGAGCGCCGGCGTGTCGATCATGGCGCGTCCGCCGGGCAAGCGGAACGTCACGATCAACCAGCTGTCGGGCGGCGAGAAGGCCCTGACGGCGGTGGCGCTGGTGTTCTCGATCTTCGAACTCAACCCGGCACCGTTCTGTCTGCTGGACGAAGTGGACGCACCGCTCGACGACAACAACGTCGGCCGCTTCTGCGACACGGTCAAGGAGATGTCGAGCCGCGTGCAGTTCATTTTCATCACCCACAACAAGTCGACGATGGAGCTGGCCTCGCAGCTGATCGGCGTCACCATGCACGAGCCCGGCGTATCGCGGCTCGTGGCCGTCGACGTCGACGAAGCGGTGCGCATGGCGGCAATGTGATGAAGAGGCGACTGGCAGCTGGCAGCTGGCGACTGGCCCGGAATGCGGTCAGCGTCTGTTTCCGGCCAGCGGCCAGCAGCCAAGAGCCAGTGGCCCCGCAACGAGCGTCCCAATGATGAGCGATCTGCGCTGGATCCTGATTTCCTGTGGAGCGTTGCTGCTGGTCGGCATCTATCTATGGGGCCGGCGCGGCGCCCGTCGCACTGGCGCAGCCAGCGAGGGTGCATTGCATTCGCGTCCCGAACCGCTGGTCGAATCGGCGTTCGAGGCGCCGTCCTATGGCGTGGAGGACGACGATCCGCTGCCTGACGAAGAACCGCTCTACGAGTCGCTGGACGAACCGCAGCCGATCATTCGCGCGTCGGCACGCGGCGAGATGCCAGAGCGGCGTGCAGTGCACGAACCGGCCGTGCCTCGCACCGAGGCGCCTGCGCGAATGGCTCGCAGCGTTCGTGTCGAGCCAACGCTGGGTGAGGGCGAATCATCGTTTCCAGGTGCGCATTCGGGCGCCGATCCCGAACTGACGGCGGAGCTTCCAGCGCGCGAGTCCGTCGATGCGCCGACACTCGGAATGAGCAGCACACCCGCGCCGCGACGCATCGAGCGTCGCAAGATCATGGCGCTGCGCCTGGCGGCGCCGGGCCAGCGATTCCCGGGCGAGGCGTTGCGCAATGCGCTGGAAGGCGAGTCGCTGCAGTTCGGCCGTTACGATGTCTTTCACCGCATGCACGACGACGGCACCAGCATCTTCAGCGTGGCGAGCATGATGGAACCAGGCACATTCGAACTGGAACGGATGCCGGGCCAGCAGTATTCCGGCGTCACCCTGTTTGCGCAGTTGCCCGGTCCCGTGCCCGGCGTGCAGGCACTGAAAGATCTTGTCGACTGCGGCAAGCAGCTGCAGGAACTACTGGGCGGCACGCTGCAGGACGAACGCGGTGTGCCGCTGACGGTTCACCGTATCGAGCGACTGCGCCAGGAAGTCATCGACTTCGAACGCGGCCAGGCGCGCGATCAGCGACCCTCCTCATCGCCGTACTGATCCGCGATGCCTGCGTTGCGCAATCCCGCCGCGCGCGCCAGTGAGCTGCGCGAACTGCTGGAGCGGCACAATTATCGCTACTACGTTCTCGACGAGCCGGAAGTTTCCGACGCCGAGTACGATCGGCTCATGCGCGAGCTGCAGGAGATCGAGACCGCAAATCCCGATCTCATCATCCCCGATTCCCCCACCCAGCGCGTCGGTGCGACGCCGATCGGCGAATTGCGCGAAGTCGTGCACACGACGCCGATGCTGTCGCTCGACAATGCCTTCACCGAGGAAGACCTGATCAGTTTCGATCGCCGCGTGCGCGAGCGCCTGGACGATGTCGAATCGGTCGAATACGCCGCCGAGCCGAAGCTCGATGGTCTGGCGGTGAGTTTCCGCTACGAGGCGGGTCAGCTCGTGCAGGCGGCGACGCGCGGCGACGGCATGCGCGGCGAGGACGTCACGCACAACGTGCGCACGATCAAGTCCGTGCCCGTGCGGCTGCGCGGCAAGGTGCCGCCGCTGCTTGAGATTCGCGGCGAAGTCTTCATGCGGATCGCCGGCTTCAAGGCGATGAACGAAAAGGCGCTGGCCGCGGGCGAGAAAGTATTCGTCAATCCGCGCAATGCAGCCGCGGGCAGCCTCCGACAGCTCGATCCGCGCCTGACGGCGAGCCGGCCGCTCGACGTGTTCTTCCACAGCCTCGGCGAAACGCAGGGCTGGAAGCTGCCGGCAAAGCACACGCAGTGCCTGGAGCAGTTGCGCGAATGGGGGCTCAAGATCTCGCCGCTGGTGCGGGTAGTGCAGGGCGTCCAGGGCTGTCTCGAGTACTACCGCGATGTCGGTGCGCAACGGCCGAAGCTGCCGTACGAGATCGACGGCGTCGTTTACAAGGTCAATCGTCTGCAGCAGCAGCGCGATCTCGGCTTCGTGACCCGCGCGCCGCGCTGGGCCATCGCCCACAAGTTTCCGGCGCATGAAGAGAACACCCTCGTTCGCGGTGTCGAGTTCCAGGTCGGCCGCACCGGTGCACTGACGCCTGTGGCGCGACTGGAGCCCGTGTTCGTCGGCGGTGTCACCGTGAGCAATGCGACGCTCCACAACATGGACGAAGTCCGCCGCAAGGATGTCCGCATCGGCGATACCGTCGTCATCCGCCGCGCCGGCGACGTGATTCCCGAAATCGTCAAGGTGATGCTGGAGCAGCGCCCGGCGTCTGCAATCGAAGTGCAGTTGCCGGCGAAATGCCCGGTGTGCGGCTCCGATGTGGAACGGGTCGAAGGCGAGGCCGTCGCGCGCTGCACGGGCGGGCTCGTCTGTCCGGCACAACGCAAGGAGGCGCTGCGGCATTTCGCTTCGCGTCGCGCGCTCGATATCGAAGGGCTCGGCAGCAAGCTGATCGATCAGCTCGTCGACGGCGGCCAGGTGGAAACGCCCGCGGACCTGTACCGGCTGACGCTCGAACAGCTGACCGAGCTGGAACGGATGGGTGATAAATCGGCGGCGAATCTGGTTACGGCGCTGGAACGCAGCAAGAACACGACTTTCAGCCGATTCCTCTATGCGCTCGGTATCCCCGATGTGGGCGAAGCCACTGCCGCGGCATTGGCCACGCATTTCGGCAGTATCGAAGCGCTGGAGGCTGCGACCGAGGAACAGATCCAGGAAGTCCCGGACATCGGCCCGATCGTGGCCGCGCACGTGCTTCATTTCCTGCAGCAGCCGCAGAACCGGCAGGTGATCGCCGACCTGCGCGAGCGGGGCGTGCACTGGCCGGTGCAGGCGCGTCGGGTCGGTCCCGCCGAAGGATCGTTGAGCGGCAAGACCTTCGTGCTGACCGGCACGCTCGACAGCATGAGCCGCGACCAGGCTGGCGATCGGATCACCGCTCTGGGCGGCAAGGTTTCAGGCAGCGTGTCGAAAAAGACCAGCTATGTCGTGGCCGGCGCCGAAGCCGGCTCGAAGCTGCAGAAGGCGCAGGAGCTGGGGGTGGAGGTGCTGGATGAGGAGGGGCTGTTGCGTCTGTTGGAGCAA
>CAYWHG010000140.1:0-8733 GCA_964457865.1 uncultured Steroidobacter sp.
CTGTATTTTCTCTGCGCCATCGCCACGCTGATCCTGCGCCGACGCGATGTCCGCGCCGACGGCCCACCCTTCGTCATTCCCGGCGGCCCGACCGTGCCCCTGCTGGCGTGCGTAGCAATCGCCTGGCTGTTCTTCGAAACGGCTCGCGACGGCACCCAGCTGTATGCGTTGTTGATCGCGCTGGCGATCATCCTTGCGCTGTATGGACTACGGGCCTGGAGGCATCGCCAGGAGGAAGAGCCGCAAAAGACCGCATAAAAGAAGTGAAGGGATCGGAAATGAGGAACCGACTCATTCCTTCTTTTACCTTCTTTATGCGGTCCTTTGCGGCTCTTCCGTCCTTCCGCCTCTTCAACTCTTCCGCCGCGCACTCATCACATTCGGCAACCCCTGGATACGCCCGAGCACGCGCGACAGCTCCTCCAGATCCTGCACAGTAATGCGCAGGTTGATATCGGCGATGCCATCCGCATCGCCTGTCAGCGTGTTCATGCCCTGGATGTTGATCTTCGAGTCTGCGAGCACGCCGGTGATGTCGCGGACCAGACCGCGACGGTCGAAGGCACGCACATTGATGTCGACCGGGAAGGCGCGGTCGCTGCCGGTGCCCCATTCGACGCTGATGAGTCGTTCGGGGTGCGACTGGGCGAGCCGTTTCAGGGCGGCGCAATCCTGACGATGGATGCTGACGCCGCGGCCGAGCGTGATATAGCCCGTGATTGCTTCGGGCGGCACGGGACCGCAGCAGCGGGGGAAGTGCGACAGCAGATCGCCGACGCCCTGGATCGTGATCCCTTCCGGCGATTTCGTGGCGACTGCCGGCCGACGGGGGACGGGCGAGGGCAGTTCCTGCGGCCGTGCCATGCGCAGGATGGCGCCGGTGATCTGCGCTGCCGTGACATCGCCTTCGCCGATCGCCAGATAGAGCTGCGGCGCCGTGTCGAACTTCAGTTCCTTCAGCAGTTCTTCCAGCGACACGCTGTGAATCGCCAGCCGCTGCAGTTCGCGTTCGAGGATCTGTCGTCCCTGCTGCCGGTTCTGTTCCTCATCGAGCTTGCGGAAGAAGGAGCGCACCTTGCTGCGGTTGCGCTGTGAAACCAGGTAGCCGAGCGACGGCACCAGCCAGTCGCGGCTCGGATTGGCCTGCTTGCCGGTGATGATTTCCACCTGGTCGCCGTTCGCGAGTGGCTGGGTCAGCGGCACCATCCGGCCGTTGACCTTGGCGCCGCGGCAGCGATGGCCCAGGTCGGTATGCACGTGATAGGCGAAATCCAGCGGCGTGGCGCCGCGGGGCAGTTCGATGACTTCGCCGCGTGGTGACAGTGCATAGACCCGATCCTCGAAGACTTCCGAGCGCACGCGCTCCAGAAAGTCATTGCTGGATTCCTGCGTGTCCCGGTCGGCCGGTTCGAGGATCTGTCGCAGCCACACGATCTTCTGTTCGTAGGCCGGATTGCGCTTGCTGCCTTCCTTGTAGCGCCAGTGCGCCGCCACGCCCAGTTCGGCATGTTCGTGCATCTCGCGTGTGCGGATCTGGATCTCCACCGGCTGCTTGCCCGGACCGATCACGGCCGTGTGCAGCGAGCGATAGAGATTGTCCTTCGGTGTGGCGATGTAGTCGTCGAACTCACCCGGGATGTACGGCCACAGGCTGTGCACGATGCCGAGCGTCGCGTAGCAGTCGGCCATCGAGTTCACCAGCACGCGCACCGCGCGGATGTCGTAGAGCTGGTCGAACGACAGTCCCTTGCGCTGCATCTTGCGCCAGATGCTGTAGATGTGTTTCGGCCGGCCGGCAACATCGTGCTCGATATTGGCGCGCGTCAGTTCGGTGCTGATCTGCGCGATCACCTCGTCGATGTAGCGTTCGCGATCGGCCCGCTTGGCCGCCAGCCAGCCGGCCACGAGCTTGTAGTTGTCGGGCTCCAGCTGGCGAAAGCTCAGGTCTTCGAGTTCCCACTTGATCTGCCAGACACCGAGGCGATTCGCCAGCGGCGCGTAGATGTCGCGCGTTTCGCGGGCGATGCGCTCGCGCTCCTGCACCGGCGCATCCTTGACGGCTCGCAGCAACGTGAGCTGCGCCGCCAGCTTGATCAGCACCAGCCGCGGATCGGTCACGATCGCGAGCAGCATCTTGCGCAGGGCTTCAGCCTGCGTTGCCGTGAGTGACGCGTCGGACTGACCGCCGAGGCCCAGCGATCCGACGCGCACCAGTTCGGTCGCGATGCGGGTCGCGGTGTCACCGAACACGGCCAGAGCGACGTCTTCCCTGACGAGCCCGGCTTCGAGCAGCGGCAGCAATGCGGCGCCCTTGCGGATGTCCTCGTCGTCCGTCAATCCGGCGACGACTGCGACGATCTCCTGTGCCCGATGGCTTGCGGCCCGGCCCACTTCGGTTGCCGCGATGCCTTGCAGGTATTCCTGCACATCGCGTGGCAGAGATGCACCGGAGGGTTTCGGATCGTCAGACTGCATTGCCATCGTCAGAGGCTCGGACTTTTGCCGTATCATAGCGGCTTCAATACCGGAGGTTGGGAGCGGAGAAATCCTTGCGCAGACTCAGGCGACCGCGAAGTCTTGCCGAACTGGGTCTTGCCGAGCCCGACATCCGCGGCCGTGTCGCCGTTCCGCAGCCCGCAGAGGCTTCCGCGTCGCACGTGCGCGAACGCATTCTGCCGGCGCAGGTGCGCATCCTCGGTCTCGATCCGGGCTCGCTGCGCACGGGGTATGCCGTCGTCGAAGCGGACGCGGGGCGTCTGGCCTATGTGGTCAGCGGCACGATTCGTACGGAAGGCACGTCGTTCGCCGAACGCTTGCAGGAAATCTTTCTCGGCGTCGAACGCCTGACCCAGGATTTCCGGCCCGATGAAGTTGCCATCGAAGGCGTGTTCATGCATCGCAATGCCGACAGCGCCCTGAAGCTCGGTCAGGCGCGGGGCGCGGCCCTGAGTGCCACGTTTGCAGTTCGGCCGCGGGTCTACGAATACGCACCGCGCGCCGTGAAGCTGGCCGTCGTCGGCACCGGCAGCGCACAGAAGGATCAGGTTCAGCTCATGGTGAAACGCCTGCTCAATATCGCAGGTCCCTTGGGCGCCGACGCCGCCGACGCCCTGGCGATTGCGCTGTGTCATGCGCATTCGCGCAAGGTGCACAGCCTGACAGGCCGGGCACGATGATCGGATTCCTGCGCGGCCGGCTTTCGGCGAAACATCCGCCGCAGCTGCTGGTGGATGTCGGCGGCGTGGGTTACGAAGTCGAAGCGCCCATGTCGACGTTCTACGTCCTGCCGCCGGTCGGCACCGACGTCAACCTGTTCACGCACCTGGTGGTCAGGGAAGACGCGCATGTCCTGTTCGGGTTCGGCAGCGAACGCGAGCGCCGGCTGTTTCGCGAGCTGATCAAGGTATCGAACGTCGGTCCGAAGCTGGCGCTGGCGTTGCTGTCGGGCATGAGCGTCGAGAATTTTCTTGCCTGCATCGAAGCCCAGGATGCCGATATGCTGGTGAAGATTCCCGGCGTCGGTCGCAAGACCGCCGAGCGTCTGCTCATCGAGATGAAGGACCGCATCAGGAATCTCACCGGCTTCGAGGCCGTCCTGCCGGTGATCGAAGGCGGTGCAGTGAACTCCGGTGGCGGAGCCCAGTCTGAAGCGTTCAGTGCGCTGGTCGCACTCGGTTACAAACCGGCCGAGGTGACGCGGTTGCTGAAGTCCGTGGATGCCTCCGCGAAAACGACCGAAGAACTGATTCGCGGCGCCCTGCAGGCCGCTGCTGCGAAGTAAATCGAGAGCCGCATGGCCATGATGGATCCGGATCGAATCGTGTCGGCGAAAGTGCAGGGCGAGGAAGACGCCCTCGACCGGGCCGTGCGTCCGAAGCGCCTGGCGGACTATGTCGGCCAGACCAGCGTCAAAACGCAGATGGAGATCTTCATCCAGGCAGCCCGCCAGCGTCGCGAGGCGCTGGACCACGTGCTCATCTTCGGTCCGCCGGGTCTCGGCAAGACGACGCTGGCCAACATCATCGCCAACGAACTGGGCGTGAACCTCAAGCAGACTTCGGGACCGGTGATCGAGCGGCCGGGCGATCTCGCGGCGCTGCTGACCAACCTGCAACCCAACGACGTGCTGTTCGTGGATGAGATTCACCGGCTGAGCCCGGTGGTCGAAGAAATCCTGTATCCCGCGATGGAGGACTTCCAGCTCGACATCATGATCGGCGAAGGCCCCGGCGCCCGCTCGATCAAGCTCGATCTGCAGCCCTTCACGCTGGTCGGTGCCACGACCCGGGCGGGTCTGCTGACGTCGCCGTTGCGCGACCGCTTCGGCATCGTGCAACGCCTGGAATTCTACGATCAGGCGGACCTGCAGCGCATCGTGGAGCGCTCGGCCTCCATCGTCGGCGTGCAGGCCGATGCCGGCGGCGCCCGGCGGATCGCCCAGCGTTCGCGCGGAACCCCGCGTATCGCCAATCGATTGTTACGACGGGTTCGCGACTATGCGGAGGTCCGGGCCGACGGCCGGGTGACCGATGAAGTCGCGCAGGCGGCACTCGATATGCTCGATGTCGATCCGCAGGGGTTCGACGTCATGGATCGCAAGCTGCTGCTGACCATCATCGAAAAGTTCGACGGCGGACCGGTCGGGGTGGAGAGCCTCGCAGCGGCGCTGGGTGAAGAGCGCGGCACGATCGAAGACGTGATCGAACCATTCCTGATCCAGCAGGGCTTCATGATGCGCACGGCGCGCGGACGCGTGGCCACCCGCAATGCGTATCTGCATTTCGGCCTGAAGGCGCCCGAACGCGGCGGGACGTCGGGGGACTTGTTTTGAGGGGCGATGCGCTGTTCGTGAACTCCTTTTCCTGGCCGGTGCGCGTCTACTGGGAAGACACCGACGCCGGCGGCATCGTCTACTACGCGAACTACCTGAAGTTCATGGAGCGCGCGCGGTCGGAATGGCTGCGGGCCATCGGGATCGAGCAGGGTCCGCTGCAGCGGGACCATGGGTTGATGTTCGTCGTGGTCGAGGCGCAGTCACGCTTCCTGCGGCCGGCGCGCTATGGCGACCTGCTGCAGGTGACCTGCGAGATCGAAAAATGGACGCGCACCAGCCTGACGTTCAGGCAGGAAGTCTGTCGCGCGAGTGAAGGAAACGATCGCGAACTGCTGGTCAGCGGTTCGGTGCGCGTCGCCTGCCTGGATTCCGCGAAAATGCGCCCGCGGGCGCTGCCGGATGCGCTGATAAAGCAAATGAAAGTGTCGGGAGAATCTGATGCCGAATGACATGTCGCCATTACAGCTCGTACTGCACGCCAGCGTGATCGTGCAGATCGTGATGGCATTGCTGCTGGTGGCTTCCGTGGTGTCCTGGTCGATCATGCTGCGCAAGCGGGCGGAACTGAAACGCGCGCGCGGCGACGCCGATCGCTTCGAGGAACTGTTCTGGTCGGGTGGCGATCTGTCGGCGATGTTCAAGTCGATCGATCAGAGCCGTCGCGTGACCAAGGGCATGGAAAGCATTTTCGAATCGGGCTTCCGCGAGTTCTCGCGGCTGCGTCAGCAGGGCGGTGTCGTCGGCGATCCGCTGGTCGAAGCCGCGCGCCGTGGTATGAAAGTGGCGCTGCTGAAGGAAAGCGACCGGCTGGAGCAGGGCCTGGCGATGCTCGCGACCATTGGCTCGACCAGTCCGTACGTCGGCCTGTTCGGCACGGTGTGGGGCATCATGAGCGCGTTCCATGGTCTCGGAAACGTGCAGCAGGCGACACTCGCGATGGTGGCACCCGGCATCACGGAGGCGCTGATCGCCACCGCCATGGGCCTGTTCGCCGCGATTCCGGCGGTCATCGCCTACAACCGCTACTCCGACCAGGTCGTGCGTATCGAGACGCGCTATGACACCTTCGTCGAAGAGCTCTCGTCGATTCTGCAACGGCATGCATCTTCGCGGACCGCAACGGTTACAGAGGCCCGCGCATGACCCCGGAACGTCGCGGCAAACGTCTGATGGCGGAGATGAACGTCGTTCCGTACATCGACGTGATGCTGGTGCTGCTGATCATTTTCATGATCACCGCGCCGCTGCTGACCCAGGGCATCAAGGTGGATCTGCCGAAGGTCGCGACCGAGCCGCTGTCGCAGGACATGACCGAACAGCCACCGCTGATCCTGAGCGTCGACAAGGCCGGCAGCTTCTACCTGAACATCGGCGGCGACGAGAAAATGCCGGTGGCCGAAGAGGTCGTGGTGGAGCGGGTCTCGACAGTGCTGCGCCGTGAGCCGAAGACGGCCGTGCTGATCAAGGCGGACAAGGGTGTGCCCTACGGCCGGGTCGTGGAAGGCATGGTGCTGCTGCAACAATCCGGCGCGGAGAAGGTCGGATTCATCACCGATCCGGCGGACGCGCGCCGCGCCCAGCAGAAGCGGAACTGACCCTCAGGTTCATGGCCGATTTCATCAGACTCAACTGGAAATACCTGCTCGGGGCGGCGGCGCTGCACGTCCTGTTCGCGGGGCTTTTCGCGTTGACCATGTTCCAGATGCAGTTGAACGCACCGCCGCCGCAGCTTGCGATCCAGGCGGTGGTGGTCGACGCGACGCAGGTCGGCGCGACCAGCCGCCAACGTGAGCGCGAACGCGAACAGGAGCGGCAGCGCGTCCAGCGGGAGCGCGAGCAGGCCGCCGTCGAACAGCGCCGTATCGAGGAACAGCAGGCCAAGCTCGAATCGGATCGACGCGCCGAGCAGGAGCGTCAGGTCGAGCAGCAACGCCGCCAGGAACAGGAAAAGACGCGCGCCGCCGAACAGCAGATGATGATCGAGCGCCAGGACGCCGAGCGGAAGCGACAGGCGGAAGCCGAGCAGCAGAAAAAAGCGGAAGCGGAGCGCCAGAAGAAAGCCGAGGCTGAACGACAGCGCGTCGCGGAGATCCAGCGCAAGCAGAAAGAGGAGGCCGAACGCCGCAAAGCTGCCGAAGACGCTCGTCTGCAGAAGGAGCGCCAGTCGGAACTGCAGCGCCAGCTGGCGGAGGAGGAGGGCTTGATGCAGGCCCGCGGTTCCGCGGCCTTCAATGAATACGTCGCATTGATCCAGGACCAGATCGAGCGCAACTGGAATCGTCCGCCCTCGGCCCGGCCCGGACTTCAATGCAATATCCGGGTGTCGCAGTCGCCGAACGGGGTGGTGCTCTCGGCGCAGGTGGAGCAGTGCAATGGCGATGCCGCGGTGAAGCAGTCGATCGAGCAGGCGGTGCTGCGTGCGTCGCCGCTGCCGCTGCCGACGGACCGGCGACTGTTCGAACGCAATCTGATTCTGGTTTTCAAGCCGTCCGAATGAGTGGCGGCGGAGGAGTAGCAGGATGAAGTATCTGTTTCCCCGCGCCCTGTGCGCCCTGATCCTGACGATCGCCAGCCTGTGTGCCCATGCCCAGCTGGTGGTGGAAATCACGCGCGGCCAGGAGAACGCGGTGCCGATTGCGATCGTGCCGTTCGGTTGGGAGTCGTCCGGCGCCGCGCCGTTCGACGTCGCCGAAGTCGTGGCGGCCGATCTGCAGCGCAGCGGCCGCTTCGCACCGCTGGATCGCAAGGACATGATTGACCGGCCGACCGCCGGCGATCAGATCCGTTTCCAGGACTGGCGTTATCTCAAGAGCGATTTCATCGCCGTCGGCAAACTGACGCCGGACGGTGCCGATCGCTATACCGCGCAGTTCGAGCTGTACAACGTGCTGACCGGACAGCGTCTGACCGGCCAGCGGCTGAGCGCGAACACGAAGGGCATGCGCGCCCTGTCGCATCGCATCGCCGACATCATTTTCGAGCAGCTCACCGGCATCCGCGGCGCCTTCTCTACCCGCATCGCCTTCATCAGTGCGGAGGGCACGCCGCCGCAGCAGCGCTACAAGCTCATCGTCTCTGACACCGACGGCGAGAATCAGCAGATCATCGCCAACTCGACCGAGCCGCTGATGTCGCCGGCCTGGTCGCCGGATGGCCAGAGCCTCGCGTACGTGTCGTTCGAGAACAAGGCGTCCGCGATCTATGTGCAAACGCTGGCCACGGGCGAGCGGCGTCGCGTGTCGGCGCGCGCCGGCATCAACGGTGCGCCGACCTGGTCGCCGGACGGGCGCATGCTGGCCCTGACGCTGTCGCGCAAGGACGGCGATGTCGACGTGTACACGCTCGACCTGTCCAGCCAGGTGCTGACCCGCATGACGTTCGATCCGGGCATCGATACCGAACCGCAGTGGTCGAACGACGGACGCAAGCTCTACTTCAACTCCGACCGCGCCGGCAGCCCGCAGATCTATGAGGTCGATCCCGCGCAGCCGAACAAGGCGACCCGCCTGACGTTCGACGGCAGCTACAACGCACGGCCGCGCCTGTCGCCGGACGGCAAGCAGATGGCCGTGGTGTACCTGGATCGGGGCAACTACCGCATCGGCGTGGTCGATCTTGCAACCAAGTCGGTGCGCGTGTTGTCACAGGGACGGCAGGACGAAAGTCCGAGCTTCGCCCCCAATGGTGCGACGCTGATCTATGCCACGCAGGATCGCGGCCGGGGCGTGCTGGCCACGGTTTCGGTCGATGGTCGCGTGCAACAGAAGCTCGCGGCGAGCAGCGGCGATGTCCGCGAACCGGTGTGGGGGCCCTTTCCCGCGAAATGACGTGCGAAATGAGCTGCGTCATGGGTCGCGAGATGGCAGAATTTCGCGCAATTTTTCGCCTGACCAGACTTT
>CAYWHG010000140.1:8833-12422 GCA_964457865.1 uncultured Steroidobacter sp.
CTGATTCTGATGAGCGCGGCCGTGTTGAGCGGTTGCCCGAAGAAGCCGGATACGCTTCCCGATTCCGGCCCGGCAACGGGCGATCCGGGCGCCAGCACGAGCGGCAGCAGCGGTGCCGACGTGTCCGGTTCGGCGCTGGGTGCCGAGGAGCAGGCGGTGCAGGCCGCGCAGCGCGCCGGCACGGTGATCTACTTCGACTACGACCGGGCCGACATCAAGTCCGAGTACGTGCCGATCGTGGCCGCGCATGCCCAGTTCCTGAACGGCAATCCGGCCCGCAAGCTGCGCCTCGAAGGCCATTCGGACGAACGCGGCTCGCGCGAGTACAACATCGGTCTCGGCGAGCGTCGCGCCCAGTCGGTGCGTCGTGCGCTGCTGCTGCAGGGTGTGAACGAAACGCAGCTCACCACCGTGAGCTATGGCGAAGAACGGCCGGCGGTGCAGGGCAGCGATGAGTCGGCCTATTCGAAGAATCGCCGCGTCGAACTGGCGCCGACTCGATGAGGATCCGGTCGCGATCCCTGGTGCTGATGGCGGCAGCCGGCGTACTCGCCGGTTGCGCCAGCACGCCGCCGGAAGCCGATCCGGTGGTGCAGAAGCTCAACGACCTGGACGGTCGCCTGCTGCGCATCGAGCGCGTGCTCGCGAATCAGAGCCTGCTGGATCTCTCGCAGCGCATCGAGGCCTCACAGAATGAAGTCCGGGTGTTGCGTGGGCAGCTCGAAGAGCTGCAGCACGCGTCTACCAGGACGCAGGAACAGCAGCGCGCACTGTACGGCGATCTCGACCGGCGACTGGCGGGTCTGGAAGGCGGCAGTGTGGCCGGCGTCGCGCTCGCAGGGGCGGGGCAGTCCACCGGCCTGCCGATTCCGCAGGGAGACGATCGCGCCAATTACCAGGCGGCGTTCGATCTGCTGAAGGACGGCAAGTACCCGGAAGCCGCTGCGGCATTCAAGCAGTTCCTCGCGACGTTTCCGAACAGCCAGCTCTCCGACAATGCCCAGTACTGGCTCGGCGAATCCCATTACGTGACGAAGCAGTACCCGGACGCGCTGCGGGCCTTTCAGACCGTGATCGATAAATATCCGGACTCGCGCAAGCTTCCTGACGCGCTGCTCAAGATCGGCTACTGCAATTACGAACTGAAGAACTGGGGCGAGGCGCGTGCCGCCCTGGACCGGGTCGTGAAGCAGTATTCGGACACCACTGCCGGCCGGCTGGCCCGCGAACGCCTCGCCAAGATGCAGAGCGAGGGACGGTAGAGAAAGTCACGAAGGTCACGAAAGTGACGCGAGTGACGAGGGCCGGAGATCCGTTCCTGCCCTCATCACCATCGTGCCCATGGCAGCTCATCGCTTCGTATGTCTTCCCGCCTCAAACTCACCGAGATCTTCCTGTCGATTCAGGGTGAAGCCGACAGTGTCGGCTGGCCCACGGTCTTCGTCAGGTTGACCGGTTGTCCGCTGCGCTGCGAGTACTGCGATACCGCCTATGCCTTTCACGGCGGCGAGTGGCATTCGCTCGAGCAGATCCTCGAAAAAGTCGCAAGCTTCGGCGCGCGACATGTGTGTGTCACGGGCGGCGAACCGCTGGCGCAGAAGTCCTGTCTCGAACTGATGCAACGGCTGTGCGATGCCGGCTATCACGTGTCGCTCGAAACCAGCGGCGCCATGGATGTTGCAGGCGTCGATGCTCGCGTGACGCGCGTCGTCGACGTGAAAACACCGGCCAGCGGCGAAGTGACGCGCAATCGGTATGAGAATCTGGAACTCATGCGCGCCGACGAACAGGTCAAGTTCGTCATCTGCAGCCGCGAGGATTTCGAATGGTCGCGCGACCTGGTGAAGCAGCAGTCGCTGCACGAACGCTGCACCGTGCTGTTCAGTCCCAGCCATCGACAGGTCGAGCCGCGCGACCTCGCGCAGTGGATTCTCGACGAGCGTCTGCCGGTACGGCTGCAGGTGCAGCTCCACAAATATCTGTGGGGCGATACGCCGGGAAGATGAAGAAACCGGATTTCACACGGAGATCACGGAGAGCACAGAGGTCAAGGCGAAGAAGAATTTCCACGGGAAACACGGGGATCACGGGGAAAGAGATTCTCTGTTCCGACCCCGTGTTCCCCCGTGTTCCCCGTGGAGATCTTCTTCTTGAACTCTGTGATCTCCGTGTGAAACTCTCTTCCGATGCCATCCCAATCCCAACGCGCCGTAGTCCTCGTTTCCGGCGGACTCGATTCAGCCACGACGCTGGCGATTGCCCGTTCCGAAGGACTCGAGTGCTACGCCCTCAGCGTCGACTACGGACAGCGGCACCGCGCCGAACTCGACGCGGCACAGCGGGTCGCGAAGTCGCTCGGTGCGGTGGAACACCGGGTCATTCGCGTGGATCTCGGTGGCATCGGCGGCTCGGCGCTCACCGATGCCAGCATCGATGTGCCGGAATCGCCGCAGAGCGGCATCCCCATCACCTACGTTCCCGCGCGCAACACGGTCATGCTGTCGCTCGCATTGGGATGGGCGGAAGTGCTGGGTGCAGATCGCATCTGCATCGGTGTGAATGCCGTGGACTACTCGGGATATCCCGATTGCCGGCCGGCGTTCGTCGCAGCCTTCGAACGTGTGGCGAATCTCGCGACGCGCAGTGGTGTCGAAGGCACCGCCGCGTTTCGCATCGTCGCGCCGCTGATCGATCTGACCAAGGCACAGATCATCCAGCGAGGCATCGAACTCGGTGTCGATTTCGCACAGACGGTTTCCTGCTATCAGGCCGACGAAGCAGGGCGGGCCTGTGGTGCCTGCGATGCCTGTCGTTTGCGCCGCGAAGGATTCGCAGCCGCCGGGGTGGTCGATCCGACGCGTTACTTCCGGTGAACTCGCCAGCCGGTTTCGGTATCATGCGCGCCCTTTCGAAGGAGCGACTGGCCACTGGCGACTGGCAAGACGCGACGATACAGGTCTTCATTGATTGGCCAGCTGCCAGTGCCAGCTGCCAGTGTCCTGCACGGGTTGGTAGCTCAGTCGGTAGAGCATCGGACTTTTAATCCGCTGGTCGAGGGTTCGAATCCCTCCCAACCCACCATTCCTCCTGCCGTATGCGCCGCGATGTCTTGCGGTGTCGCATTCCGCTGTCTTGTGCTGGTCACAGGCAACGACTATTGTCCAATCGTCCGGTTTGAAACGGCAGTAATTCCGATGAATACTATTGCCGGAATTACAATGAGTTATCGAGATTAATTCAGGAATTGTCTACTGCCATTGCGTGGGCTGCGGCATCGCCACGAGGCGCTGTTGCATCGGCCCCAGGTCACTGTTTCTCCGCTCATGACGCAAGTCTCACCCACGACCAGCGCATCAACCCTGCCATTCGGCCTGACGGCCGAACCGTTCGCGGACGCCGACCCCGTTTTCTTTCCCAGCGACCAGCATGTGCGTGCGCTCGAATTCATGGCGCAGGTTCTGTGGTCGCGCGCGCGGCTCGGCGTGTTGACGGCGGGTCGCGGCTGCGGCAAGAGCACGCTGATCAGCCGCTTCCTGCAGACGGTGGACGATCGCTTCGTCGTGGCGACCGTGACGCGCGAGAACCTGGC
>CAYWHG010000141.1:0-12399 GCA_964457865.1 uncultured Steroidobacter sp.
ACGGCTCCATGGACTGGACCTACTCGGGGCCGCAGTTCTTCGTCAGCATGTCTTTTTGAGAACGCGCCCGTTCCCTTGACACGCATGCGGCGCGCGATGTTCGTCATTTACCGGATGTTCGTCATTTACCGAAGGAGCAAACAGCCATGAAATACACGCTACTGCTTGCAGCGATGCTTGCGACCGCAGCCAACGCGACGCCTCCCGATCCCGTCAAGGTCGAGAACGTCGAGCAGCTCACCGCCACCGTGGAAGCGATAGACCAGGAAAAGCGCCTGGTCACGTTGAAGGGAGAGAGCGGACGGACTCAGACGGTGGAAATCGGGCCAGACGTCACCAACCTCGCGCAGGTAAGGGCGGGCGACAAGGTCGTGGTTCGCTACTACGAAGGGTTGGCCGCGCAGCTGCGGAAGAAAGGCGAGGCATCGCCTGCCGGTGACGTGGAATCCGCAACCTTGGCAGGAAGGATGCCGGCGGGACACAAGCCGGGCGGCGTCATTGGCAGCACGGTCAACAGCACCGTGGTCATCGAGGCGGTGGACAAGACAGCGCAGACGATCACCTTCCATGGCAAGAACGGGACTCATACCGTGGCGGTCAGGAAGCCGGAGGCCCAGAAGTTCATCGCCGGTCTGAAGAAAGGCGACGAAGTCGACATCACTTTCACGCAGGCGCTCGCGGTGAGCGTCCAGCCCGCTCCCTGAGCAAGCGTCCAGCGAGGGCACGGGTATGAAGCGCGTCATCGAAACTCATGCGGCGATCCTTGCATTGAGTCTGTTGTTCTCGCTGGCAGCTTTCCCGGTGGCGGCACAGCAGGCGGATGTCGCACAGACATCCGCCGCTTCGCAGCCGTCCGCGCAGAAGTTCAAGCCGGAAGAACTGGAGCAGATCGTTGCGCCGATCGCGTTGTATCCGGATGCATTGCTGGCCCAGGTGTTCATGGCGTCGACCTATCCGCTGGAGATCGTGCAGGCGGCCCGGTGGTCGAAAGAGCATCCCGATATAAAAGGTGACGCCGTCGCGAAGGAGATGGAGAAGCAGACCTGGGATGCCTCGGTCAAATCGCTGGTGGCGTTTCCCGATGTGCTGGTGATGATGAACGAAAAGCTCGACTGGACCCAGAAACTGGGCGATGCCTTTCTGGCGCAGCAGAAGGACGCCATGGATGCCGTGCAACGACTGCGTGCCAAGGCCAGGGACTCGGGCAACCTGAAGAGCAGCAAGGAGCAGACCGTCAAGAGCGAGCCGGCGCCGGCCGGCGCGGCTACGCCGCAAGTCATCGTCATCGAGTCGAGCGATCCCGAGGTGGTGTATGTCCCCGCCTATAACCCGACAGTGGTGTATGGCACGTGGCCGTATCCGGCGTATCCGCCGTATTACTACTATCCGCCGTACTATGCGCCGGGAGCCGCATTCTTCTCGTTCAGCGTCGGCGTCATCGTCGGCGGCGCCCTCTGGGGAAACTGTAACTGGGGTCATGGCGACATCGACATCGACGTCAACCGTTACAACAACTTCAACCGCAACGAGATCAACGCGAACCGGAACACGAACGTCAATCGCGGCGGCGGCAACAACACGAAATGGCAGCACAGTGCCGAGCATCGCAAGGGTGTCGGCTATCGCGACTCGGCCACGCAGCAGAAGTATGGTCGCGCAGACGGTCAGCAGGGCGTGCAGTCGCGCGAAGAGTTCCGCGGTCGGGCCGAGCAGGGCCGCGAACAGATATCGCGCGAGGGTGCCGCCGGTCAGCGCGATCTGAGCGGCAATCAGATCGGCAGCCGTGACGCAAGCGGCGGCCAGTACCGCGATCTGGGCAGCCAGCAGAGCCGCGATCTCGCAGCGTCGAAGAGTCGTGAGAGTGCCGGCAACAACAGCCCGCAACGTTCGGAGCGCAGCAGCGCGTCATCGAGCTCCCGCTCTCCGGATGCCTTCAGGGATGTCGGCAACGCAGCGGGTGCACGTGCCAACAGCAGTCGCGGCGGCGCATCGCGCGGCGGCGGCGGCCGGCGTCGGTGATTACGGGGAGATTCAACATGCGCACAATCGCCATCCTCATCCTCTTCGCTGCCGCAACTCAGGCAGGGTGCACCTCGTCGTCGCATCCCGCGGACTTTTCATCGGCAGACGATGCCGTAGCGGCGTTGCTCTCGGCGGCCCGGGACGACAGCACGAAATCGCTGCTGCACGTCCTCGGCAATGAAGCAAAGCCGCTCATCGATTCGGGCGATCCGGTACAGGACAGCAATGCACGCCGCCGCTTCGTGGCCGCCTTCGATGCGATGCACGCGTTGGAGCATGGCGAGTCCGGCGCATTGACGCTGGTGGTCGGCGCGGACCAGTGGCCGTTTCCGATTCCATTGGTCCAGAAGGATTCCCGCTGGAGATTCGATGGTGCGGCGGGCGCAGAGGAAGTCGTGAACCGCCGCATCGGTGGCAACGAACTCGCCACGATCCAGTCGTGCCTCGCGTTCGTCGATGCCGAGCGGGAGTACTACATGCGCAATCCGCAGGGCGCGCCACTGCTGCAGTTCGCGCAGAAGCTGGTCAGCAGCGAAGGCGAGCGGGATGGACTGTACTGGCCGACCAGGGAGGCGGAGGTGCCCAGTCCGCTCGGCGCGAGCTTCGCCCAGGCGCGCGCCGAGGGCTATTTCAGCGGCGCTTCCACCAGGGACGATCCGTACCACGGCTATCTCTACAAGCTGTTGGTGGCGCAGGGTCCGAATGCCGAGGGCGGCGCCTATGAGTATGTCGTGCGGGGCACAATGCTCGGCGGTTTCGCGTTGCTTGCATTCCCCGCGGACTATGGCGCGAGCGGCGTCATGACTTTCATCGTGAGCCACACCGGAGTGGTCTTCTCCAAGGATCTTGGCCCCGATACTGCCGCGGCCGCCGCAGCGATCGACATCTTCGATCCCGACCCGAGCTGGAAGCAGGAAATAAGCATCAAGTGAAAGTGCGCGGAGGCGATTTCCCCGGTCGTTACCGCGCCGGCGCCTTCACCAGGGCCTGATCGAGGATGCCGCCGTCCGCGAAGTGCTCCTTCGTGACGGCGTCCCAGCCACCGAAGACCTGATCGATCGTGACGAGCTTCACCGGCGGAAACTGCGGCGCATATTTTCTGCTGATCGCCGCATCGTCGACCCGGTTGTAATGCTTCGCGATGATGTCCTGGCCCTGCGGCGAGAACAGGAACTGCAGATAGGCGGTGGCGAGTTTGCGCGTGCCCTTCCTGTCGACGACCTTGTCCACGATCGCGACCGGAAAGTCCGCGCGCAGGCTGAGTGATGGAATCACGGCTTCGAGGTTGCTCTTGCCGTACTCCCTGCGGATTGCAGTGACCTCTGCTTCGAATGTCACCAGCGCATCGCCGATGCCGCGTTCGATGAACGTCGTCGTCGCGCCGCGACCGCCCGTGTCGAAGACGGGCACGTTGGCGAGCAGCTTGCCGACGAATGCGGCGGCCTGCTGCCGATCGCCCTTGCCCTGATCCAGCGCAAACGCATAAGCCGCGAGATACGTGTAGCGGCCGTTGCCGGACGTCTTGGGATTCGGAAACACCACCTGCACGCCCGGTCGCGCGAGATCCGACCAGTCGCGGATCTGCTTCGGGTTGCCTTGCCGCACCAGGATGACGGGCAGCGAGTAGTACGGCGATGCCTGGTGCGGCAGGCGCTGGCGCCAGTCGGCGCCGACGAGGCCACGCTGATGCAGCAGTTCGATGTCGGTGACCTGGTTGAAGGTCACGACGTCTGCCGGCAGGCCTTCGGCAACGGAACGTGCCTGCTTCGACGAACCGCCGTGCGACTGGCGTATCCGCACGGTGTCGCCGGTTTTGTCCTTCCATTCCGTGGCAAACGCCGGATTGATCTCGTCGTACAGCTCGCGCGAGACGTCATAGGAGGCGTTTAGCAGATCGAGCGCGACCGCCGGCTGGCCCAGTGCCAAGGCAATCGCGCACAAGAGCGGCAACCAATGTCGACGTGCGTGCAATCGGAATCCTGCCATCGATGTGTTGTCGCTGAGGTTGTCGACATTCAAGTGCAGTTTCAACTGCCGGTATCTTCACGGGCAGGAGAAAAGATGGCCATCCGTGGCCCAATCAGGATGCTCAGGGGGTGTCGATCATCCCGATCCCGGTCGAGGGAACCTTGCGGCGGATTACGGCTTGATCTGGCCGCGAATCTCACCCGACTTGTGGGCTGCGCTGTGGACATTGATGTACAGATCGCCGGCCTGGTAGCTCGCATACTGTTCGTCGGTGAGCGTCGCGGCGGCGGGTACCGTCCATTCGCCGTTCTCCGATTTCGTGAGCGTGATCACGGGCGGGCCGTTCTTGCCGGGCGCGGCGAGATGGATGTGGGCCGCAACGCCTTCGATGCCGCTGGTCTTGACGCTGCCCTTGACCGTCTTGTCGTCGTTGACGTGCAGGGTTGCAGTGCCGGTGGCTGCGGTCTCGACGGCGGGCACTTCGTGTTCGCCCTTGAGGCTCACCTTCACTTCGCCTGCCGAGGCGGCGGCAGTCAGCACGGACAGGGCGCTCAATACGGCGAATCGGTTGCGGAATTTCATGCGATCTCCTTTTCTGGATGGATGGGGGAAACGTTATGGGCGAGCGCGCTCTACTTCCGCTTCGCCAAGATGCGCATCGGGATCGTCGTAGTAATCGATGATCTAGCGCAGCGCAGGAACTCCGAACAGTCCGACGTCGGCGTCGGCACGGCCTCGATCATTGAACAGGCCGATGTTCTCGAGGTTGGGGCAAGTCACCCCCGCAGAAGCGGGACGGCCGTTTCCGTAAGTGGACGGCTACCGCGTTCGCGGGGGCGACTGCATTCATTGATCCGCCATGAACGCAGGCTAGCGACGCAGGAGTCACGGTGTCAGTCGAAGATGGGGCGAATTGCGGTCACATAAGCAAACAGTCTTGGCGCCTAACGGCCCGTTGGGCCGCTCTTGTATGCTGCCCGCCTTCAACAAATGGGGTGGGGCATGGGTCAGTTGCAGGCGTCGCTCGAAGGCAAGGTGGCACTCGTGACCGGTGCGTCGAGCGGTCTGGGTCGGCATTTCGCGCGAGTACTGGCGGACGCCGGCGCGAAGGTCGGGTTGGCGGCGCGGCGTACCGACGCTCTCGCGGCGCTTGCCGCGGAAATTGCAGCCGCAGACGGTGTGGCCGCGGTGGCGAAGCTCGATGTCACCGACGGCAGCTCGGTCTCCGCAGCCGTTGCCGCGATCGCAGGCGAGCTGGGCCCGATCGACATTCTGGTGAACAACTCCGGCACGTCGGTCGCAAAGAACCTGCTCGATCAGACCGAGCGCGACTGGGACGACGTCGTCGACGTGAATCTCAAGGGCGCATTCCTGGTGGCGACGGAAGTGGCGCGGCAGATGCGCGATCACCAGCGCGGCGGCAGCATCGTCAATATCGAATCGATCCTGAGTTTCCGTCAGGCCGGACACGTCGCGCCGTACGCGGCGTCGAAGGCCGGTCTCACGCAGCTGACGCGCAGCATGGCACTCGAACTCGCGCGCTACGGCATCCGCGTCAACGGCATCGCGCCCGGTTACTTCGCCACGGAAATCAACCAGGGCTTCTTCGATACCGAGGCAGGCCAGGCATTGATCCGGCGCGTTCCCCAGCGCCGCGTCGGCAACTACGACGATCTCGACGGCCCGCTGCTGCTGCTCGCCTCCGACGCCTCACGCTACATGACCGGCTCGACGCTGGTGGTCGACGGCGGGCATCTTTGCAGTTCTCTGTAGCGGCCTCGTGATCATGTGATCGGGTGATGAGGTGATCACGCAGGATTCGACTATCTTGCTTCATCACCTCATCACTTCATCACCCCATCACTTTCCCGCCGCCACAATTCGCCACCATCCTTCGCCGCTGCGCCATTCGTGTCGCGCAGTTGCGTCGCTATTGAGGACTTGAATAGCTCCCACGGGTAAATCGTCACCTGCTGCAACGACGAACGGTGTGGGAGACAAGTCATGTTCAACAAAGTACTGATCGGTGCGGTGGCCATTGCTTTGACTTCCGGCGTGGCGAACGCGGGCGAGAACAGGTTCACGAAGGAAGAGGGCGTCGGCATGGGCACGGGCGCTGCAATCGGCGCCGTCGTCGGCGGGCCCATCGGTGCAGCCGTCGGGCTGTTCGTCGGCGGCATCATGGGCGACAGCATCGGCATCGCGAAGCGTGCGGATCGGCATGCGCAGCAGCTCGAAGCGCAGTCGATGAGCCTCGAACAGGAACTGATCGAGACGCGAATTGCGCTGGCGAAGGCGAGCGAGCGTACCGGCGGCGATGAGATGCTCGACAAGCTGGCCGAACAGCTCTATGCGGATGTGATGTTCCGGACGGCGAGTGCGGATATCGATGCGCAGGTGGCCACCAAGCTGGAGGACTTGGGCAGGCTCGTGGCGGCACATGCGCAGCTCGAAGTCCACGTCAACGGCTTCGCCGATCCGCGCGGAACCCCGGAACAGAACCTGGAGTTGTCGCTGCGGCGTGCGGATGCCGTTCGCGAGGCGCTGATCCGCGGCGGCGCGGCGCCGGAACAGATCCGTCTGACCGCGCATGGCGAAGATCTGACCACGGCGGCGCAGAACGATGTCGAAGCCTATGCCTGGGAGCGGCGCGTGAGTCTGGCGATCCGGCCGGTGAGCACGACACCGGAAACGGCTGTGGCGCGGACGAACCAGTAACGCGCATCAACGGCACGCAAAGGACCGGCGCATCCGCGCCGGTCCGTTCCGTTCTGGCCAGTCGCCAGTAGCCAGCGGCCAGTCGCCCTCCTACAGTCGAGGTCTTCTTCCATGTGCCTTGCGGACGTCATGACTGAAATGAATTCCTCCGTCGCCAGCATCATCGACTTCGCGACGACTGCGCCTGAGGTTTCCCTGTCCAGCCCCGCCGCGGATCGATTGCTGGCCGGCTCGCCCCGGCAGAAAACCAGCAATGTCTTTGCCGACAACGGCGGGAAATTTTTCGCGGGGGTCTGGGAAAGCACGCCCGGCAAATGGCGGGTCAGCTACAGCGAGAACGAGTTCTGCCACGTGACGGCGGGGCGCATCCGCATCACCGACAAATCGGGCGCCGAGCGCGAGTTCGGTGCGGGAGACACGTTCGTCGTTCCGGCGGGCTTCGAAGGCACCTGGGAAGTGCTGGAAGCGGCCCGCAAGCTGTATGTGATCTACGAGCCCTGAGGGTTCGTTTCGATCCGCACGCGCCAACGTGGTGCGGATCGCGACTGCCGTCGCACCGCGAATGCACAGGGACCGCACCGACAACGTGCCGTGCTCCCGTCGCATTGCTGCTGCCCGTGAGGATCTTTCTCCGCACCGCTTGCTGGGTGTCTGACGTAACAAGCTAGGCTGGCCCTACCTTTAGCGGTGCCGCTGCCTCCCCGCTGCGGCTGTTCGCTGGCCGCCGCCCCTTCCATGAAGATTTTGAGACGTGCCTGGCACGCTTGCTGCATTGGTATACCGCAGCGGCGGCTGTTGCGTGCATACACCAAACGATCATCGCAATCGCCGCAAAAGATTCGCGAAAAGTATCGCGTTCGCGTGATGCGTTTCTTTTTCACCACATAGGGGAGTTTGTATGCGAAATGTGAGGCTACTGGCTGCACTGGGTCTCGTGTCGATGGCGGGTGTCGCTCAAGCCGAAGTCACGGGCTCGGCGACGATCGTCAGCGATTACGACTGGCGTGGTTGGACACAGACGGACTACAAGCCGGCTCTGCAGCTGGGTTTGGATTATTCCGGCGGCCTTTGGTACGTGGGCACGTGGGCGAGCAACGTGGACTTCGGTGCCGGCAGCGATCCCTCCACCGAGGTCGATGTCTTTGCGGGTCTCGCCGGAGACTTCGGCGACTCCGGCATTGGCTGGGACGTCGGCTTCAACTACTACACCTATCCGGGTGCTTCGGACGGCAACACGATCGAGTTCTACGGCAAGCTGAGCTTCAGCGTCGTCACCGGCTCGGTCTGGTACAGCGACGACTACTTCGATTCGGGTGAGAGTGCGTACTACCTCGGTCTCGATGCCAGCATTCCTGCGGGCCCCATCAGTGTGGATCTGCATGCGGGCCTGAGCGACGGCGATGCCTTCGACAACACGGTCTACACGGACAGCTACGCCGACTACAGCATCGGCATTTCGTACGCGTCCGACAATTTCACGCTGGGCCTGAAGTGGGTGACGCAGGACTCCGATGATGTCGCCTCGGACGATCGCGTGATCCTGTCCTTCGGCACGAGCTTCCCCTGGGCGAAGTGATGGCGGGCTGAGCGGCACGCTCGGCGATGGATGGATGGGCCCCGATCAGTGATGGTCGGGGCCTTTTCTTTTGGGCATCCCTTGGACCCATGAATGTTGCGTTTTCGCATCTGATTTTCATCTTCGTGCCGCATTAGGTTAATCTCCGCGCCGCTCCGTCGCATCGGCGGTGTGTTTCTTTCTCACTACACGAGGATCAGTAATGGGATATCCGAGAACGCTTGCCCCACACATCGCCGTGCTGGGTCTGGCCGGACTACTGGGGGCAGGTGCTGCCTCTGCCGAAATTTCCTCAACGATCACTCTTGCGAGCGACTATGACTTCCGCGGTCTGACGCAGACGGATGAAGATCCGGCGCTGCAGGCGAGCATCGACTGGGCCGCCGACAGCGGCTGGTATGTGGGCGCATGGGCCAGCAACGTGGATTTCGGACCTGGCGATCCGAACTATGAAGTCGATCTGTACACCGGTATTGCGGGTGGCGACGAAAACGGACTGGGCTGGGACGTCGGTATCGTCTACTACGCCTATCCCGAAGAGTCGGATTTCAACTTCCCGGAAATCTACGGTGGCCTGAGCTACGGCATGTTCTCCGGCAAGCTCTGGTACTCGAACGACTTCGGCGGCACGGATGACAGCGCCTTCTACCTCGAAGGCGGTGCGGCGATTCCGCTGCCGGCCAACTTCACGCTCGATCTGCATGCCGGCTACAGCGATGGCGATGGCGTTGAGTCGTCCTATGGCGTATCGAACTACTTCGACTATTCGGTGGGTGTGAGCTACACGCTGCAGCACTTCGATCTGTCGCTGAAGTATGTCGATACCGATATCGACGATGCCGACACCGATCGTCTGGTTTTCACGGTCTCCACCACGCTGCCGTGGTAATCGACGCTCATCGCTGATCGCAGGATCGGCGCAGCCTCGAACGAAAACCCCGGACGGCAACGTCCGGGGTTTTTCTTTGCGCGATCAGTCGATCGTGTTCAGCAGTTCGCGGATCACGGTGACGAGTTCATCGATGTGCTGCGGCTCGATGATCAGCGGCGGCGACAGCGCGATGATGTCGCCAGTCGTACGGATCAGGATGCCGCGCTCGAACGCCTTCACCAGCATTTCGTAGGCGCGTACGCCCGGCGCGCCGGCGCGCGGCTGCAGCTCGATGCCTGCCACCAGGCCGACGTTGCGGATGTCGATCACATGCGGTGCTTCGCGCAGCGAATGCAGCGCGTCTTCCCACTGTTTCGCCAGCGTCGCGCCGCGCGTGAGCAGTCCCTCGTCGCGATAGATCTTCTGGGTCGCAAGACCGGCGGCGCAGGCGACCGGATGTGCCGAGTAGGTGTAGCCGTGGAACAGTTCGATCGCATTCTCCGGCCCGTTCATGAAGGTGTCGTAGATCTCTTTGCGCACGAACACCGCACCCATCGGGATCGAACCGTTCGTCAGCCCCTTGGCGGTGGTGATGATGTCCGGCGTCACATCGAAATAGTGCGCACCGAACGGCGCGCCGAGCCGGCCGAAGCCCGTGATGACTTCGTCGAAGATCAGCAGAATGCCGTACTTGTCGCAGATCGCGCGCAGCCGCTGCAGATAGTCCTTCGGCGGCAGCACGACGCCCGCCGAGCCGGCGACCGGTTCGACGATCACTGCGGCGATGGTGGAAGCATCATGCAGCGCGACCAGACGTTCGAGATCGTCGGCGAGATGCGCGCCCCACTCGGGAATGCCGCGCGAGAAGGCATTGCGTTCGAGATCGAGCGTGTGCCGCAGATGATCGACGCCCGGCAGCATCGCGCCGAAGAACTTGCGGTTGTTGACCATTCCGCCGACGGAAATGCCGCCGAAGCCGACGCCGTGATAGCCCTTCTCGCGGCCGATCAGCCGCTGCCGCGTGCCTTCGCCGCGCAGACGCTGGTACGCAATGGCGATCTTCAGCGCGGTGTCGACCGACTCCGAGCCGGAGTTGGTGAAGAACACATGATCCAGGTCGCCCGGTGTCAGCTTCACCAGTTCATTGGCGAGTTCGAACGCCGACGGGTGGCCCATCTGGAAGGGCGGTGCGTACTCCATGGTCGCGATCTGCCGGCTCACGGCTTCGCTGATCTCGCGCCGGCCGTGGCCGGCGTTCACGCACCAGAGCCCGGCGACGCCATCGAGAATCCGGCGGCCCTCCGGCGTCCAGTAATACATGCCCTCGGCGCGCGCGAGCAGGCGCGGATTGGCCTTGAACTGCCGGTTCGCCGTGAACGGCATCCACAGGGCTTCGAGATCGGCTCGCGACGGCTGGGTGGACATGGCTCTGCTCCGGTGAGGGGCCGCGATGATAAGAAAATTCGACAGGCCGCTCAATCGATCTGCGGATATTGGCTGGTAGTGCGGGCGGAGTGTCGATTATCCTAAACACTTCTTCGGCCGGGGCGCGCTCATGAGCATCGATGTCGGCACACATCTGAAGAATGTGCGGACGATGTACGGACTGTCGCAGCGCGAACTCGCGAAGCGCGCCGGGGTGACCAACGGCACCATTTCCCTCATCGAGCAGAATCGCGTCAGTCCGTCCATCAGTTCGCTCAAGAAGGTGCTGGATGGCATTCCCATGTCGCTGGCGGAATTCTTCACGCTGGACCTGCAGACCGATCCGCAGGTGTTCTACACCCGTGACGAATTGACCGACATCGGCGACGCCGGCATTGCGCTGCGGCTGGTCGCTGCCAAGCGGCCGAATCGCGCCATGGCCATCATGCAGGAGCGCTACGGCGCGGGCTCCGATACCGGCGAGGACATGCTGAGCCACAAGGGCGAAGAGGGCGGCATCGTATTGTCAGGCCGGATCGAGCTGACAGTCGGCGGGCAGACGCGGATCCTCGGCCCGGGAGATGCGTATTACTTCTCGAGCGCAGTGCCCCATAGATTCCGTAATGCCGGCACGGAGCCGTGTGAGATCATCAGCGCCAGTACGCCGCCTACGTTCTGATAAAGACAGTGATGAGGTGATCGAGTGATGAGGTGATGAGGCCCGAGCTTCTCGTCCTGATCTTGCGTCATCACCTGATCACTTCATCACCTGATCACCGTCCCATATGAAAACCACCGTTGCTGCCACCCAGTTCGCCTGCACTGCTGATCGCGAGGAAAATCTTGCGACAGCGGAGCGTGTGATTCGTGAAGCCGCGAAGCAGGGCGCGAACATCATCCTCATCCAGGAGCTGTTCGAGACGCCGTACTTTTGCAAGGAACACAACCCGGACTATTTCTCGCTGGCAATGCCCATCGCGGAAAATCCCGCGGTTCGCCGCTTCCAGTCGCTGGCCCGCGAACTGAATGTCGTGCTGCCGGCGAGCGTGTTCGAGCGCGAGGGCAATGCGTTCTACAACACGGTCGCCATCGTCGATGCCGACGGCAGCGTGCTCGGCGCCTATCGCAAGGCACATATTCCCGAGAGTCCGGGCTATCACGAGAAGTTCTATTTCTCGCCCGGCGACACGGGCTTCAAGGTATGGAAGACGCGCTTCGGCACGATCGGCGTCGCGATCTGCTGGGATCAGTGGTTTCCCGAAAGCGCCCGCGCCATGGCATTGCTCGGTGCCGAGATCCTTTTTTATCCGACGGCGATCGGCGCGGAACCGCAGGATCCGGGCATCGATTCGCGCGATCACTGGCAACGCGCGATGCAGGGCCACGCCGCGTCGAACATCATGCCGCTCGTGGCCTCCAACCGGATCGGTACGGAACGAGGCGAACGCTGGACCGTGACGTACTACGGTTCCTCGTTCATCACCGATCAGACCGGTGCGCTGCTGCAGCAGGCCGATCGTTCGAGCGAGTCGATTCTGACGGCGACGTTCGATCTCGAAGCGATCCGCAACTATCGCAATGCCTGGGGCGTCTTCCGCGACCGTCGCCCCGAACTCTACGGTCCCCTCCTCACGCTCGATGGGCATACGAGAAGATAAGAGGCCTCACACGAAGTTCACGGAGCCCGGAAAGAGAGCCGGAGAATCTCCACGGGGGACACGGGGATCACGGGGATAAGAAGTCTTCTGTTTCCGAACCCCGTGTTCCCCGTGTCCCCCGTGGAGAATTCTCTGCTTCTTCGCCTTGAACTCTGTGCGCT
>CAYWHG010000142.1:0-12210 GCA_964457865.1 uncultured Steroidobacter sp.
GGCGGCAGAGAGGACGGTGGGAGCGGACTAAGAACCAGAAGATCTCCACGGGGAAGCACGGGGAAAGAAATTTTCTGTTCCGAGCCCCCGTGTTTCCCCGTGTTCCCCGTGGAGAATTCTTCCTTCTTCAGACCATCTCGCCTTCATCCCCGAAATCCGCCACCCAGGCCGCGATGTCCTGGTCGTAGGTGACGATATTTTCGGCGGAGGCGGCGCGCTTGAGGCGGTCGCGGATCGCATCCCAGCGCTCGCCTTCGGGGACTTCTTCCACGAGGATGATCTTGGCGCCCGACTTGTCGAGCGTGCGCAGGTTGGCGTAGAGCTGGCGGCCGTAGATGTCCGGGCGGATGCCGGCGTTGATCCAGGTCATGTATGGCGTCGTGCGGGCCGGCGGGTGCATGGCCAGCACGGCCACCTTCTCGTGCTCGCCGCTCAGCTCTCCCATCACGACATCGAGGCGCCGGCTGGGGACCACGTTCACCGGTGTCTGCGGCGAGTAATGCCGGGTCGTCGAGCCCGGTACACGCGGCGCCGACGGATTCGGTCCTGCCTGGATGGTCGGCACCACCGCACGCAGTTGCGACAGGCTGATGCTGCCCGGACGCAGGATGCGCGGTCCGTCGCCGAGACAGGAGACGATGGTGGATTCCAGGCCGACCTTGCAGTCGCCGCCATCGAGCACGATTTTCATGTCATCGCCGAATTCTTCCCGCACGTGTTCCGCGCGGGTGGGACTGACATGTCCGTAGCGATTGGCGGAGGGCGCGGCGATGCCGCCGCCGAAGGCATTGAGCAGCTGCTGGGCGATCGGATGATTGGGGACGCGGATCGCGACGGTGTCCTGGCCACCGGTGATCACGTCGTTGACGGCCAGCGCGCGCTTCGCCACCAGCGTCAGCGGCCCCGGCCAGAAGGCGTCGGCGAGCTTCTTCGCCTCGGGCGTCATGTCGCGCACCCAGCGCTGCAGGTAGCGCGGGTGATCGATGTGCACGATGACGGGATGCGTCGACGGCCGGCCTTTCAGCGTGAAGATCTTGCGTACGGCATCGGGATTGTTTGCATTGGCCCCGAGGCCATAGACCGTCTCCGTCGGGAACGCGACCAGCTCACCGGCGCGCAGCGCCTCGACCGCTTCCTGTACCTGTTCCTGTAGAACTCGTCCGATCACCATGCCGGCATCATAGCAAGGCAAACCCGGCGGCCAAGGAAGTTATCGGCATCCCCGCGACGAGCCCGCGCAGGATGCCGACGAGCGGCGGCGCGCTCGTGCGGACACCGGGAGATTACCGGCAGAAAGAAGAAGATCTCCACGGGGGACACGGGGAGCACGGGGAAAGAAATTTTCTGTTCCGAACCCCGTGTTCTCCGTGTCCCCCGTGGAGATCCTCTTCGTCTTGGTCAGCCAGGTAGCGCCGGCTACGCCAACTCGGCACCGCCGGCACTCACTCGAGCGATGTGCGGGTCCAGCCACCCGGCGTGCGCTTGAGTTCGTAGGCCGGCCAGTAGCGGTTGTCGAGCTTGAGCGTGATCACATCGATCGAGCCGTTCCACGACATCGTGCGCAGGCGTACCGACGATCGGTCCGGCCGCCCCGCGACCGCCTTGATGAAATGATCGAGATCGGGCGTCGGCTGACCGTCGACCTCGACGATGCGGCGACCCGCCCACAACTGGTAACGCGTCGCAGGCGAGCCATACGAGAAGTAACCGACGAAGACGCCGTCGGGTGTGATCCCGCGCTGCGCCGAGAGCGCGCGATGCGGCTCCTGCAGCACCGCGCCGGCCCACACGAGGATGCGATCCAGATCGCGTCCGCCGAGCGCCACCGTCGGCACGTCGATGACCTGCTCGACTCCATCGCGCAGCACCGTGACCTTCACCTGCGGCTTCTGTACGGCCCGTTCGACTTCGCGGAAGCGGTTCACGATCACGCCGTCGATATCGAGGATCAGATCGCCCGAGCGCAGCAGCTTTGCGGCGGGAGAACCGCCGACCAGGCGCGACACGCTGAGCGCCTGGCGCCGCTCCGGGCTGTGCTGTTCCAGACGCTGCACCCAGCCATCGCTCAGCCCCAGCTTGCGCGCACCGGCCAGCGGCACCGGAATGAGTTCGGCTTCGAGCGAGTGGAGCGTCGCCTCGCCGCGCACCAGCGGCAGCATTTCCAGGATCTGTTCCGCCGGGATGCCGCGATTCTCCTGCGCCGTCTCGCGGCCCGCCTCGTACGCGAAGCTCGCCCAGGTGGCGACGACTTCGCCCTGCTTGTTCGCGAGCACGCCGTCGTAGTCGTCGGGGCCGTTGATGAGCTGGATCGTCTCGAGGTTGGTATCCCGGAACTGGAACGTCCGTGACAACGGAAAGACCACCGGATCGACCGAGGCCACGGTGGTGGTACGCGACTGCACTTTGCCGTCCGGGCGCACGCCGACCGCCCACACGGGCTCGCCCGGTTGCACATCGATCGCCTTGAACACCGCGTCGCGCACCGGCGTCGTGCCGATCAGCTTCGGGTCGTAGGAAATCATGGCGAGGTTGTGCAGCGGGTGGACGTATTCGACCCGGCCCGGAATTTCGATCGTGCCGGCGAATGTCAGGCGCACATCGCCGATCACCACCGGCACCGTGTTGCGATCGACCACCACCAGGCCGCGCGCCGCATCGACGATGATGCCGGTGCCATAGTAGTTGCGCTCCGTGATGCCGGAGACGGAGTACGGCATGTCGAAGTTCACCAGCACCATCGAGGGTGCCAGTCGGTTGACGATGGGATCTGCCGTTCTGGTGAAGCTGGTCGACGCCGGTTTCGGCGGCGCCGCGACCCCGTCTTCGGGCCAGGTCGTGCAGGGCCAGATGCCCTGGGTGTCATCGCGATGGCAGGAGCGCGCCGGGAACCAGCGGCGGTCCATGCGCACGACGCGCCACTGCGCCGTGGCGGGATCGTCCAGCGTGAAGAAACGGACCGTCACCCGCTCGCCATCCTTCAGCGGCGACACGGCCGCCTCGAAATCCTCCAGGGCGGCGACCGGTTTGCCGCCGATCTCGGTGATCACCGCGCCGCGCGGCACGCCCGCCGCGCCGAGCGAATAGCCGGGATTGGCGACGTACACGCCGCGGATCGGCGCATTGATGTGACGTGCCTGCTGCCATGACAGCGTGTGCACCAGTGAGTCGCCGAATTCGAGGTAGCGATCGGGCGTGATGGTATGCAGGTCCTCGATCGTCATCACCTGGTCGAGCGGCTGGCCGCCGCGTTCGACCGAGAGCTTCACGCTCTTGCCGACGCCGCTGTCGAGCACCTCCGCCAGATCGTCGAAACTGCCGACCAGCGCATCGTTGACCCGGATCAGCAGATCGCCCGGTTCCAGCATCTTTTCCGCTGCCGAGCCGACCTGCGCCTCGTTCACCACCAGCAGGCCGGTGTTGTTCGGGAACTTGCGGCGCATCTCGGTCTCCGTTTCCGGACGCAGTCCGAGACGCCGCACTTCGTCGTACGGCGTGTACTTGAAGACGGTTTCGAGCGTGCCGCGCGGCACGGACTTGCCGTCCTGGATGAGCTTCAGCGCGCGTGCGACGCGATCGAGCGGCAGATAGAAACTGGAGGCCGCCTGCGAGCTGCCGCCGGCATTCAGGGCGACGACACGACCATCGACATCGATCACCGGCGATCCCGACGAGCCGCCCGACGTACTCGACGCCGCCTGGTAGTAGAACGTGTTGAAGTCGTTGTACTTGCCGAGCCCGTAGTTCGGTGCTTCGCGGTCCAGCCGCGCCAGCGTGCCGGCCAGGATCGACAACTGCTCGCCCGCATCGTTGCCGATCACGCGGATTTCGCGACCGACCTGCGCACCATCGGGATGGAGCTTCAGTTCCGCGGGTTTGATGAAGCGCAGCTTCGACGGGTCATAGCGATACAGACCGAAGTCATGCACCGGATCGCGATACACCGGATACAGCGCGACCTCCTCGCGATTCAGGAACACGGCCTGCGCGGTGACCGGTCCCGGGGTCACCACGTGACGATTCGTCAGGATCAGACCGCGCTTCGCATCGACCACGAAGCCTGTGGCCTGGCTCGACATGTTCCATTCGGTATCGAAGGCGCGTGTCTGATCGACCTGAATGGTCACGACACCCGTGGCGACGCGTTCCAGTGTGCGGGTCCATCGCGAGTCTTCCGCCTGCGCGACAGGCACCAGCGATGCGGGCGGCGGCGGCGCGCTCTCCTGTGCGGACAGATGGGACGAGACAATCAGCAGGCAGGCGGCGCCGAGGGCTTTGTGCATGTGTAGTTCTGGTGTGTGACCGGGCGTGAGTGTCTTATCGCCGGGACGACGCCCGGCGCGCAAGGGGGGAGCACTACCGGTTAGTACGGCCCTGGCGACGACAGGTTCCCGTGGGGTCGGCTTTAGCCGGCCATCTTTGGTGTCAGGCTGAAGCCTGACCCACAGTGAGGGATCAGCCGAGCAGGACGCAGGCCCAGACAATGATCAGGTGTGCAAAAGACAGCAGCACCGCGGTGGACCCCACATCCTTGGCGAGTCCTGACAATTCGTGACGTTCCAGACCGATGCGGTCGACGACCGTTTCGATACCGGTGTTGAGCAGTTCGACGATCAGGACGATCACGACGGAACCGAGCAGCAGGGCGCGCTCGACGCCGGTCCTGCCCAGCCAGACGCCGAGCGGCAGCAGCACCACGGCGAGGGCGACTTCCTGACGGAAGGCCGCCTCGAACCGGAACGCTCCCTTGAACCCTTTCCAGGAATTGACGAACGCCAGCAACAGCCGGCGCATGCCGGAGAGTTTCGGTCGATCCATTGAGTCCTCGGAAGCGGTAAACGGATGATTCGAATTCGTGCGCAGCCGCTCTATCTCAGCCAGGTTTCACCTGTGTTACGGCAGTGATCACAACTGCACAACTGTGTATGTCATTCCCGCGCAGGCGGGAATCCATCCCGTCTTCAGTTGTCCGGATGGATCCCCGCCTGCGCGGGGATGACGAGAAGGCAGTAGCACTCTCGTCACCTACGCCTGATACACGAGATCGAGCTGCTTCGCCGCCCGCACATCATCCAGGCGACGCACCGGCAGAGTATACGGAGCGCCCTTGACCTTGGCCGGATCCTCCTCCGCTTCCTTCTGGATCGCGACCAGCGCATCGATGAAGGCGTCGATCTCCTGCTTGCTCTCGGTTTCCGTCGGCTCGATCAGCAGACACTCGGGAACCAGCAACGGGAAGTAGGTCGTCGGCGCATGGAAGCCGTAGTCGAGCAGGCGCTTGGCGAAATCCATCGCGTTCACGCCCAGTTCCCGCGCCTGTCGCTTCACGGTGATGATGAATTCGTGGCTGGCACGCCGGTCCGGGTACGCTGCATCGAATCCGGCCTGTTTCAGCCGCGCCATCAGGTAGTTCGCATTGAGCGCCGAGAATTCCGCGACACGCTGCATGCCCGCGCGACCGAGCATCCGCATGTAGATGTAGGCACGGATCAGCACGCCGGCATTGCCCATGAACGCCGAGAGCCGGCCGATGGTCTGCGGCAGGTCACGCTCATCCAGCCAGCGGTAGGTGTCGCCCTCCCTGCCGACGAGCGGGATCGGCATGAACGGCAGGAGACGTTGATTGACGCCGACCGCACCCGACCCCGGACCGCCGCCGCCGTGCGGCGTCGAGAAGGTCTTGTGCAGGTTCATGTGGATCACGTCGAAGCCCATGTCGCCCGGACGTACCTTGCCGAGGATGGCGTTGAGATTGGCACCGTCGTAGTACAGCAGGCCGCCGGCTTCATGAACGATACGCGCGACTTCCTCGATGCGCCGCTCGAACACCCCGAGCGTCGAGGGATTGGTGAGCATGATGCCGGCCGTCTTCGGGCCCACTGCCAGCTTGAGCGCATCGAGATCGATGTCGCCATTCGACAGCGACGGAATTTCGATCACGCTGCAGCCGCACATGGTCGCCGTGGCGGGATTGGTGCCGTGCGCCGCATCGGGCACGATGATTTCGGTGCGTTCGAGATCGCCGCGTGCCTTGTGATAGGCACGGATCATCGCGACACCGGCGAATTCGCCCTGCGCACCCGCCATCGGTGTGAGCGACACGCCCTTCATGCCGGTCACTTCCTTGAGCATCTCCTGCAGTTCGTACATGCAGGCGAGGAAACCCTGCCCTGCCGAATCCGGACCGAGCGGATGGCGCGACAGGAATTCCGGCAGCATCGCGAACTGGTTACAGGCGCGCGGGTTGTACTTCATCGTGCACGAACCCAGCGGATAGAAGTGCGTGTCGATGGAGAAGTTGAGCTGCGACAGGCGCGTGAAATGCCGCACCGCCTGCAGCTCGGACACCTCCGGCAACTTCGCCGGCTGCTTGCGCCGCAATGCTTCCGGGACGTCGACCGTCACGCCGTGGGGATACTGGGCAACCGCACTGCGACCGCTGCGGGAGTGCTGGAAAATCAGGGGTTCGCGCATAGGAATGAGTGATGGGGTGATCGGGTGATGAGGTGATGAGGCCTGAAATTCATGGAATGCGAAGCGCCGTCTTGCGGCATCACTTCATCACCCCATCACTTCATCACCTCTCCGAGAGCCTTCGCATAGACCGCAATGTCTTCGTTCGTCCGGGTTTCGGTCGCACACACCAGCAGCGCATTGCCGAGTTCGGGGTACTTTCTCGACAAGTCGTAGCCGCCGATGATGCCGCGCTGCGCCAGCGCTTCGATCACCTCGCCTGTGTTGCGATCGAGCTGCAGTACGGCTTCGTGGAAGCGCGGGCCGTCGAACGCGAGCTTCACGCCCTTCACCTTCGTCAGCGCATTGACCAGTTCGGTGGTCTGGCGCTGCGAGCTGGCCGCCACCTGTTCGAGCCCGGCGGACCCGAGCAGCGACATGTGAATCGTCGCCGCGGTCACCAGCAGGCCCTGATTCGTGCAGATGTTGGACGTGGCCTTGCTGCGGCGGATGTGCTGTTCGCGCGCCTGCAACGTCAGCGTGAAGCCGGGCTTGCCGTCGAGATCGACCGTGCGGCCGATGATGCGGCCCGGCATCTGGCGCACGTATTCCATGCGCGTCGTCATGAAGCCGAAGTACGGACCGCCCGACGACAGCGGCACACCCAGCGGCTGGCCATCGCCGACGACGATGTCGACGCCCTTCGCGCCCCACTCGCCCGGCGGCTTGAGAATGGCGAGCGACAACGGATTCACGACCGCGATCACGAACGCATTATTGGCATGCGCCCAGTCGGTGATCGCATCGACGTCTTCGAGCTGGCCGAAGAAATTCGGCTGCTGGATCACGACGGCCGTGATGTCCTGGCCCTGGTAGGCATCGAACGCAGCGGTCGCCGTCCTGCCCGAGCCCGGCGTGTACGGCACGGTTTCGAAATTCAGGTTCTGGCCTTCGGTGATGGCTTTCGACACTTCGAGATAGGTCGGGTTGACCGTCGACGGCACCAGGATGCGCGCCGACTTCGACCTGCGATGCGCGCGCACGGCCATGAGACAGCCTTCGGCCAGCGCCGATGCGCCGTCATACAACGACGCATTCGATACCGGCATGCCCGTGAGGCTCGCCATCATGGTCTGGTATTCGTACAGCAGCTGCAGCGTGCCCTGGCTGGCCTCGGCCTGGTACGGCGTATAGGCACTGTAGAACTCGCCGCGCGTGACGATCGCCCAGACGGCGGCGGGTATGTGGTGCTCGTAGGCGCCGGCGCCGATGAAGTTCAGCGGCCTGCCGTCACGCGTCGCACGCGATTGCATCAGCCGGCCGATTTCCATTTCGGTGAGCGCTTCGGGAATGCCGGCCAGCGACTGGATGCGCAGATTCGCGGGAATCTCTTCGAACAACGAATCGATCGCGGGCGCGCCGATCGCAGCCAGCATTTCCTCGATGTCGGAGTCGGTATGGGGAATGAAGGGCATGGGAGAAGTGATGAAGTGATGAAGTGATGAGGTGATAGACGGGACTTTGACGGGGTGGTGTCGTGAGGGCGGTATCACCGCATCACTTCATCACCTCATCACTATCCGGAATCAATATCCTTCCGCCTCCAGCGCCTTCTCGTAGCCTGCGGCATCGAGAAGCTGATCGAGTTCGCCCTTGTTGCTGGGCTTGAGCTTGAACAGCCAGCCATTGCCGTAGGGATCCTGGTTCACCAGTTCCGGCGACGAGCCCAGCGATTCATTGGCGGCGATGACTTCGCCGGAGATCGGGCTGTACACGTCGGACGCGGCCTTCACTGACTCGACCACTGCGGCAGCGCCGCCTTTGTTCAGGCTCTTGCCGATTTCGGGCACTTCGACGAACACGAGATCGCCGAGCGCGCCCTGCGCATGATCGGAGATGCCGATGGTCACGGTGCCATCGCTTTCGAGGCGGGCCCATTCATGGGAATCGAGATACTTCAGATCGGCGGGAATGGAGGACATTCTTGAAGCCCTTGTGATGAGGTGATGGGGTGATGAGGTGATCGAGTGATGAGGTACGAGTGGACTGTTCTGACGTCATCACTCCATCACCTCATCACCCCATCACCTGTTCAAATCAGCGCCTTGCCGTTCCTCACGAACGGATACTTCACGACCCGTGCGGCGAGCAGCTTGCCGCGGATGTCGACCTGCACCTGCTCCGCCGTGGCGGCGGGAACGCGTGCGAAACCGATCGAGCGTTCCAGGGTCGGCGAGAACGTGCCGCTGGTGAGTTCGCCCTCGCCCACGCCGGGGACGACGACTTTCTGATGACCGCGCAGTACGCCGCGTTCTTCGAGCACGAGCCCGACGAGCTTGCGCGGCACGCCGCTTTTCTTAAGCGATTCGAGTGCAGCGCGGCCAACGAAGTCGCGGTCGGGAGGATCGAAGGCGACGGTCCAGGTGAGTCCGGACTCGAGCGGCGACACGTTTTCATCCATGTCGTTGCCGTAGAGATTCATGCCGGCTTCGAGACGCAGCGTGTCGCGCGCGCCGAGTCCACATTCGGCCACACCGGCCGCCTTGAGATCGGCCCAGAACTTCGCCACATCGGCCGCGGGCAGCATGATTTCCCAGCCATCCTCGCCGGTGTAACCGGTGCGGGCCACGAAATAGGGCCCCAGTTCGCGACCGAAGAAGGTCTTGAGTTCCTGCGCCGCCGCTGCATGCGAGCCGAGCAGTGTCGCTGCCTTCGCACGCGCGTTCGGGCCCTGCACGGCGATCATCGCGAGGTCGGTACGCGGCTTGATGTCCACGCCGAACGGACCGGCGAAGCGCTTCAGCCACGCGATGTCCTTGTCGCGCGTACCGGCGTTCACGACGACGCGGAACCAGTTGTCGTTGATGAAATAGACGATCAGGTCGTCGACGACGCCGCCGGTCTCGTTGAGCAGGCAGCTGTAGAGCGCCTTGCCGGATTCCTTGAGTTTCGCGACATCGTTGGCGAGCAGGAAGCGCAGGTAGTCGCGGGTCCGCGGACCGGTGACATCCGCAATGAGCATGTGCGAAACATCGAACATGCCCGCATCGCGGCGCACCGCGTGGTGCTCCTCGATCTGCGAGCCATAGTTGACGGGCATGTCCCAGCCGCCGAAGTCGACCATGCGGGCGCCGGCGGCGACATGCGTGTCATAAAGAGGCGTCTTGAATCCCATCGGGCCGCTCCGGTGAACACGAGTTCGCTTGCTACATAGGGTTGCGTCGAACCGCTGTTCGCGATCCGGCGCCCCTCTGTCCTGCGACCTGAGAGATCCGGCAACCTGCAGTTGCCTCTCCCCTTCGGTGAGCCGGGCCTGACGGCGCGACTACTCTCCAGAGCCCCTCGAGTAACGACCTTCAGTCGTCACATGGCGCGCCGTTCATTTGCCTGAGCGTTTCCGGGCGGTTGCGCCTTCGGCGGCGAGACTGAACTCGCTCTCTCCGGCCGCGCCTTGCGATGGGTGCGCGTATGGTAGCCGAGGGCTTCAGGCCATGCCTGACATTTTTCGTAGGCCGGATTCGCACAAAGATCCAAGAGCGGAGTCGGAGGAGAGAAGAAGATCTCCACGGGGGACACGGGGAGCACGGGGTTCAGAACAGAAAAATTTCTTGTCCCCGTGCTCCCGTGTCCCCCCGTGGAAATTCTCCGGTTCCTTTGCCTCGAACTCTGTGCTCTCTGTGCTCTCTGTGATCTCTGTGTGAAATCCGGTTCTCCCATGTGCACTGCACTACGGCACAGATTCATCCGTGCGTTACAATTTCGCCCCCCTTCCCGACCCGTCGACCGCACCCGTGACCCGCCGCTCCTCGATCCCCGTTCGCATTGGTTCCGTCACCGTCGGCGGCACGGCGCCCATCGTCGTCCAGTCGATGACGAATACGGACACCGCCGATATTGAATCCACCACGACGCAGATCCGCGATCTGGCGCGCGCCGGGTCGGAACTGGTGCGCGTGACCGTGAATACGGATGAGGCCGCCGCCGCAGTGCCGCATGTGCGCGACCGGCTGGCGAAGGTCGGCGTGTTCGTGCCCATCGTGGGCGACTTCCATTTCAACGGGCACAAGCTGCTCAAGGCGCATCCCGGCTGCGCCGAAGCGCTCGCGAAGTACCGCATCAATCCGGGCAACGTCGGGCGCGGCAGCAAGCGCGATCCGCAGTTTGCCGAAATGATCGAAGTGGCCTGCGCGAACGACAAACCGGTACGCATCGGCGTGAACTGGGGCAGCCTCGATCAGGAACTGCTCACGCGCCTGATGGACGAGAACTCGAAACTCGCTGAACCGCTCGATGCCCGCGACGTCACGCGTGAAGCACTGGTCGTCTCGGCGCTCGAATCGGCGAAGCGCGCCATCGAACTCGGTCTGCCGCAGAACCATATCGTGATCTCCTGCAAGGTCAGCGGCGTGCAGGACCTGATTTCCGTCTATCGCAACCTGGCGAAGCGCTGCGATTACGCGCTGCACCTCGGGCTCACCGAAGCCGGCATGGGCTCCAAGGGCATCGTCGCCTCCACCGCCGGCATGAGCGTGCTGCTGCAGGAAGGCATCGGCGACACGATCCGTGTTTCGCTGACACCCGAGCCGAATGGCGACCGCACGCAGGAAGTCATCGTCGCGCAGGAAATCCTGCAGACCATGGGCCTGCGCTCCTTCACGCCGATGGTCGTCGCCTGCCCCGGCTGCGGCCGCACGACGTCGACGTATTTCCAGGAACTCGCCCAGAAGATCCAGAACCACCTGCGGCACCAGATGCCCGAATGGCGCAAGCGTCACGTCGGCGTCGAGGAAATGACCGTGGCCGTGATGGGCTGCGTGGTGAACGGCCCCGGCGAGAGCAAGCACGCCAACATCGGTATCAGCCTGCCCGGCACGGGCGAGCGCCCCGTCGCGCCCGTCTACATCGACGGCGAAAAAGGCCCGACGCTGAAGGGCGATCACATCGCCGAGGAATTCCAGGTATTGGTCGAGGACTACGTCGCGCGAACCTACGCGGCGAAGGCGGAGTAAGAATCGGAAGTTTCACACGGAGATCACGGAGTACACGGAGTTCAAGGCAGTAGGAATAAAGAGTCTCCACGGGGCAACACGGGGACAGGAAATAGTCCTTATTTTCCGAGCCCCGTGTTCCCCGTGGAGATTTCTTCTTCCGGACTCCGTGCACTCCGTGATCTCCGTGTGAAACTCTTCCTCTGGAGAATCCATGAGCGAACTGGCAAGCAAGAAATGCGTTCCCTGCGAAGGCGGCGCCGCACCGATGGGCCGCGCCGAGGCGGAGTCGCTGCTGCAACAGTTGCAGCCTGAGTGGCGCCTGGCAGGCGATGGCAAGAGCCTGCACCGCGAATGGAAGTTCAAGAACTTCTATCGCACGATGAGTTTCGTGAACGCGGTGGCGCACATTGCCAACGCCGAAGACCATCATCCCGACCTGGAGATCGGCTACGGCTACTGCCGGCTGAAGTATTCGACCCACGCGGTCGATGGGCTGTCGGAAAACGACTTCATCTGCGCAGCGAAGATCGACGCGCTGCCGTAGCAAGAAAGAAGTTTCACACGGAGAGCACGGAGTTCAAGGCATAGAACCGGAGAATCTCCACGGGGAAGAAGTTTTTTTGTTTCCAGCCCCGTGTTTCCCCGTGCTCCCCGTGGAGATCTTTGTCTTCTCTCCGATCCGACCGCCACTACGCCGCCGCAGCCGGATCGACTATCGACCCGACCGGATGACTGAATTCCTGTCTGGCGAATTCGATGCGTTGTGCCG
>CAYWHG010000143.1:0-12200 GCA_964457865.1 uncultured Steroidobacter sp.
CAGAGCTGGCGCGTCTGGCGCGCTTCAGCGATCCGACGCAGGTGTATTACTACTGCCCGTGCTCGATTCAATAGGATTTCGGGAGTAACCGCAAAGAACGCATAGAACGCAAAAGTCGGAAAAGAGAACGGCCGCAAAAAGACCTTTTGCGCCTTTTTGCGGCCATTCCTCTCTGAATTTCTTTTATGCGTTCTTTGCGTTCTATGCGGTTACTCCGCTCCTACTTCTTCTCCCAGTCCATCACCACCTTCCCCGACTGCCCCTTGCCCATGATCTCGAACGCGTGCTGATAGTCCGTGTACGGCACGCGATGGGTGATGATCGGGCGGATGTTCAGCCCCGACTGCAGGATGGCGGCCATCTTGTACCAGGTCTCGAACATCTGTCGGCCGTAGATGCCTTTCAGCGTCAGGCCTTTCAGGATCACTTCGTTCCAGTCGATGGCGACATCGTTCGGTGGCAGGCCGAGGAGGGCGACGCTGCCGCCGTGATGCATCGTGCGTAGCAGGTCGCGGAAGGCGGTGGCATTGCCTGACATCTCCAGGCCGACGTCGAAGCCTTCCTGCATGCCGAGCTGTTTCATCGCATCGTCGAGCGAGTCGCGCGTGACGTTCAGTGCCAGCGTTGCGCCCATTTTGCGGGCCAGGTCGAGGCGGTAATCGTTGACGTCGGTGATCACGACATGCCGCGCGCCGACGAAGCGCACGATGGCCGCAGCCATGATGCCGATCGGCCCGGCGCCGGTAATCAGCACGTCCTCGCCGACGACATCGAATGCCAGCGCCGTGTGCACGGCATTGCCGAGCGGATCGAGGATCGCCGCGATTTCATCGTCGATGGCCTCCGGCAACTTGAACGCATTCAGCGCGGGGATCACGACGTATTCGGCAAAGCAGCCGGGGCGATGCACGCCGACGCCGACGGTGTTGCGGCACAGGTGCCGGCGCCCGGCGCGACAGTTGCGGCAGTGGCCGCAGGTGATATGGCCTTCGCCCGAGACGCGATCGCCTTTCGCGAAGCCGGCAACCTCGCTGCCGATCTCGACGATTTCGCCGCAGTACTCGTGTCCCACGGCCATCGGCACCGGAATGGTCCGCTGCGCCCAGCCATCCCAGTTGTAGATGTGCATGTCGGTGCCGCAGATGGCGGTTCGCTTCACGCGGATCAGAACATCGTTGTGTCCGACGGTCGGACGCGGGATGTCCTGCAGTTCGATGCCGGGTGCCGCGTGGGCTTTGACGAGGGCGTGCATGGTGAAAGCGAAGTGACGAAAGTGACGGGGAGCCTACAGCGGCAACGCTGTATTCAATAGAGGCGGCCTAGCTCACCACGCCGAGTTCCCGGCCGACAGCCGTGAACGCCGCAACGGCCTTGTCCAGATGGGCTTTTGTGTGGACCGCGGACATCTGCGTGCGGATGCGCGCCTTGCCGTGCGGCACCACCGGGAACGAGAAGCCGATGACGTATACACCGTGCGCCAGCAGGCGCTGCGCGAACTCCGAAGCGAGCCTGGCGTCGCCGAGCATGACCGGAATGATGGGATGTTCGCCGGGCACCAGCGTGAAACCGGCGGCCGTCATGCCCGCGCGGAAATGGCTGCTGTTCTCGTGCAGTCGTGTCTTCAGTTGCGTGTCGGCTTCGAGCAGGTCCAGCACGCGGACGCTGGCGGCGGCGATGAACGGCGGAATGCTGTTCGAGAACAGATATGGCCGCGAGCGCTGCCGCAGCCAGCCGACGATCTCCTTCCGACCCGAGGTGTAGCCGCCGCTGGCGCCGCCGAGGGCCTTGCCTAGCGTGCCGGTGAGAATGTCGATGCGATCCATCACGCCGCGCAGTTCGTGCGTACCCCGGCCGCGCTCGCCGATGAATCCGGTCGCATGCGAGTCGTCCACCATGACGAGCGCGTCATAGCGATCCGCCAGATCGCAGATTTCCGCGAGGCGCGCGATCACGCCATCCATCGAAAAGACGCCGTCGGTGGCGATCAGCTTGACGCGGCAGCCGTCCGCTTCCTTCAGCCGCGTTTCCAGTTCGTCGAGATCGTTGTTCGAGTAGCGCAGGCGCTTCGCTTTGCACAGGCGGATGCCGTCGATGATGCTGGCGTGGTTCAGCGCGTCGCTGATGACGGCATCCTGTTCGTCGAGCAGCGTTTCGAACAGGCCGCCGTTGGCGTCGAAGCACGAGGAATACAGGATGGTGTCTTCGGTGCCGAGGAAGGCGCTGAGGCGCGCTTCCAGATCCTTGTGGATCGCGTGAGTGCCGCAGATGAAACGCACCGAGGCCATCCCATAGCCGTAGCGATCCAGGGACAGGCGCGCGGCCTCGCGCACCGCGGCGTGATTGGCGAGGCCGAGATAGTTGTTGGCGCACAGATTGATGACTTCGGTTCCGTCGCTGACGCGGATGACGGCCTGTTGCGGCGAACTCAGGACACGTTCGGGTTTGAACAGGCCTGCGGTGCGCAGTTGCTCGGTGTCGCGGGCCAGTCGATTCAGGAAGTCGCTCTTCATGCTGCTGTCTTCGCAGGGAGATGCGGCGATTCTGCCATCGATCGGCCTGCTGTTCGGAACGGCATGGCGGGTACCGCCCGTCGGGACCGCCGGTTAGCGTTATCTACTTCGCATACCGGGAGTTCGGAACAGGGCACCATGGTTGCTTTGTCAAAAAGTGTGAGCCCGGCCGTATCATTTGTGCACAAAACGGCACGAAGACGCATGAAGATTCGGGAAAAACAGCGACAACAGCAGCGGCGTGGATTTCGTACGACCGTTGCCATCGTTCGTCCACCTTCTTACTATGAGTCTGTTACTGAGCGTACTGCGATTACCAAATTCAAATAGAACGGGTCAGCGCTCGACCCGAAACGGGGGTTCACAGTGAAGACGAAGCTCGACTGCGTTCGTGTCCTTGCCTGCGTGGGCGTTTCGCTTGCCGCTGCCGACGGTGCGATGGCGCAGCAGCAGCCATCGCGCACGCTGCTGGAAGAAGTCATCGTGACGGCGGAGCGCCGCTCGGAGAGCCTGCTGGAAGTGCCGCTGTCCATCACCGCCTACGGCGACAAGCAGCGTGAACAGATGGGCATCATCAGCATCCAGGACATGGTGAACTTCGCGCCGGGCGTGTCGTTCAACATGGCGACCGACCGGCCGTCGATTCGCGGCATCGCGCGGCAGTCGAACTTCTTCTCCCTCGACAGCCCTGTCGCCAACTACTTCGACGGCATCTACACCAGCAGCGTGCAGGACGCACAACGCCGTCCGATCTTCATCGAACGCACGGAAATCCTGCGTGGTCCGCAGGGCGCACTGTCGGGCCGCGGCTCGATCGCCGGCGCGTTCAATACGATCTCCAAGCGCCCGACCGATCATTTCGAGACCGAGATCGGCGCGTTTGCCGGCAACTACCGGCGCTACGGCGGCGAGGCGACCGTTTCCGGTCCGCTGATCGGCGAGGCATTGCGGGTGCGCGTGAACGGCGGCGTCTATCGGCAGGACGAGGGTTATTTCGAGAACGTGTCGCGGGGCGACACCGAAGGCGATCAGCCCAATAATCGCCAGATCTTCGACCTGTTGCTGGACGGCAAGCTGGGCGACAACTTCGACTACTTCCTGAAGGCCGCGTATGCGGACTACGACGAATCGCGTCGCACCGGTATTTCGACGGCGCCGTTCTATGCGGGCAACCTGTCCGCGCCATCTGCGTACGGAGCCGATGGTGCACTGATGCCGCTGGCATCGTGGGGGCTTTTCAGTCCTACCGGCGTGCGTCTCGGGGACGTGCCGAACAATCCCGCCTTCCTCTCGGACGACAACTATCACAAGTTCGCGAATGATTTTCACAGCCGGCAGAAGCTCGACAACCACCACAGCTACACCGCGCACCTGACCTGGCACACCGGTCCGGTGGACATCAAATGGATCGGCGGTCACCAGAATTATCGCTATACCCAGTGGACGGATGTCGACGGCACCGACGTGCTGCAGATGAGGTTGCCGCCAACCGCTTTCTTTCCAACGGGACGGGTCGTCAGTCCCGGCGGCACCAACCTCTACATGGAACAACGCGAGTGGTACAGCAATGAGCTGACCTTCACCTCGACGACGGATTCGAAGTTCAGCTGGATCTTCGGCCTGTACCAGTCGAACGAGAAGTACAACCAGGAGCCGGCGACAACGACCTATCCGGGTTATCCGGAGCTGAACAATCCTGTGCGGTTCGTTGGCGGTGCTCCAGTCCCGGTGCAGCCGAGTGACTCACCCTTCGCCTCCGTCCGCGGCATGTTCGATGGCGAAACCGTGAGTCGCGCTGCGTTCGGACAGATCGACTACGAGTTCACCGACCAGTGGAAGGCGACGGTTGGCCTGCGTTACAACGAGGATGAAAAGGACGTCTCCGAGGCGTTCCGCTACATCGGCAACAACGTAGCTGCAACGCTGGCACCGATCCTGGCCGGCGGCCATCTCGGCGTGCCGATGGCGCTCGATGTCACACCGGACTACGACAACACCCCGCTGCAGCCCGGCGTGGTTGCGGACCATGGTATCGATCCGGCCGACGGTTATCGCAAGCGCGATTTTTACGGTGAGTGGAGCGAGCTGACCGGTTCTCTCGGTATCGACTTCAAGCCCAACCCCGACAATCTGTTGTATGCGCGCGCCTCGCGCGGCTATCGGCCCGGTGGTTTCAATGCGGGCTTCAACTACAATCCACCGATGGTCGACAAGGAAACGGTCAACTCATATGAGATCGGCTGGAAGACGACGCTCTTCAACCGCCTGCAGGTGAGTTCATCGGCCTTCCTGTACGACTACCGCGACATCCAGCTGCCGCTGCCCGTGCTTGGCCGCTGCTCGATTCCGGGCGATCTCAACACCTGCACGATCCTCAGCAGCTTCATCAATCTGCCGAAAGGCGAAAGTCGCGGTGTCGAACTCGAAGTCAACTATGCGGCGACGGATCATCTCAGCCTGTTCCTGAGCTACGGCTGGCTCGATACCGAGATCAAGGAAGGTGTGACCAAGGAAGGCCGGGGCTTCCAGAATCCGGATGACCCTGCCGCGTTGCTGCCTAATGCGAACCGTTACGAGCAGATCCCCGGCCAGGTGGACAGCTTCACCGGTCTGCCGCGCTGGACGCAGGATCTGTCGGGCAATTCGCTGGCGAACTCGCCGGAGCATCGCGTCGCGGCCAATGCGAGCTACACCTTCGAGTTCAAGCCCGGCAATCTGATCGCCTCGGTGAGCTATGTCTGGCGCGACGAGCAGTACTCTGATGTGTTCGAGACCGAGCCGGCCATCGTCCCGAGCTTCGACACGATCGGTGCGCGCCTGCTGTGGACGGATGCGAACGATCGCTACACCGTCATCCTGTATGGCAACAATCTGACGGACGAGGATGCAGCGGACAGCGCGGGTCTGAGTCGCTTGCGCACCGGACTGACTGGGGCAGCCGGTCAGGCGTACTACAAGACGCTCAACTTCACGCCGCCGCGTGAATATGGGCTCGAACTGCAGTACCGCTTCGGTAATTGATGTTCACCTTCCCTCTCCCGCACGCGGGGGAGGGAAGGTCTCGTTCACGCATTCGACTGCATGAAGCGGGCGAACTCCGCCCGCTCTTCCCGCGTCATGTGCAGGCCGATCTTCGATCGGCGCCACAATATGTCTTCGCTGCTGCGTGCCCATTCGTGCGTGCGCAGGTAATCGACTTCGGCGCGCGTCAGACCGGCGCCGAAGTGCGTTCCCAGATCTTCCAGCGCCTTGGCGCCGCCGACGATATCGCTGAGGCGCGTGCCGTACGCTCGCGCGAGGCGCAGCGACAGGCCCGCAGGCAGGAACGGCCAGCGTCGCTGCACGCCCTGCAGGAAGGCGGCGAAGTCGCCCTGCGGCAGATCGCCGCCCGGCAGCTGCGCCTGATCGGTCCAGCCCTGTTTCGGTCCGCCGAGGAACGGATGCAGCTTCTGCAGCGCCGTTTCCGCCAGTCGTCGGTACGTGGTGATCTTGCCGCCGAAGACCGACAGCAGCGCCGGCTGGCCCTGCGCTTCGGTCAGTTCGAGCTTGTAGTCGCGCGTGACTTTCGAGGCATTCGACGACTCGTCGTCGCTCAGCGGGCGCACGCCGGCGTAAGTCCAGCGAACGTCGGCAGGCGACAGCGGGCGTGCGAAGTATTCGTTCGCCGTGCTGCACAGATAGGCGATTTCTTCGTCGGAGATCTCTGCGGTCGCGGGGTCGCCTTCATAGGGCACATCCGTCGTGCCGACCAGCGTGAAGTCCTGCTGGTAGGGAATGGTGAAGACGACGCGACCGTCGGGATGCTGCAGCAGGAAGGCGTGCTCGCCCTCGTACATGCGCGGCACGACGATATGACTGCCCTTGACCAGCCGGATCTGCGTGTCGTTCGAACTGCGCGGCACGTGCCGCAGGACATCTTCGACCCAGGGGCCGGCCGCATTGACCATCGCGCGTGCCTGCAGCGTCGACTGTTCGCCGCTCGCCGTGTCTTCGATACGTACCCGCCAGTGCCCGTCCTGTGCAGAGGCGCCGACGAAACGCGTATGCGTGCGAATCACGGCACCGCGCTGCGCGGCATCCATCGCATTCAGGATCACCAGCCGGCTGTCGTCGACCCAGCAGTCCGCGTAGGTGAAGCCGTGCGTGAGCTGTGGCTGCAGGGAACCCGCCCAGGGGCCGTTCGCGAGACTCACGCCGTGGGAGGCCGGCAGGCGATGCCGGCCGCCGATGTGATCGTAGAGGAACAGTCCGCAGCGGATCTGCCAGCGCGGACGCAGCCCTTCGACATGCGGCAGCACGAATTGCATCGGCTGGATGATGTGCGGGGCGATGGCCAGCAGTCGTTCTCGCTCGATCAGCGCCTCGCGCACCAGGCGGAACTCGAACAGTTCGAGATAGCGCAGCCCGCCGTGAATCAGCTTGGTGCTGGCCGAGGAGGTGGCCGAGGCGAGATCGCTTTGCTCGATGAGCGCGACCTTGTGGCCGCGTCCGGCGGCATCGCGGGCGATGCCCGCGCCATTGATACCGCCGCCGACAATCAGGAGATCGAAAGTGTCGTTCATCGTGGGTGCAATGCTGCATGGTTTCACGCCCGCTGGGCAGGGGGCTGCGGCTGCGGGCTGGCGCAGACGTGACGCGACTCACGCCCGAGGGTAGGCTGCCGGCATGACTGCCGATGTCACAAACCCCGGGTTGCGTCTGGACAAGTGGCTGTGGTGCGCACGCTTTTTCAAGAGCCGTTCGCTGGCGACCGATGCCGTGGCTGGCGGACTCGTGCATGTGAATGGCGAACGGGTCAAGCCCTCGCGACTCGTCCAGGTCGACGATCGTCTGCAGATCACGCTCGGGGAACAACGATTCGAGGTGATCGTGCAGGGCATGCCCGTGCGCCGCGGTCCGGCGCCGGAAGCCCGCTCGCACTACACCGAAACCGCCGAAAGTATCGCGGCGCGCGAGGCGCGCCGGCAGTTCGCGAAACTGGCGGCCCCTGCGCCGACACAGCGGCCCGATAAACATGACAGGCGCACCTTGCGCGACCTGCGCCGCGGCTGAAGGAGATCGAATCGTGGAAGTCGTTCTGACGGTGAATGGCGAATCGCGCGTCGTCGATGTCGACGCCGATACGCCGCTGCTGTGGGTGTTGCGTGAATCGCTCGGCCTGACGGGCACCAAGTTCGGTTGCGGTATCGCGGCGTGCGGCGCCTGCACCGTGCATGTCAACGGCAGCGCCGCGCGTTCGTGCTCGATTCCGGCGGCCGCCGTGCAGGGGCAGGTGATCACCACGATCGAGGCGCTCGGCAATGCCGGCCAGCGGCATGCGCTGCAGGAGGCATGGATCGAATACCAGGTGCCGCAATGCGGCTACTGCCAGTCCGGCATGCTGATGGCCGCAGCCTCATTGCTGGCGAAGACGCCGCGGCCGACTGACCAGGACATCGATACTGAAATCACCAACATCTGCCGTTGCGGCACCTACGAGCGTATCCGACGCGCCATCCATGCCGCGGCGCTGAAGCTGTCGAGCGGCGATGTCGAAGCCGGCAAGGACGCGCCGCCCGCGGAGGTGCGTCATGGGTAAGTGGACACGTCGCGCCGTGATCGGCACCGGTGGCCTCGTCGGCGGCGGACTGGTACTGGGCCTCGGCGGTATCGCCTTCGCGCCGAATCGTATCGGCATTCGTCCGGAGGACGAGCAGGGCTCGGCGCAGCTGTCGACCTGGCTGAAGATCGCGCCCGACAACACGATCACGGTCGTCGTGCCTCACTGTGAAATGGGGCAGGGCGTGCATACCTCGTTGCCGATGATGCTCGCCGAAGAACTGGACGCCGACTGGACCGACGTCCGTGTCGAAGAGGCGCCGTCGGAAGACATCTACGCGAACGGCTATGTGGTGCGTGCCTTCGTGCCGGTCGCAGCGGACGTGCCGAAGTTCATGGAGCGTTTCGTCGACTGGGGAACCTACCGGCTGACGCGGTTGATGGACATGCAGGTCACCGGCGGCAGCAGTTCCGTCCGCGGCACCGGATTTCTGGGCATGCGCGTGGCCGGCGGCGCGGCACGTTCGATGCTCATCGAGGCTGCATCGCAGCGCTGGAACGTTCCTGCCAGCGAATGCACGGCGAAGCTGTCGCGTGTGACGCATGCCGGCTCGGGTCGCACGGCGACGTTCGGTGAACTGGCGGCCGACGCAGCGCTGCTGACCCCGCCGGTGCATCCGCGGCTCAAGTCCTATTCGGAATATGCCATCGTCGGCAAGCCGATCCCTCGTATCGACATTCCTTCGAAAGTGGATGGCAGTGCGACTTACGGTATCGATGTCACCGTGCCGGGCATGTTGTATGCGACCGTTGCCGCGGCACCGGTGTTTGGTGCCCGACTCGGTGCGGTCGACGCCGCGGCTGTCAGTGCGATGCCCGGCATCCGCAAGGTCGTGCGGCTCGACAATGCCGTTGCCGTCGTCGCCGACAGTTACTGGCGGGCGCTCAAGGCGCTGCGCACGCTGATTCCGAACTTCCACGCCACGGATCACGACGCGCAAACCAGCGACACGCTGGCGGCAGCGATGGGCAAGGCGCTCGAGAGCGGCGATGCGAAGAAACAGTTCGTCAGTGGCGACGCCACGGCCGCGCTCGCCGGCGCCAGCAAGGCCATCGAAGCCGAGTATCGCGTGCCGTTTCTGGCGCACGCATCGATGGAGCCGATGAATGCCACGGCCCGCATTGCTGCCGATCGATGCGACGTCTGGGCCGGCGTCCAGGATCCGCTTGCTGCGAGAAAGGTCGCAGCGTCTGCTGCGGACATGGACACCGACGCCGTCGTTGTCCACAACCAGCAGCTGGGTGGCGGCTTTGGCCGGCGTCTGCCGGGCGCGCATGATTTCATCGACCAGGCAGTGCGCATCGCGAAAGAAATGGCGCCGGCGCCCGTGAAGCTGATCTGGAGTCGTGAAGAAGACATCCAGCACGACTATTACCGGCCCGCCGTGATCGGTCGCTACAAAGGCGCCGTCGGTGCCGACGGTGCACCGAGTGTCTGGATGTCGAGGTTCAACGGCTCGGGCGGCGAAGCAGCCTCCGTTCTGTACGCCGTGCCGAACCGGGATATCCGGTCCTTGAAGATCGAACATCATGTGCGTCAGGGGGCCTGGCGTTCGGTCGAACATTCGCAGCACGGTTTCTTCACGGAATCCTTCATCGACGAGCTCGCGCACGCCGCCGGCAAGGAGCCGTACCGGTTCCGGCGCGACCTGCTGGAGGATCTGCCGCGCCATCGTGCCGTGCTGGAGAAAGCGGCATGGATGTCGGGCTGGGGTGCCGCACCTGCTGCCGGGCGCGCGCGGGGCATTGCGCTGGTCGAAAGCTTCGGCAGCATCGTCGCGGAAGTGGCCGAAGTGGAGTTGGTCGACGATCGCATCAAGGTTCACAACGTCTGGGCAGCAGTCGATTGCGGCTACGTCGTGAATCCCGATACGGCACTCGCGCAGATCGAAGGCGGGATCATCTTCGGTCTCTCAGCCACACTGTTCAGCGAGATCACGCTGCGCAACGGTCGCGTGGTGCAGTCGAATTTCAACGACTACCCGATGCCGAAGCTCGCCGATACGCCGCGCATCAAAGTCGAATTCATCCGCTCCGACGCGCCGCTCGGCGGGCTCGGCGAACCTGGTGTCCCGCCCATTGCGCCTGCGGTCGCCAATGCGGTGTTCGCGCTTACGGGGACACGTTTGAGATCGCTGCCGCTGAAGATCGGAGCGGGGGTAACCGCAAAGAACGCATAGACGGAAAAGAGATTGGCCGCAAAAAGGCGCAAAAGACGCAAAGAGGATTCTTGTTTCTGAACTTTCCCTTTGCGTCTTTTGCGCCTTTTTGCGGCCATTATTCTTTCTGGCCTTTTGCGTTCTTTGCGTTCTATGCGGTTACTCCGGTTTCCCCGTCTTCTCCTGCGCACTGAACGAGCGCCCCGGTCGATTCGCCAGCACCGCCTGGATTTCCGCGACGATGGCGAGGGCGATGGTCTCGGGGGTCTTCGCTCCGATGTCGAGTCCGATCGGGCCGTAGAGGCGGGTGCCGAAAAGCTGCGCGCGATCGCCGATGTCGGTCATGAGACGCACACGACGCGGTGCGGGGCCGAGCAGGCCGATGTAGGGAATGGTGCTTGCGGCGAGTGCGGCCAGATACGCTTCGTCCGAGATCAGGTGATGACTCATCACCACGGCGGCATCGAACTGCGCGCCTTCGAGAAATCCGGACAACGTGCCCGCCGGTCGCAGCTCCACGCTGCGCGCGCGCGGGAAGCGATCGGCAATGGCGTAGGCGGGACGGTGATCGAGGACGGTGACGTGCCATCCCATCAGGCCGGCGATTTCCACCAGCGGCATGGCGTCCGGGCCGGCGCCGAGGATCAGCAGTTTCGGCGGAAGTTCGACCGGGACGATGAGGAATTCCGCCTCGTTCGCCTTCGCTGTCGAGACGGTAGTCGCGGAAGTCAGCGCTTCCTTCACCAGCGCCGGCAGCGCATCGGACGCATCGCTGCGGAACGCTGCGCCCACGGCGAATTGCGGGTTCGCGCTGTCGACCACGAGCGCGATGCGGCCGGCGGCATGGCGGTTGCGGCACTGATCGATGAACGCAAACGGTTCGTAGCCGTTGGCTTCGTCCAGGCGCGTGAGCAGGATGCGCATCGCGCCCTCGCAGCCGAGGCCGATGCCCCAGATCAGATCGTCGGAACTGCGCGTGTCGTATTCGGCGATCGAGGTGCTGCCGGTTTCGAGGACCTTGCGCGAGCGTTCGACGAGATCTGCTTCGAGGCAGCCGCCGCTGAGCAGACCGGCGGCGCTGGCGTCCTGCGCAATCAGCATCTGTGCGCCGGCCTTGCGGTAGGTCGAGCCGATCGTGTGGATGATGGTGGCGAGCACCAGCGGCTCGCCGCGGTCGCGGTGCAGGCGAAAGAACTCTCCCAGCGAGACGGGTCGATGATTCATCGATCACATGCTGGCACGAGGCGCCCGCTGTGCGCCAGATTCAGCAAATCCCCCAATTGGCGGTTGAGTCGCGGGCTGCATTCAGTGCTGGTTAAACTGCGGCCGTCCAGCATCCAGCCCTTCTTTCAGCGGAGACACGACCCATGCGCAGACTGCTCGCCAGCATTGCATTCGCCTGCTTCCTGAGCGCACCCGTTGCATCCTTCGCCGCAGCGAATGTCAGTTGCAGCATGACCTTCAACATGAAGGGCTGGTCGGCGATCTACAAAACCTACAGCGGTACCGGCACGGTGAAGTGCACGAATGGCCAGTCGGCGCACGTCAAGCTCGAGGCCAGGGGCGGTGGACTGACGGTCGGCAAGTCCTCGATCGAAGACGGCCGGGGCGAGTTCTCCGGCGTGAAGGGCATCGAAGAGATTTTCGGTTCGTACGCCGAAGCCGAGGCGCATGCCGGTGCGGTGAAGTCCTCCAAGGCCAGCGTCATGACCAAGGGCGAGGTGTCGCTGGCGTTGAGCGGGACGGGACGCGGCTGGGATCTCGGCATCGCCTTCGGCAAGCTGACCATTTCCCGCTAGGGCACCGACACTTTCCGGACGAAGAGGGAATTCTCCACGGGGCACACGGGGAGCACGGTAGAGACAATCATCTCCTTCCTACCCCGTAATGGGATGGACCCGCCCCCTCTTTGATTCGGCGTCATCAAGTGCGC
>CAYWHG010000144.1:0-5729 GCA_964457865.1 uncultured Steroidobacter sp.
TCAAGACGCCGGTGTCGGATCACGCCATGTACGTGACCATCAACGACATCATCCTCAACGAAGACACCCCGCACGAGCAGCGCCGCCCGTTCGAGATGTTCATCAACACCAAGAACCTGGATCACTTCCAGTGGATCGTCGCCCTCACGCGCATCATTTCCGCCGTGTTCCGCAAGGGCGGCGACGTCACATTCCTGGTCGAAGAAATGAAAGCCGTGTTCGACCCACGCGGCGGATACTGGCAGGCCGGCGGCAAGTTCATGCCCTCCATTATTGCTGAGCTTGGATATGTCGTAGAGAAGCACCTGCAGATGATCGGCCTGCTCAAGAAGCCGGAGATGGACGAAGACCGCAAGAAGCTCATCGAAGAGAAGAAGGCGGAGTACGAGGCCAAGACCAAGCAGGTCGACGCGTTCTCGAAGAGTCATTTCCCGGACGGCGCGCAGCTGTGTGCGAAGTGCAGCACCGCCGCGGTGATCATGATGGACGGATGCATGACGTGCCTGAACTGCGGCGACAGCAAATGCGGCTGATCCCTTCTTTCCCTCTCCCTAAGGGAGAGAGCAGGGTGAGGGGCGGGGACTGTCCCTATTTCGGCTTTGCGAAATGGGGACAGTCCCCATTTCCAGAAACCTGACACCCGAGCGCAACCAATGCCAAACAACGCCAAATGGGGCCGAGTCGGTTGGGGTCGAACCGCAATGTCCCTGCGAACCCGCACGCCCGTGCCGTCGTTCCTGCAACGACAGGCGCCGGACGCCGACTACGTCGGCACATATGGCATCCGCTTCGTCCCTTACGATGCAGCACAGGGCGCGGCGAACGCAACCTGGCTCAACGCCGTGATGGATGAGGCGCAAGCGGGTGACGAGTCAACGGATGAGTAGGAGACTGTCCCGAAGGGGACTGTCCCTATTTCGGCCTTGCGAAATGGGGACTGTCCCCATTTCCGTTCTCGATACGATGAAGACGCGCACAGCAACAGAAGCCCTCGTGGTTTCGTCCCTGTTCGCCAGCCTTCAATGTTTCTCACTCCGTTCGCCCTGAGCCAGTCGAAGGGTTCTCCCTTCTTCCCGCGCTCCGAACGAAGTGAATCTGATTTCGATGGGGACTGATCTGACGAGACGAAGACTGGCGAAGAGAATGCGTTAGTGAAACAGGGAGTGAAGTCGAAGTGCAGCCGGATCGAAGAATCTTGCGCCCTCGCTTCATCACCCGATCACTGGATCACCTGGTTTTACTGTTTGACGGCGTAACGGGGACTAACCTGGCCGACTGAGAACGCCCCGCCGAAGAGCGGGGCTTTTTTTTTGGGACATTGGAAATAACGGAGATGGCGTATGTCGCCGGACGGGCACTGGACAGTGAGATTCGCATCAGTTGCGGGCGAGAAAGTGCAGCGCGAGTCCGGAGGCGTGGCGACATTTCACGCGGGGCAAGTTGTCGGTGGGGATACTTGGGCTTGCTACACGGGGAAGTATCAGCTGCACGGATCGCAGATAGCGCTGCGCATCGATGTTTCAATTCATTTCACGGAGGGTGGTGAGTCGATACTCGGCGGTCCGCTCGTGCCGTACACGCTGGTCGGAACGGCTGAGTTAAGCCACGACGGTCGCCGACTCGACGCATTGATGCATGTCGATGGAAGCGAGAACGCGAAGATAGTTGCGATACTTTCGAAAGTCGTTGACGTGCAATAACCGCCGCTCTCAGGAGCGTAACAACAATGACAACAATTGATCTGGGGAACCAGCTCAACAAACTCGCCTGTGCCGCCCGAGGTACCCTGTTTCGTCAAAGCGAACTAGCGCAGCTGACGTATGGTGCTTTCGATATCGCTTATCGAAAAGTCCAAGATGACTCGAACGAGGTAGTCGAGCTTTCGTTTCCTGTCGGCTGGACTGCGGATCACAAGCCAATTAGCTCAACAAAGAAGTACAGCAAGCAGGAACTACTGACGCAGTACCAATTCCTTGCCATCAATCAGCTGGCGAGCAACGGAATACTTCATCTGGTCACAATTGTCGAGGCCATGACGGAGGACCTTTTGCGGGCCGTATTCTTGAAGTATCCGCACAAACTGGGAAGCGACACGAAGGTGACCGTCGGATCGATTTTGGAGTGCAACTCGATCGAGGCGGTGCACGCCCATGCTGTCGAAACACTGCTGAATAGGCTGGCGTACAAGTCACCCGCCGAATTCGCCGATGAAGTCGAGAAACAGATGGGAATCAATTTGCTTGAGTGTGGTGCTTTTCATCGATATATGGAAATTAAGGCGACTCGCGACGTCTATATTCACAATCGCGGAATGGCGAACAAGACTTACGTTCGTAAGGCCGGCCAACATGCACGAGTCCAAGCTGGAAATTTTTTGCCGACTGACGTGCAATATTTCCTCGAGTCGTTTGAGCAATGCGTGCAGCTGACGGAATGGTGGGAGAAGCAGCTTCACGACAAGTGGCATAGCTCGGAGTACGAGGCTAGAGCGCATGCGCCTCAGGCAAATTCAGAGGAAAGTACGCGCGCTCCGATCGATGATGTCAGTGAGCAGCTGCGACTACTTGCTCAAAAATTTCTAAAGCCAAAAGGCGACGACGTGCAGGTGAAGTTGGTGCTCTGACATATTTTTCGGATCGCAGCGTCATCATTAGGGATCGCATCGATTTTCTCGGCAGATAGATTTTCTCGGCAGATAAAGTGTGCGTGGCTCGGTGCCGGGCTGGGAAACCGGGAAGACTTTCCGGGTGGCTGAATACCGATGCGGCGTTATCCCGCTTTCCCGGCCCGGCACCGAAGCGCGGATGATCACGTGCCGAATCTGTTGATTGCGCTTGCCATCGTCAGTGTCATCGGTGGAATATTTCTGGCAATTTTCAGAAAGAGGTAAGTCAATCACCTCCGGTGTCAGGTTTGCGATGTGCCTCCCGAAGAGGCTCATCGGTGCGGGCCGGGTCTTGAGCAAGTGGTACTCAGTAGGGTTTGGTCGTTGCGAATCGACGCCAAGGGATGGACAGTGCCGCAGACTTCCAGGACACCCACCTATTTGCGGCGGCTTGTGCTTGAATCGACGGGTTTCCGGCGGTGTGCCATCAGGACCATAAGGATATTGACAATGGCAAAGCTGACGAAGGCGCAGATCGAGGAATGCGAGAGGACGTTCGGACAGCGACCGGGGATCAAGAAGCTGTACACCGACTTCGGTTATGACGGCATGGATCACGGCCAGAAAGAAGTCTTCTGGAATGTCTTCGGCAAGCAGCACCTTGTCGACAACAGGATTCCGCTGCCTTCGTTTCTTGCCATTGAGGAACCCGTCAAAGAGATCGTACTCAAGGACATTCGGGAGGACCTGGTCGCAGTGAAGAAGGAATGGTCCGGTGTCCGCGTGTACGCCGCTACGGACGAAAGCGAAACCGGACCGGGCAGCGTCATGGGGCTCAGCAAGGAGTCCGGCGGCAGGATGCATCTGCTGGCCACCAGCTCGTGGCACTTCGTGGAGTATGTCGGCAAGGACAGTGTTGGCAGAGTGGACCTGGCGCCGTCGGTTACCAATCCAAAGCAGCTCAAGCTCGGCATTCACTCAGGTCCGTTTGGCGGATGCTCCGGCGTTGCGGTGCTCTACGGCAATCGCGAGGCGGGACGAGGCAAGCCGTTCGCGGTGGCGTCGTTTGCACACCTCGCCGGGTCGGATCCTGCTTCTGTCGATTGGAAGGACTTGTACCCATCCTCCAGCTGGCAGCCAGGCCGGCGCGTCGATGGTGCCAGGGTTTGCGCGGTGGTCTTTGCGGATAGCGGCCACGCAGCAGGCAAGGCCATCAAGGCGCTCAACAGCAATCTGCGGGTCCAGGCCAGCGAGATCACGGTGTACCTCGCTCGCGCATTGACGTATTGCGGTGTCGACCATATGGGCCGCTTCGGCCACACCAAGAAGTAGCGACTCATTCGACACCCACGAAGTTTCCGTCTCGAGATCCGAGATCGCGTTCCCCCGAACCTCTGGCCCGGCACCAATCTCGCGTGCGTGCAAAATCCGATATCGAGAATCCGGATCCCGATACCGATGCCTCCTGCTTTCTTCATCGGGAGAATCCTGATCCGAATACAACTGCGCTCGTGGGAGTTCAGACGTACAAGACCATTACACTTTTCATCATGTCGGTGGCGATACAATTGCAGCGAGCAAGTATCAGTATCCGCGGATGACAACCACCAAGCCGAGAATGCGAGCTGTCACAGTAATTGTCTTTCTGCTGCTCGGAGGTTGCGGCGGAGGCGACTCGCCTGCACCGACACCTGCACCTGCGCTCGTCGTCAATAGCCTGCTCGACTCCGCCACTCCGGCGGCGGGAACGATAACGTTGCGCTCGGCCATGGCACAGGCCGCGTCAGGGCAGGCGATCACTTTCGATGCCGCACTTGACGGAGGCACGATCGCGCTGTCGATCGTCGCAAACGAACACACGTTGCTGAAGGGCGAGGTGATGGGCATTCGTAACGAGCCCAGCGGCCCCGTCTCGTATCTGATCGGCTATTTCGATCGGGATTACGGTCGATCGGCGCTGGAAGCGCGAAAGGATGTCGTCATCGATGCTTCCAGTCTTCCGAGGGGCATCACGCTCGCATGGGTCGGCGGTTCGCAGCCCGGCGCGCGCGTACTGGCCGTCGACGGCGATCTTTCGCTCACGAATGTCTCGATCACGGGCGGCAGCAGCGTGGCTGACGCGACCACGATCACCACTGCATACCCTCAGCCCTGGACGCTGGCACGTGGGGGAGCTGTCGCGGTGTGGGGCACGGCCCGCCTCACGAACTGCAATCTCTACGACAACCACGTGGCCGGCGACTTCGAATCGTCGCGGGATCGCGGCGCATTCGGTGGCGCAGTCTATGCAGACCTCGTGGTCATGAAGGGATGCGTCGTGAGCGGCAACTCGGTGCTTGGCGGCGGTGCCGCGGGTGGCGGCGTGTACTCCGTCGGTGGCGCCGGGCACTCCGGGACGACATCGACCATCGACCAGTCGACGATCAGCGGCAACCGCATCAGCGGACTGTTCACCTACGGCGCCGGCGTGTACTCGGACGGCGGCAGCATCGGCCAACAGAAGCGCCTCAAACTGACGAACACCACGATCGCGGGAAATCTCGCCGAGCCGGCGCCGGGCTTGCCACCGTTCTTGCTGGCGACGGGCTACTGGCGCGGCGGGGGCGTCTACATGTCGAACGGATACATGGAAATCCAGAACTGCACCATCGTCGAGAACGAAGTCCGCGGCGTGCCGCGCACGGACAGCCTGGGACGGCGCAACCTCGCGGGCGGCATCGCGGCGACAGTCGGCAATGCCCACGCTGTCGAGGACCTGGTTATCGGTGGCTCGGTCGTCGCCGGAAACACCGTGCAGGAAGTTGGAGGAGTCCGCTACGCGCAGGACATCTATACCGGCTCGCTTTTTTATTTTCGCAGCGCCGGCTACAACCGGATCGGTGCGCTCGATTTCAGTCATATCCTCGTTCCGATCGGCGAACCGGGCTGGGCATCGCTGAGCCGCAGGCACTATCCGCAGAATGGCGACGCGGACGGCGTCGCACTGGCAGACGTGATCGACGTTGTCGGAGTCACGCGCTCGAACTCGATTCTCTCGGTCGGTGCCGACTCAGGCAGTTTCGCCGTGCTGCATTACCCGCCGTTGGGCAGTGCACTGGGTCAGGTCCCGAATTCGTCCTACGAA
>CAYWHG010000144.1:5829-12159 GCA_964457865.1 uncultured Steroidobacter sp.
CTCATCGAGAATCCAGGCATCACCGTGACGATGAGCACGCGGCCTCGGCTGAGTGTCTCGCCACTTGGTGTCGACCAGCTCGGTCGCCCACGCCCGACTGCTTCGCTTGCCGACATTGGTGCTATCGAGGCGCCCTGACTTCTGACCTCTTCACTTTTCCGGTGCCCGACCGGAGATTCGGGTTGTTGAGGGAAGTAGAGTGCCGCCGATGCCGGCACCGTTGATCCCGCGCAGAAATTCGCCGCCTCTGATCGTCCCTGTGTTTGGGTGATCGGTGCCGGGGGGCGCCAGTCGTGCGTTGATCGATAACGAGAATTCGATGCGTGTCCTCGTGGGCTTGCGCTCAACGTGCGTCCGTACTGCTTTTCCTGACTGGGACGATTCGGGTCGTATGGCCGAACCAGCCCGCGACAGTGGATTTGTTGCGGCGGCTAATCGGTATCTTCAAGTCGTTGGATAGCAGGCAGTACCATTGATGGCCGTTCTTGACGATTTTCACGATAGCGCCTCGCGCCACCCAGTGGGCTCGATGGACCCGCAAGCCGGCTTCCCCCATTGAATCCGCGGCCTGCTGCAGAGAACCGAGAATCATGCAGCGCCCGAGGTCCGTGTAGACGTGCAGATAGTGAAGGTCGGAAGAAATCGCGATGACGTTCGTCCCCAGCGATTCGGGCAATCGGCTCATGAACTCCGCCCGGGCGGATTCGGCGTAGCGACCCGCTTCCGCCTTGTCGAGATCGACCTGCTCGGCCGAGCCGGCGACGTTGGCGTCTCGCGCATCGCCTAACGACCGGCGATGCGCGAAAAACGGCAGATTGATGATCATCCAGAAGCTCAACGTTGCCGGTGCAAGCTGGAGGAATTCGGCCGCGATGGCTTGCCACCAACCGCGGCTGGCGAAGACAGCTAGCCACCCGTCCTTGTCTTCGAGAGCGCTCAGCGATGCCGGCAGCGCCTGTTCCACCAGATAGCTCACCGGCGTGACGAGTAACGCACCGCCGGTCCCGGCGACTAGCAATACGAGCCACGCCGGCAAGGATTTCATCATGTGCGGCAGAACGAGCCAGCTTGCGGCGTAGAGGGATACGAGCCCGAGCCCTACGTGAATCACCCAGAAGACCGTTCTTGCCGCTACGCCCAAACCCCGGCTGGCCTCTGGCTCGATCACCACGAAGGTAATGACGAGGAGAGCGCCGACGACCGCGATGGAGCGCCCCAGCGCCCAGGCCCCGAAAACTGTTCCGTTACTGACTAAGGTGTTGCGATTCATACGGAGCGTCCAAGAAGCTACCAGGAGTACTCGAAGGTGAGTCCCAACATCGTAGACGAAGCGAATCCAGTCTTCGCGCAACGTGGCCGAGTAATCGAACGTCATAGGCGGCGCCGGGTTCTCGCCGGACGGCTGGCGTGCGGCTCATGCAGGTCGACATCGGCGAGCCGGTGTTGACCGACGTGATCTTCGAGTCCGTCACGCGGCGGTACCACTGGTTGCACTCGTGTCCACGGACGACGGTTCGTGAAGTATTCGTGCCGCTGGTACAAAGGGCTGCCATGGGCGAGCCAAGGTGCAACAAGATTGACTTGAGATCACCACACCACTTCCCACCATGTCTCGCCAGTTACGCAGTTTCCATCAAGCTGTTTTCGGTATGCAAAAGGTTGCCCTTTTACTGCTACTTGCGGCAACCCCCGTTGTTGCCGATGTAGGCGCGATATCGGTGGAGGTCGTCGATGCCGTGACGCGCCGGCCTGTCGATGGTGTGACGATTACGGCCGAATCGCGTGACGGCGATGTGCGCTCGGCAACGACAGAGAAAGGCTGGGCGCTGCTCGACAGTCTGGAAGACGGTTTCTTCAAACTGCGCGCAGAATCGGCGGGATACGTCACGGCCGTCGAGCCCGCCGTCCGGGTACTGGAACAACGGACAGGCCGCCTTCGCTTCGAGCTGCAGCGGGTATCCGACTCGATGGACGAGATCGTCGTTCTCGCTCGTGCACGCGAGGCAGATCCCTTCGGTGCCGTCTCGGACAGATTCCTGAGCCGCGACGAGCTGCGTAACGCACCTGGCAGCGGCAGCGACGCCATGCGCGCGCTGAGCGGCCTGCCAGGGGTCGTCTCCAACGGCGAGTTTGCGGCCTTTTCCGTGCGGGGCCATGGCCCCAAAAGCAACCTCATCTATGTCGATGGTTTCCCGTTCCAGCAAGTCGTGCACTTCGAGCAGACGCTGGGCGAGCAGGACGAAATCATCAATGGCGGCCGCTACTCCATCTTTGCCCCCAATGCCGTTGCCGGAGCTGAATTCTCGCCGGGCGGCTGGAGTGCGGAGTTCGGCGGCCGCGATGCGTCGCTCCTGCAACTCGAGGTCGTGGATGGCGCGCCGTCGCCGGTCGGCAGCCTGCGTCTCGATCTCGCTGGCGCGGAACTCCTTTACGCGGGACCGAGCGGCTTCCACGACAACACGTCGATGTTCCTGCAGGCGCGGCAACTCGATTTCGGCAAGTTTTTCGAGATGATCGAGGAAGAGGCTTTGGGTGCGCCGGTTTCCACTGACGTGATCCTGAAGACGCATACACGTCTCGATGATGACGACGAGTTCGAGTTTCTCGCCATATACGCACCAGAGGAGTATTCGCGGGACGTTAACCACATCCTCGCTGCCGAGGAGGACGAGGGCATCGAGGACGTCACGTTGCAGAACGAAGACCAGGACCTTGCGCTCATCGGTGGCACGTGGCGGCGGATGTTTGGCAACGATGGCGAATGGACAAACCGTGTCTATTACCGTGAGAGCGACCGAGTGTCGTCCGAGGGCGAGGCCTTCCCGGACCTGGTGCCCCCGGGTACGCCAGCCGACCAGGTTCCGGTGCGCGAGAAGCTCCTGACCGTGAAGGAAAAGGAGTCGGAATTCGGCTGGCGCAGCGATGTGTCTGTGGGGAACGGACTTGGGATATTCATTGCCGGGCTGCACCTCACGAGCAACGATCTCGACTATTCGACGGAGCTTCGGGAGGACTGGATACGCTATATCTACGAGTCCGACGATCCGCGCCCCCCGAACGCAAACTACATTGTGTTGCAACCAGATGAGATCGACTCGGTCTATAGCGCAAGCGAAACCAACTACGGAGTTTACGGCGAGCAGTTGTTCGACTGGGGCGATGCCAGTCTGCGTGCGGGCCTTCGCTACGATCACAATGGCTTCGGGGACGAGGACCTTGTGTCGCCGCGATTCGGCTTCAATTATGCGATTTCACGCCGGCTAAGATTCTCGGCAACGGCTGGCATCTTCTATGAACCGCCAAGCAACTTCGCGCGTGCGGCCGACCCTGATAACTTCAATCTCGAGAGCGAAAGGCTTACGCATTTCAGCCTGGGCTTCGACTATCGGCTGAGCGACAACCTGGATCTGCTCGTAGAAGCGTACTATCAGGATCTCGATAACCGGCTAGTTGATAGCGGACGCACGAGCGGTCGAATCACAAATGATGGAGAGGGCACTAACACCGGCGTGGACCTGGTGTTGAGGCGCAGGTTCGATCGGGGCTGGTCGGCCGACTTCGTCTATTCCTGGAATCGCTACCGGGTGGACGATAACGACGGGCGTGGCGAGTACGACTGGGACTTCAACCGCGAGCACTTCGTCGCTGTCGGCGGGCGCTGGGAGATCAATGATCGATGGCAGATAGCGGCACGATGGAAGTATGGCTCCGGGCTACCAACGTACCGCTACCTCGTGCACGATGACGTGCTGGCGCCGAACCCGCCCGTGCGCTATTCGCAAGAGAGGTTCGACTTGAATGCGGATCGCGGCGATGCGTTCCACTCACTCGATGTGCGCGTCGATTACCGTCGTCGGATCGGCCCGGTGGATCTTGTGCTGTTCGCGGACGTGCTGAACGTTTATGGCGGTCCGGCTGGCCTGCAGCCCGAGTTCAACATCCTGACGGGGGAAATTGTCGACGAGGAGGAAGAAACTTTGCCGCTGCTCGGCCTGATCATCGAGTACGCCTGGTAGCGAGACTTCTAGAGTGAGACTCCTGGGACGCTGGGGCTTCTAGCGCAGAGTGACTCATTGGAGAGAGGACACGCATCGATACCCATGTTCCCTGTGAAACCAGTTCAGAGCCCATCGATAACCTCAATGCAGCGACTGTCCGTTCCTGCGTTCCCAGTCCTTTTCGCGCTGACCCTTGTGCTTGTGGGCTGTGTCGAGACCCCGGTGTCCAACGCGGTCCAGTCAGCCAACAAGCAGATGGAAGCGGAGGGCTCGCCGTTTCGCTGGGTGGCGCAGGACGATACATCGATGACGCAGACATTGCTGCCATTGCCCGTTGGCCCGACCAGGGCGGTTCCGGGTCTGGCTGAGAAAGTGATCGAGGCCATCTCCCAGGCGGAGGCCCGGAAGGGGCGGCTTGCCGTGAAGCTCGAAGAGGTTCGCTATCTGCCGGATGGCAGGGAAGTATGGGTTCTTCACTCGCTCGGCAAGGGCATCGCCTATGTCGTGGCCTTCGAGGCACCATCGCAAGTCGATTCAGACGTTCGAGTCGCAGGGCCGACCACGTATATGAAGTGAGAAAGAACGAATGCCTCCTCCGGTGCCTGCCTCCTCCGGTGCCGGGCCGGGAAACCGGTAAAACTTTTCGGGTGTACGCGCCGCTATGCGACGTTGTCCCGCTTTCCCGTCCCGGCACATTTTGGCCCGCTCAGTTCACGAGCATTCGCGCGAATGCCTGCCACGGCGCACTGAAACCAATGATGAATCGCAGCGGCTCGGAGAGCAGAAGCACTCCGCCGCCCCACAGCGTGGCGGAATGCAGTCGACCGTTCGTCCGGAAGTCGTGCAGGACGAGAGCGGCGAGAAAGACATTGAGCAGAAGCACGGCACCAACGACACCGGGCACGCCTGGAATGACCGCTCCCTGAACGAGTTGCGTGACAATTCGCGCCAGTGCCGGCCCGATCAGACTGATCGTGCCGAGCAGCATGAGCCGTTTGTGAGTGCCGGGTCGATTTCGATTGATAACGCCCAGCGCCACAAATAGTGCAAACAGGCCTACTGCTGCGACGGGAAAGATCAGAAAGACATAGGGATCCACGAGTGTGCCGGCGTTCACCTCGGTGTGCTGGCGCCGCTCGCTACCGATTGCGAGAAGGATGCCCGACACAAGAACAGCCAGCGCGAGCAGTGCGCCTGCAATACCCAGTCGCCGGTGGACATCGCGTCGCCGTGCGGCGATCAGCCGCGTCTGAACGATCAACAGGAGCAGCCACGCTGTCGCCAGCGCGCCATGAACATGAAGCGCAGGTGTCAGGATGGGTCTTGGGGCGTGGTTGAGGTTGGCGAAGTAGTAGGTCGGTCCGAAGCCGACAAGAGTCACCGCCATCATCGTGAGCGCCATGGCGGTGAAGAATCGCCGTTCGCTCAAAGGCTCGACGTTCGATACCACACTGGCCATCGCGCTATCTTCCGGTACGTAGTGCGGACGACAGTAGCAGAGGGTTTGCGAGGATGTTACGTACTGAAGTCCGACGCACGTCACGGACCTGTGAACGACCGAATCTCCGATACCTCGACCCGGATCTCCGGTGTCAGGGCTGGTGCGGCATCGTGCCTCCAGTGCCGGGCCGCGTCCTGGTTGGCGTCGCTCGACCTGAGCTTTCGCGCAAGTCAGGCACGCGGTACGCTTCGCGCATGCTCAAGATCTATGGCTTCTCTCGAGTGAACAAAGGCGCGCGCGGCAACACTCGCGACTTGCGCGTGTTGTGGGCAGCCGAAGAGATAGGGCTCTCCTATGACATCGTGGGGATGGATCACCCGAATCACGATCTCGATTCGCCTTCGTACCGCGCACTGAATCCATTCGGACAGATCCCGGCGATCGATGACGATGGCGTCGTGGTCACCGAGTCCGGTGCCATCCTGCTTTACCTTGCGCGAAAGAGCGGCAAGTTGTTGCCGCATGACCTCGCAGGTGAGGCGCAAGTGCTGCGCTGGTCCGTCGCCGCGCTCAATACCATCGAGCTGCCGGTACTTTCGCTGTGGTTTGTCAACCTCAGCGGTGGCAAGGGAAGCAAACCAAGCGAGGCGCTGTACGGTTGGGCAGAGATGCGCCTGAAGCAGCTCGACGGTTGGCTCGCCAGTCGCCAGTTCATCGCGACCGACGAGTTCACCGTCGCAGACATTCTCATGACGCACGTGTTGGGTGGCGGGACCGACCAGAATCTGTTGAAGCCGTGCTCGAATATCCTGGCATACCGGGAGCGTTGCATGGAGCGCCCGGCATGGAAGAAGACGCTCGAAGCGTACCGCGCGCGTGTCGAAGCCGCCT
>CAYWHG010000145.1:0-12116 GCA_964457865.1 uncultured Steroidobacter sp.
CGCACAGGCGGGGATCCATCTTGGTGGCGCCAGATGGATTCCCGCCTTCGCGGGAAGGACGGAGAAGAGGTAGATCGGAGCTTCCATAGTGGGGGGGATTCATGAAGGCATCGCGGCATTGGTTCGTGCTGGGATGGCTTGCCGTGCTGCTCGGCGGCCTGCTCGCGCACTGCATCCAGACCTCGGGTGGAGTGCGCATCCAGGACGTGCGCTTTACCGGCGTGAACGGCAAGCCGATGAGCGCGCTGCTGTACATCCCGCCGAACGCGACCGCGAAGACGCCGGCGCCGGGCATCCTGGCGGTGCACGGTTACATCAACTCGCGCGAAACCCAATCCGGCTTCGCCATCGAATATGCGCGGCGCGGCTACGTGGTGCTGGCGCTCGATCAGACCGGTCACGGCTACAGCGCCGCGCCGGCTTTCGCCGACGGCTTCGGCGGGCCCGCGGGCCTGAAATACCTGCGCAGCCTCGACATCGTCGACACCGGCAACATCGGACTCGAAGGTCACAGCATGGGTGGCGGGTCAGTGCTCGCCGCCGCCCTCGCCTATCCGGATGGCTACAAGTCCGTGGTGCTGGAAGGTTCGGCGACGCGCACGCTGTTCTCGCCGCCGGGCGATGCGAAGTTTCCGCGCAACCTTGCCGTCGTCTTCAGCAAGTACGACGAGTTCAGCCAGCTCATGTGGGGCGTGCCGCGCGCGGTGGACGTCACACAAAGTCCCAAACTCCTGGCGCTGTTCGACACGCAGGAGCCTGTCGTGCCCGGCCAGCTGCATGGCTCGATCGAGGACGGCACGGCGCGCGTGCTCTACACACCGGGCACGACGCATCCGGGCGATCACCTCTCGCCCGAAGCGATCGGCGACAGCATCGAGTGGTTCCAGCGCACGCTCACCGGCGGCACACCGCGTGACCGCAGCGACCAGATCTGGTGGTGGAAGGAGATCGGCACGCTGATCGCCTTCGGCGGATTCGTCGCCGTGCTGCTGGGGGCCTTCGACTGGCTGCTGGGACTGCCGGCATTCGCTTCGTTGCGCAACGTCGCGATACCGGCGCGCGAGCGTCGCGATGCGCGCTGGTGGATTGCACTGGCGTTGAGCGCGCTCGTGCCGGTGCTCACTTTCTATCCGTTCCTCTACCTGGGATCGCAGGCACTGCCCGCATCGAAGTGGCTGCCGCAGGGCATCACCAACCAGATCGTGGCCTGGGCACTGCTCAATGGCGCGATCACGCTCGCGCTCGGCGTGCTGTTCAAGTCCGGCGCCGTGCGCGCACCGTCGCGCTGGGGCGCTTCGATCGCGATTGCGCTCGGCACCGTCGCCATCGGCTACGCGTCGCTGCTGCTTGCCGACTATTTCTTCAAGGTCGATTTCCGCTTCTGGGTGGTCGCCCTCAAGCTGCTGGGTGCCGACCGGTTCACGACCTTCCTGATCTATCTCGTGCCGTTCACGGCCTTCTTCATCGTCGCCTTCCGCGCGCTGCACGGTTTCATCGCGGTGCGGGGCGACTCGACGCGGCGGATCTACGCTTCAGCGATCGTTGCGCTGGCCGGCGGTTTTGCGCTGTTCATCGTCGTGCAGTACGCGCCGCTGTTCGTAGCTGGCCATCTGCTCGTCCCGGCCCAGGCGCTGAACGCCATCATCTCGATCCAGTTCCTGCCGCTCATGAGCGTGCTTGCGATCGTCAGCGTCTTCACCTGGCAGCGAACCAATCACTACCTGCCGGGCGCGCTGATCAGCGGACTGTTCGTGACCTGGTACATCGTCGCGGGTACCGCGACCCACGTGGCCTGACGACCGCAACACATTCATGCAGAAGGAGACCCCCATGCAACCTGCGAAAATCCTGCTTGCCCTGGGCCTGGTGTGCGGCGCATCCGTCGCCGTGGCCCAGGACAAACCGTTCCAGTTCACCGGCGCGCCGTGTGTAACGCCGCCGCCGCTGCACTGTCCCGACAAGGACTGCCCGAGCGACCGGGTGATCAATCCCGGCAACGTCGTCGAGATGAAGACGCGCCGCACGTACTTCCTCGACTACCCGTGCGACCTGAAGGCCGGCGAGAAGGTCACGTTCGTTCTCAACCTGCACGGCGGCGGCTCGTACGGCAACTGGCAGCGCCACTACTTCCCGCTGCTTGATCTCAAGGACAAGTATCGCCTCGTGATCGCGACCCCGAATGCGCCGACGCGCGCCTGGTCGGAGGCCGACGATGGCTATCTGCAGAACATCGTCACGTCCGTCTACGACCAACTCGGCAAGGACAACGTGAAAGCATTCTGGCTCGCCGGTCACTCGCAGGGCGGCCAGACCTCGAACCGCCTGCTGCAGACCGATTTCTTCCGCGAGAAGCTCACGGGCTGGGTGAGCCTGTCGGGCGGCCGGCTCGGCTCGAAGCGCGAAGACATCCGCGCCACGATTCCCGGCGCACCGCCCCCGGCAGCACCGGGCGGAGGTGCACCACGACTCGCCGCCTACGCCGAAAATCTGCCGGACTACCCGTTCTCTCATATCTATGAAGCCGGCGAGCACGAGTACACGTCCGCCGGCGTGCCCAAGACTTCGCCCTGGGCAGAGAAGCTGAAGTGCGGCAAGCGCGAACAGCGCGCCGACGTCGTCGATACCAAGGCGGGCTATGTGTTCGACGGCAGCGGTACGCGCCCACCGAGCAAAGTATGGGGACTGCAGCCGGGCCCCGGCACCGCGCATGTGTACGTCTATCCGAACTGCGCCGACGGCCGCGTCGTTGCCGACATCGTCCGTCTCGGCAAGGGCCACACCGAAGGCCTCGAACCGAACATCACGGAAGAGATCGTCAAGATGATGGTGTCGGCGCGGTGAGAAGCCGGATATGAAGAACCGACTCGAGAAGGAGATCCCTGCAAAGCACAGAGATTGATTCCCTCCGCGCCTTGCTTTGCCTCCCTTCCCCGCTGGCGGGAAGGGAGGCATGGGAAGCGGGCAACATCCTCGCAGCCACTTCCATGCGTCCGCTACCTGTCCTTCCCGAAGCGGAGAAGGACAGCCAGTGAATATCTGCTCCTTCCGGACCGTATATAAGGCTGTCACGGTCCCCAGGAGCATCAACATGTCATCGGATCCGGCCCGCGAAACAGAACTGCACTTCGTCGAGCGCGGGCGACGTGAAGCCTTTGCGACAACCGCGCTGATTCTGAGCCTGGTCTCGTTCGTGAATCTCATGGGCGCCGAGAAATCAATCCTCGCGATCGCCCTCGCTGCGCTGGCATTGCGCGGCGCGGTGGGAGCGATCGCCCACAAGCGAGGACGGATCGCGATTGCAGTTGCGAGCCTGCATGTGATCACGATCCTCGTTGTGCTGGTCCTGTTGCGCGACAAGTTCGCCCAGTTGATCGAGCTGCTGCGACAGCTCGGCTGAACCGGCGTGGATGCATCGGCCTATGGGCGGGAACTGCGTCCGCTGCTGGCGCGAGCTGCTGCCTACGCCCGCGCGCTCCTGCGTCACCGGCAGGACGCCGAAGATGCCGTACAGCAGGCTGCGCTGCGAGGTTGGGAGCGCATACATCAATATGATGCTTCCAGACCGTTCGGGGGATGGTGGTTCGCTGTCCTGCGCAACTGCTGCTTCGACATGCGGCGCTCGCAGCAGTCCTTGCGTACGGCCGATCTCGTCGATGTGGAGGTGCCCGACGATCGCCCGCCGGACGAGGCCGACTGGGTCGCGCTGGCCGACGCACTCGACAAACTGTCGGAGACGCACCGGGAGATTCTGCGTCTCAGATACTTCGGCGATCTGTCCTATGCCGAACTCGCCGAAGCGCTTGGCATTCCGCAGGGCACCGTGATGTCCCGCCTGCATCTCGCACGCAAAGCACTGGCCGCCTCGATGCCGAAGGAGAGCCCATGAGTATTGTCAGACCCGAGGAATTGTCAGCGCTGCTCGATGGCGAACTGGATCCGCAACGCGAATGCGAGGTGCGGGCGCAGCTCGCGACCGATGCGGCGCTGAGTGACGAACTGGAGTCGTTGCGGCGGCTGGACGCGCGGTGGCGCACAGCGGGCGCGAGTGCCCGTTTCGCTCCCGCCACCTTCCGGCCGCGCAATGACCTCGCCACTGAAGTGCGCTGGGTCCTGGCCTCGCTGGTATTGATCCTGCTGCCGATACGGTTGATCTCGAAAATGCTCGATACCCAGGCGACAGGATGGATCCTGAACTGCGTGGCGCTGGCACTCGTGCTGTGGGTGATGATCGTGCTCCTGCGCAATGACAGGCGTCCCGCAATCGGTGACCTGACATGAATACTCCAATGAATCTGCTGCGCGCATTCCTGATAGCAACGGCCCTGTATGCCGCTCTCTCGCTCGGCGCACTGAACGCTGATCTCCAGGGACACTGGGAAGCGACTCTCTCTTCGGGCCCTGTCAACCTGCACATCGCGCTGCAGCTTGGGGACGAACACCCGCAGTAGCGGCCGAATGGGGACATTCCCTATTTCTTCATCTGGGATATCAACGTCACGCCCCTTGTCCCGTGGCAGCGGAAACAAGGAATGTCCCCCATTCCGCCCTTAGAGGAATATTGCATCGGCGACGTCGGCACCCCGGAGCTTCCTTCGTCCTCCGGACGAACACGGCTGTCGCGCCGTATCCCGCAAGGAGAAGAATCCATGACGATTGTCCTCTACGAATTGCAGCCGACCCGCTCGGCGCGCGTGCGCTGGACACTGCTGGAACTCGGCATTCCGTTCGAGAGCATCGAGGGGCGTGAGGTATTCGCAATGCCCGAGCTTGCGCAGATCCATCCCATGTCGAAGCTGCCGGCGCTGCGTGACAGCGGCCGCCCACTCTTCGAATCCGCCGCCATCTGTACCTGGCTTGCCGATAGCCACCCGCAGGCGGATCTCATCGCACCCTCAGGCACCTGGGCGCGGGCTCTGCACGACCAGTGGACGGCCTTCACCCTGGCCGAAGTGGAGGCCTATCTCTGGCATACCGCCCGCAATCTCTTCATCTACCCGGAGGAAGAGCGCGTCCCGGCGGTTTACGAACAGAATGCCCGGGAGGCAAAGCGCGGCGTAGCCGTCCTCGACGGCGCCTTGAAGGGCAAGACCTGGCTGGTCGAGGACCGCTTCTCTGTCACCGACATCTTCGTCGGCTACGCGGTGGCCTGGGCCCGCGTCCAGGGGATGACGGCCGACCTGCCGAATGTGGAGGCCTATGCCGAGCGGATCCTGGCGCGACCGCTTTGCCCGTATGGGGCGATCGGGTGAGAGTTCTCGCGCAGAACAAAATCCAATAGTCCAAATCCGGTATCGAAGTCCTTGCCGCTGTTCCTGTAATGTCCGTTGTCATGCGCATCGCAACATTCAACGTGAACAGCATTCGTGCCCGGCTGGAGAGTCTTCAGCGCTGGCTCAACGAAACATCGCCCGACATCGTATGCCTCCAGGAATTGAAGGCCGTGCATGAGGCCTTTCCTGAAGGTCCGATCCGCGAGGCCGGTTACGGCGTCATCTGGCATGGACAGAAGAGCTACAACGGCGTGGCGATTCTCGCGAAGGGCTGCGAGCCGGTGGAGGTCTGCCGCGCGTTGCCCGGCGATCCGGAAGATCAGCACAGCCGTTACATCGAGGCTGTCGTGCGCGACGTCGTCATCGGCTGTCTGTATCTGCCGAACGGCAATCCCGCGCCGGGACCCAAGTTCGATTACAAGCTGCGCTGGCTGGAACGGCTGATCGTGCATGGCGCCGAGCTTTTCGGCAGCGAACGTCCCGTCGTGCTCACGGGCGACTACAACGTCATTCCCACTGGCAATGATGTCTACAAGCCGGAACGCTGGGTCGACGATGCACTGTTTCGCGTCGAGACACGCGAAGCCTTCGGACGGCTGATGGCGCAGGGCTGGACCGATGCGCTGCGACATCTGCATCCGGACGCAACGATCTACACGTACTGGGACTATTTCCGGAATTCGTATGAACGCGACGCGGGACTGCGCATCGATCATCACCTTCTCAATGCCGCTGCAGCGCGTCGATTGAAGAGCGCCGGTGTCGATCGCGACGTACGCGGCTGGCCAAAAGCGAGCGATCATGCGCCGACCTGGATCGAGCTGGCGGACTGATCTTTCTCGCTATCCGAAGGGAATCGAAGACCAGCAGTTTGAGTGAGACCGGTGGAAAACATCATCGTGCCGGAATGGTCAGCATCGGCAGCAGCGCGAAACCCCGCGGGACCGATCGAACAGGCCGCACGATCCGAAGAGGAAAAGATGGACAGCAGACTCGTCGAACCCAACTTGAGCGATCGACCGCATGACACGCGGGTCGAGCGCGTGATGCGCGCCTCACCCCAAGCCCTCTACACGAGCTTCACGACCGGATGGGAAAGCTGGTTCGCGCTCAAAGGTGCGCTCATCGCAGATCCGGTGGTGAACGGCCAGTTGTTCTTTGTGGTGGCGCACGAGGGTCAGCGCCATCCTCACTACGGACGCTTTCTCGCGCTGGAGCCTGCCCGCAAGGTCGAACTGACCTGGCTGACGGGCAAGGATGGCACGCAGGGCGCAGAAACCGTGCTCTCTGTGGAGCTTGAACCCCGCGCAGTTGGCTGTGCGCTGACGCTGCTCCACCGCGGCTTCTACGATCAGGAGCGCGCAGACCATCACGGCAGATCCTGGGAGCAGATTCTGGCTGGGCTCGACAAGCGGCTGACGAGCTGATGGCCCCAATGGGGACATTCCCTATTTCTTCATTTCGGATATCAACGTCACCGCCCATTGTCCGTGACAGCGGAAATAAGGAATGTCCCCATTTCCGCCGCGATCACCGCAGCCAGTAGAGCGGCTCGACGAGCGCCATCGGAACCGGCTTTCCGTCAGAAAAACCGGGCATGAACTCCATGCGCTGAATTGAGCGCTCCACTGCGGCGTCATCGTTTGTACGACGCGAGCGCCGCATCATCGAGCCCAACCCGCGTGAGCAGCACTGCGTAGCGGGGATCCTGTCGCAGGACTGCCAGTCGCGGGTCGTTGCGCAGGAACATGAGGCAGTTCGAGCGCTTCTCGACGGCCTCGTTCAACAGAGCGATCGCGCGCTCCTGGTCGTCGATGCTCAGATAGGCCGCGGCCGACTCGTAGGGGCAGGTATACGTTCCCGCGCTGGCGGCCTTTTCGAGCAGTGGCAGCACCTTGTCTTTCTGCCCGGCGTAACCGTACGCCTGGGCCAGCATGATCAGCGCAACGGGCGAACCATCCATTGCCGCTCCCCGTTCCGCGAGCGCGACAGCCCGATCGCGATCGCCGGCAATGGCAGCGCCGACACCCGCGCCTGAATAGAGCACTCCGATATCCGGGTGCTGCCGGATCTTTTCTTCTATCCAGACTCGAGCCGCCTCGCGTTCCCCGACCATGAACAGCGCCCAGTTGCCCCAGTCAGCCATTTCCACGTTGAGCGGATCGAGCCGATCGGCGGTGGCGAGCGCGCGCTTCACTTTTTCTGCTTCCCCCAGGCCGGAGTAATAAAGCGCAAACCCCAGTTCCGTCTGCGCCAGCGTCGGGTCGGCCCGCTTCGCCTTGTTCAACGCGATCCAGGCATCCTTCCATCGCCAGGCCATCACATAGGTGATGCCGAGCGAAGACCATGCCTCGGCGGAATCGGGACGCAGCGCCTGCGCTTCGGAGAGCGAATTGACCACTGCGGGCAGCAGGCTGATCGGCGATTCGAAATAGGCGAACAACTGCCGATAGGCATCGCTCCTCGCGATGTACGCGTCGAAGAAGCCGGCATCGAGCGCGATGGCCCGGTTGAACAGCTCGATCGCCTGCGGCAGGGACTGGTGACTGAGCAGATCCAGCTGATGCCGCCCCGTCACATACAACTCGTATGCCTTGAGATTGGTGGTGGGAAACTCGTCCAGTGCGAGCCTTTCATCTTTGCGAATAGCCACCTTCAGGGAATCCGACACGGCGGCGGCGATCCCGGACTGCATCGCGAAGAGATTCGTGTCGTCGGTGCGACCCTCGTAGTCCTTGTCCCAGACCAGCCGGTCCCTTTTCAGGTCCTCGAGTTCCACGGTGATGCGCAGCGCGTTGCTGCCGGAGATGCTGACCACGCCGTCCAGCACGTATTGCACGTCGGGCAGCTGGCGGCGGATGTGATCGCGCGCCTTGTTGTCCCTGAATGCAAAGGCCGACGGCGTCGGCACCACTCTCAACCCGGAAATCTTCCGCAGGTTGCGGATCACTTCGCGCGTGACCTGGTCCGCGAAGGGCTGCCATGCCTCGGGCGCATCGGCGGATACATCGAACGGCACGACGACAATGTAGGGGGTAGCGGAACCCGAAGATGCGCCGGAAGGAGTGAAGTACTTCCACCCGATCAGCACGGCGGCGAGGAGGACCAGCACACCTATTGCCAGTGGCGCGCGCCATCCCGGCGCACCGGGCTTGCTGACGTGAGCCGCTGCGGACGCCGGAGCAGGCGCCGGGGTGCCCGCTGCCTCATCCGCAATCTCCTGGACCGGCGCGACGAACTGATAACCGCGGCCGCGAATCGTCAGGATCGTCTGCTGCAACTCGCCGCTGTCGCCGAGGAGCTTGCGGGCGTTCTTGACGTGATTGCTCAACGTCGCATCCGACACTTCGCGCCCCTCCCAGACTTCCTGGAACAGTTCTTCCCGCGACAGGACGCGGTCACGATGCCGGATCAGGTAGACGAGCAGGTCGAAGACCTTGGGCTCCACGGGGATGGCGGCGCCTCCCGTGCTGATCCGATACCGGGTGGTATCGATCACGTATTCGGCTACCTGGTACTTCATGCCAGGACGATCTCCCTAATTTCTTGTTCCGGGCAGTCGCCCGTTGAATCGTTATCGAGAAATTACCAAAAGATTATCTACCCATCATGCAAGGACCATGCAGCAACGCCACCGTGGGCCCCGCTGACAACCACAAGGGAGAGTCCCCATGCCTACGCCGCTAGAGATCCTGCTGGATCCCGTCTCGCTGACCGTCCTGGCACTTTATGGAGCATTGATACTGCTGGAGGCGCTGTTTCCCGCGCGCCCGTTGCCCAGGATCCGGGGCTGGATACCCCGCGCCCTGGGGGTGTTCGTCCTGTACTTCTATCTCTCGACCTACCTGCCGCTGCTGTGGAGCGACCCGCTCTCCCAGTACGTGCTCTTCAACCTGGAAACCCTGAATCCCTTTGTCGGGGCGGCGATCGGCGTTCTGACCTTTGAACTGCTGGTGTATGTCTGGCACCGCACCATGCACCGCACGCACTGGCTGTGGCGCTCCTTTCACCAGATGCATCACAGCGCGGAACGCCTGGACAGCTTCGGCGCCTTCTATTTCAGTCCGCTGGACATGGTCGGCTTCACCGTCCTGAGCAGTCTCAGCCTGACCATCGTGGGCCTGAGCGCGCAGGCCGTGACCTGGTTCCTCTACGCCACGATGTTCCTGGCCATCTTCCAGCACACCAACATCCGCACGCCGCAATGGCTGGGCTATTTCGTGCAGCGGCCCGAGAGTCACAGCGTCCATCACGGCCGCGGCATCCACCACTACAACTATTCCGACCTGCCGCTGTTCGACATCCTCTTCGGCACCTTCCGCAACCCGAAGGACTTTGTCCCGGAAAGCGGCTTCTACGATGGAGCTTCGGCCAAACTCCCCGAGCTGCTGGCGTTCAGGGATATCGCGAGCAGCGACTACGACCCGTCCATGAAGCTGCACCAGCAGGGAGCGACGCGTGGATAGGGACCGGCACCATTGTCACACTGGCAGTTCTTGACGGGACCTCGCGCAGGCCTGCGCTACGCTGCGCCGGCCTGTCGCGGCAGCGACCGCGACAGCTTCGAAAAAGCACGCAGATACCAGGGGGTTCACCATGCGACTTCATGGCCGATCGTTGCTCGCGACCGCCGCGTCGAGTGTCGTGCTCGCGCTCTTCATGAGTTCGTTGGCGCACGCTGATTCGACCGCTCTGCCGACCGCGAGCGCCGAGTCGGCGGGCTTCAGCCACAATGGTCTCGACAAGCTCGACGCGTCGATGCACGCGCTGGTGGATGAGCACAAACTCGCCGGCGTCATCACGCTGGTCGCCCGTCACGGCAAAGTGGTGCAGTTCGACACCTACGGCAAGGCCGACGCCGCGAGCGGTACACCGCTCGGGAACGACAGCATCTTTCGCATCGCCTCGATGAGCAAACCGGTGACCGGCGTCGCGATGATGCAGCTCCATGAACGCGGCAAGTGGAAGCTCGACGATCCCGTCGCAAAGTACATTCCGCAGTTCGCGAACCTGCGCGTGAAGACGGCGGACGGCAAGACCGAACCCCAGAAGACGCCGATGACGATGGCGCAGCTCATGAGCCATTCGGCCGGCTTCGGCGTGAGTTCCGTCTATGAGCAGGCGGATCTTGCCGCGACCGACCTGCAGGGCATGATCGACAAGCTCGCGGCACTGCCGCTGGAGACGCAGCCCGGCACCGCGTGGGACTACGGTCCGAGCGTGAACATCCAGAGCTACATCATCGAGAAGCTGTCGGGCCAGTCGCTCGATGCGTATTTCGACGAGCACATCTTCCGGCCGCTCGGCATGGTCGATACCGGCTTCTGGGTGTCGCCGGAGAAAGCGCCGCGCGTCGCAGCGATCCACACCTACGATGCCGACGGCAGGATCACGGTGGCGACGCCAGTGCGCAGCGCCCCGACCAGCAAACCGCGGTTCCTCTCGGGCAGCGGCGGACTGCTGTCCACCGCCGGCGACTACTGGCGTTTCGCACAGGCATTGCTCAACGGCGGCGAACTCGACGGCAAGCGCATCCTGAAACCCGAAACGGTGAAGCTGATGCGGACGAACGTGCTGAAGCCCGGCGCAACCGTCGATCTCTACGGCCCGAGCCTCGACGGCATCGGCTTCGGCATGGATTTCGCCATCGTCATGGACCCGACAGCCGCGAAGACACCGATGGGCCTGAACTCGTTCTACTGGGGCGGCGCCTTCGGCACCTGGTTCTGGATCGATCCGACCCACGATCTCGTGTTCGTCGGCATGATCCAGAACGTGAACGGCTCGACGCCCGGTGCGGGCACGCCGCGGGTCCGGGACATTTCAGCAGCGGCGACCTATGAGGCGTTGCAGAAAGGCTCGCACTGACGGGCAGCGCTCTTTCAGCGACGCATTCCCCTCGGGGCATTGGGGATCGTCGGGAAACCCTTGTGTATTGACAATGTCATACCATTATTTTGCAATGTGATTGTCATTACAGAAACGCGGGCATTTTGAGCCGGGCATTTGAGCAATGAGCGCGAAGTCCAACGATGCGACCGCCGCGAGAAAGGACGATCTGATACAGATCAGAGCCTCCGCCGCCACCAAGACCATTCTGAACAGGGCTGCGGCTCTGCGAGGGCAAAAGCTGTCCGAGTTCATGCTGGACAGCGCTCGTGCCCGTGCCGAGGAAACCATTCTCGATCAACGCCTCTTTGCGCTCGACGACGAGGCTTACAAGACTTTTCTCGCGATGCTGGATGCGCCGGCGAAACCGGACAAGGCACTGCGAGCAAGGATGAACCGCAAAACCGGCTGGAAACGCTGAGTGCCCGTCGGCAAGTCTGGCGATGTTCTGGCGCCGGAGCGACCGGGTTCTCACCATGATCTCTCCCGGTTTCGCAACGACAGGCACGAGTCGCTCGACCTCTGGCTGCGTGATCGCGCTCTTGCAAGCGAACGGCTATCGGCACGGACCTATGTAGTCTGCGCTGCCGCAACGCCGGCCCGGGTCGTCGGCTACTACGCAATCTCCACCGCGATGGCGCATCGATCCGGGTTGCCCAGCGCCAGGCTGCGCCGGGGCATGCCCGACGAAGTCCCTCTCCTCCTCATCGGCCGACTCGCCATCGACATCGACTACCAGAAACGCGGCCTGGGAACGGACCTGCTGATCGATGCGCTACGCCGCTGTCTTGCTGCGGCCGATACGGCGGGAGCGCGCGCCGTCATCACCCATGCAATCGATGACGAAGCGATGTCGTTCTACGAACGGCACGGCTTCATCCGTTGCCCGCTGGGCGAGCGAACGATGCTCATGCCGATCGAGATTGCGCGGGCTTTGGTCGGGTGAAGTGACCTGTC
>CAYWHG010000146.1:0-12084 GCA_964457865.1 uncultured Steroidobacter sp.
GCGGCGTTGAACGGACGGCTCGCGGCGACGCGCTTGATAGTCTTTCCAGTAGCCATGTGCCTGCTCGATATCTCTTGTCTGTGTTCGCTTGTCACCGCCGCAGAGGAGCAGGACGATAGTCCTGCCCTCCTGTCCGCAGTACACGCGGTAGCCTGGGCCGCAATCAATCCGCAGCTCACTGAGCCCGCCGCCGATGGATTTTCGGTCGCCGAACAACCCGGCTTTCAAGCGATCGATCCGCGCCACGATACGTGCCCGCGCTTCATGATCGCGAAGCTCATCCAGCCACCTGGAAAACGGCATCCTGCCGTCGGCTGCCTGGTACTCGCGGACTTCCATGTCGGCCTCATTGTAGCCTAAAAGATACGAGGCGGAAGGGTCACTCCGCCGGTGCCGTCGGCTGCCGGCTCCGCAGCGGCAGTTCCGGAATGAACATCATGATCAGCACGCCCAGGACGACGATCCACAGGGCGCGGCTGAGCATGTGGGTGATCGATCCCGAGAACGCGGCTTTCGTGCCTTCGCTGATCTGTTCCACCAGCGTTGCCGAGTACGCGGTCATTGCCGTTTTCACTGTCGCCAGCGCCTGACGGATCGCGCTATCCACCTTCGCGTCCTCCTGCGACAGGATCGAGTCGCGGAACATGGGGATCACGCCCTGCATCGATTCCGAACTGCGCAGGGCGCGATCCGGCAGGTTGGCGAGATGGGCCCTGAGCGAAGCGGGCAGAGTGTCGTCGGCCAGCAGCGCATCGCGACCCGCTTCCCCCTGCCGCAGCCGTGCCTCGACGCTGTCGGCCTGATCTTCGAGCTGCTCGTGCACGCGTGCGCGGATGCCGCCGTCACGCAACGATGTCTTGAGGATTTCGGGCAGGCGCGGATCGCCGAGGATGTCCTCGACCGCCGTCGCGTCGCCCGCATAGGCGCGTTCGAGCACTTCATAGCGCGCCGCGAGCGCGTGATCGACGCCGTCGCGGATGCGTTGCTCGTTCATCGCCTGGCTCTGTGCATGGCTCAGATCGAGTTCGTGCTCGGCGGTGCCCGGCATCAGCGGCATATGCTTCGGCAACTGGTCGTGCAGGCTGTGAGTGAGGAACGTGCCGAAGATGGCGACGCCGACGGTGGAACCGATCTGCCGGCTGAACTGGCTCATGCTCGATGCGACGCCGAGTTCGGTCATCGGCACCGCGTTCTGGATGACCAGGCTGAACAGGTTCTGCGTCGGGCCGAGTCCGACGCCGGTGATCGCAAGGCGCCAGCCCAGATCGAGCGACGTCGTGTGCGGACCGATCTGCGCCAGCAGGAGGACGCCGACGATGAGCACGATCCCGCCGCCCACCATGAAGGGCTTGTAGCGTCCCGTCCGCGTCACCAGCCGGCCGCATATCGTGCTGCTGACGATGAGCCCGGCCATCAGCGGCAGCAGCGCAACGCCGCTCTCGGTAGCGCTGATGCCCTGCACCACCTGCATGTACAGCGGCATGAACATGACGACACCGAGAAACGCCATGCTGACGACGAAGGCCGCGAGCACGGCAATGCGGAACGTGGGAATGCCGAACAGATGCAGCGGCACGATCGCGTCCCTGGTGCGCGACTCCACGAAAAGGCAGACGACCAGCGAGACAAACGCCACGGCGAACAGGCCCACGATGCGCGGCGAATCCCAGGGATAGGACGTACCGCCGAGCGTCAGCGCGAGCAGCAGCGGCGTCACCGTCGACACGATCAGCACGGCGCCCAGGTAATCCACCCGGCCGCCGCCGCCGCGCTTCAGCTTGGGCATGCGATACAGGATCATGAACAGCGCCAGCAGGCCGAGCGGCAGGTTCACGTAGAACACCCAGCGCCAGCCGGCGACTTCGTGATCCAGCAGCGTGACGGTGCCGTGGTCGGTGAAGAAGCCGCCGATGAACGGCCCGATGATGGTGGCAAAACCGAACACCGAGCCGAACAGACCGAACAGCTTGCCGCGCTCCCGCGGCGGAAAGAGGTCGGCAATGATGGCGAACGTCATCGACATCAGCGCGCCGCCGCCGAGGCCCTGGATGGCGCGGCAGATCACGAGTTGCATCATGCCGCCGCCGATCACCGGCAGATCGCCGAACTCGCCGCTCAGCCCGCACAGTGCCGAGCCCGCCAGAAACAGCAGCACGCCGAAGACCAGAATGGGTTTGCGCCCGTACAGATCGCTGAGCTTGCCGTAGATGGGCACGGCGACCGTGGACGTGAGCAGGTAGGCCGTCGTCACCCACGCATACATGTTCATGCCATGCAGCTGCTCGATGATGCGCGGCATGGCGGTCGAGACGATGGTCTGGTCGAGCGCGCTCAACAGCAGCACGACTGCAAGCGCCCAGAGGATCAGCCGCCGTTCGGCGGGGGTCACGGAAACATCGGTCACGCAGCATCCTCTGTGCGTCGCAGGCGACGCAGCGCTCATCGGTCTCGGAAGTTACGCATCCGTAATGCTTTATAGGGTCTGGAGCATGCCGGAGCGCGCCGAACGATAGCCGAACGGCCCTGCAAAGGCGACGCGGGGATTGGCGGCTTTTCTGCCCTTCTCACGCGCAGTCGTGGGCGGGCACGACACGCTCCAGTGCATCGTCGAGGCCGAATCGCGCAGCGCCGCCTTGCCGGAATGTTTTGTCCCCGGCAGTCGGCGTCCTGTCTCCGCGAAGACATTTTTGACGATTCTTTACCCCAGCGGATCGGCTCGCTCGCCGGCGGCCAACAGCACCGCCGTGCCGCGGGGCTCGCGGCGAGCGGCGCGGTTGCGTGCGCAAGGCGCATCCCCGCGACGGCCTCCCCCGATGCATTCGCGGAGGGACCCTGACGAAACGAAAATTCCCTCACACACGTCGTCACGACCCCGATCGTTGTCTAGTCAATGGCATGCGCGAGATAACTGAGCCTGAGCTGCAGGATCGCGCGTGTCCGCACAACTCGTAAGGACGACTCGTATTGCATTTTTTTGCGCGCCGTTGCTAGCGTCGGTGACACCGGTGTCAGGTTCATGAAGAAAATTTGCTACCGGTGTCACTGCCTGAATTGCCACGGTTTCGAATGTCCCTGGGGACAGCGGTTCAGGTTGTTTTAGGGGGAGCGCGTCCATGGCCGGGCGGCAGTCGAGTCGCCCGCATGGCCGTGTCTCGATGCAAAGAATCAATGGAGGTTCTATGTTTCGCAAAGTTCTCATCGGCGGTCTGCTGATCGCCGCCGCGGCGACGGCGTTTGCCGCCACCGACTATCCGTCCGGCTATACGAAGTGCGCCAAAGAAGGAGAGACGTGCTCTTTCACCGGCTCGCGCTCGGTGGCGTACGGCAAGGCCGGCACGTTCGTCTACGCAACGCTCACCGGACCGATCACGTGTTCGGCATCGCTGTTCCCGTCCACCAGCGTCGGCTCTCCGCGTTATTGCTCGTATTCAAACTCCGGATCGTCGTCATCGAGTTCAAGTTCGAGTTCCAGCAGTTCTTCGGGCGGCGGTAGCGGCTCCATCAGCCTCTCGGCCAGCGGCGGCAATGCGCAGGCGGCGCTGTCGTGGAGCATTTCGGGACTGACGGCCGGCTCGCAGGAGGTCTACTACGACACCGACTCCGATCCGAACGGTCGCGTGCGCATCGCCAGCGTTTCCAGCGGCACGCGCAGCTACACGGCGACGGGCCTCGCGAACGGCACGACCTACTGGTTCTGGATCAAGAACACGACCAGCGGCGTCGCCACCAACTCGAATGCGGCCTCGGCCACGCCTTCCGGCGGCAGCAGCAGTAGCAGCAGTTCCAGCGGCGGCGGCGGTTCCATCACCGGCGCGACCTGCACCTCGACCGGCAGCGTCACTGTCTCCTCGACGATCCGCGTCACGAGCGGCACGTACGACGGCGGCTGCCGCACCTACAACCCGACCTCCGCTCTCGGCTCGGGCGACCAGGACGAAGGCCAGGATCCGGCCTTCCGTGTCGAGAACGGCGCCACGCTGCGCAATGCCATCCTCGGCAACAACGGCGTCGACGGCGTGCACTTCTACAACGGCGGCAATCTCGAGAACTTCCGCTGGACCAACGTCGGCGAAGACGCGTTCACCATCAAGTCGTCGGGCACGGTGAACGTCAGCGGCGTCACCGGCGTCAACAGCGAGGACAAGTTCGCGCAGGTCAACGCCGCATCGACGCTGAACGTGTCGAACTGCATCGTCGACAACGCCGGCAAGTTCCTGCGCCAGAACGGCGGCACGACCTTCAAGATCACGGTCAACGTCGATCGCTGCCAGATCTCGAACATGAAGGAAGGCATCTTCCGCACCGACAGCTCCAGCAGCGTGGCGCGTCTCACCAACAGCCGGTTGCGCAACTCCGGGTCGATGTGCATCGGCTCCTGGGCGAGTTGCACGGGTTCTGGCAACACCAGCTACTAAAGTAACGATTGGCAACACTCGGGCCGGGGGCGGCAACGTCCCCGGCCCTTCCTCGAAGCGGAGGAAGAACCATGACACGAACCTTGGCCGTCGCGGGCGTGCTGGTCACGGCGATCGCCGGTGCCTGGTGGATTGCCGGCGACAATGTTTCCGTTGAAACGCAATCGACTGCCCAGCCTGAGGCAGCGGCGACCGTACGTACTGACTCCATCCCGACCGCCGATACACCCGTGGCGGCGAAGACATCCGGGGTTGCCCGCACGAACGCCGATGCGGCGCTGACCGGGTTCACCGCCGAGAAATATCGATTCCTGACGAACGACCTGTTCCGTCACAGCGAAGAGCTGCAGGTCGCACTGCTGGAGCGCGAGCACCTCGCCATCGAACTGAATACCGCTCGCCAGCGCCTCGATGCGCAGCAACGCGACCCGATACGCCAGTACGAAATGCAACTCGCCGCAGCGGACGCACGCATCCGCGCCCTGCTGCATCCGACCGACTACGCCGTATTCGAGACGCTGAAGGAGTCCGACATCGAACAATTCCAGCTCGATGACTACGCCGCCGGCATCAGCAACATCGCCCCGCTCAGGGCGGACGATCGCCGCGCCATCCTGCTGACCAAGCTCAACTACAAGCGCGACTTCCGGCAGATCCTGCTCGACTCCGGGCTGCTGCGCGATGACCTGAGTCCTGCCGCGCGCCGCGCCGCCCTCGATGGCGTCAGCCGGGCACTCGCGCAATACCGCGACAGTTACCTGGCCGAAGTGCGCCAGTACCTGTTCGACGACGAGCAGTACGCACTGCTGCGCAATTACGAATCGAGCGAGTTCGACGCCGAACTGGCGAAGCTGCGTTCGATGGCGGGCGGCTGATGCGATTCGCACTGCTGCTGGCATTGCTGCCGCTCGCGGCGCCCGCCTCGCCGGCACGGCTTGCGGCGCGCGCGCCGCTGCCGGCGTACGACGCGCAGGTGATCAACCCCGGGCTCACGGGCGGCCTGCGCGCGGGCGATTCGGACGTGCTGATCGTCTGGGGCACGGACGGCACCGTGTTGCGCTCGGACGATGGACGTCGCTGGATGCATGCGCAGACACCGGTCGCGCACGATCTCGCCGACGCGGCCACCGATGGCATCGGCAAAGTGATGATTGCCGTCGGCGCCGGCGGCACCATCATTCGTTCGCAGGACGGCGGTCGTCAGTGGGTACTCGCGCAAGCCGCGCCCTGCGAGTGCGATCTGCAATCCGTTGTCCATCACGCCGCCCGCGACACCTGGATCGCCGCCGGAACCCACGGCCGGATCCTGCGCTCGCTCGATTCGGGCCGCACGTGGCAAAGCGTCGCGACGCAACTGCAGCTGACGTTCAATGCACTGTTCGTCGATGAACGCACGCAGCGTGTGCTGATCGGCGGCGAGGACGGCGTCGTCGGCGTGTCGTCCGATGCCGGCGCGAGCTGGCAGCTCACCTGGATCGCCATGCCGCCGCCGCTCACGCCGGTCACCGGCTTTCATCGTTACGGCGATCTGTTGCTGGCGACCAGCGCGCTGGGCCGGTTCCTGCAGTCGCACGACGATGCACGCAGCTGGGATCTGCTGCAATCGCAGACCCGCGCCTTCTTCACCGCGGCGACGCACGATCCCGCGCACGATGCCATCGTGATGGTCGGTCACGATGGCACGGTACTGCGCTCGACCGATCGCGGCGCATCGTGGCAGGCCGGTGTGCTGCAACTGGACGCGACGCCCCGATACCTGAGCGCGGTGCACTACGAGCCGCGCAGCAGGTCGCTGCTCGCCGTCGGTCATGGCGGCACGATGGCAAGGTCGACCGACGGCGGCGCGAGCTGGACGCGATCTTCGCGCGATATCGCTGCAGACATCGAAGGTGTGCTCGCCACGAACGGCGGTGAACTGGTGACCTTCGGCAATGGTGGGCTGATCGCCACGTCCACTCGTCCGTCACTCCCGCGCAGGCGGGAGTCCACCCAGATGGATTCCCGCCTGCGCGGGAATGACGTGGAAGCGACCATCGTTCGCGAAAGTCTCGATCTGTATCTGCGCGAAGTCGCGTCGACGCCGCGCGGCGACGCCTTCGTTGCCACTGGCCAGCTCGGCGACATCGTGCACTCCGCCGACGGCGTGAACTGGCGACGCATGGCCATGACGTATCCCGACGCGACCACGCCGCCCGATCTGCGCGCCCTGATCCGGACGAAGCACGGCTTGATCGCCGCCGGCCCGCCCGGCGCCGTGCTGCGCTCGGATGCGAGCGGCGAGCGCTGGACACTGGCGCAGTGGACGCGGCTCGAAGCAGGCCAGGCTTTTCCCGCGCTGATTTTCGATCGCCGACGCCATACACTCGTTGCGCTCGAAGCGCACGGTACGATGCGCGTGTCGCACGACGCCGGCACACAGTGGCTGCAGGTCGATGCCGGACTCGACGGCGAGTTCTGGCAGGGCGATGCGCTCGAAAGCCGGGGTGTCATGCTCATCGCCGGCAAGGCGGGAGCGACCGCCCGCAGTCTCGATGGCGGCAGGCACTGGTCGGCCGTCGAGGCCGGCACGGATCAGGATCTGTTCGGTGTCTTCGCCGATGACGCCACCGCGACCTTCTTTCTGATGGGCGGCAACGGCACGCTGCGTCGCTCGACGGACGGCGGCGTCACGTGGGTCTCCATCGACGCCGGCACAACGAAACCGCTGCGCCGCATGCTGCGCGATCCGCGTTCGGGCGCATTGATCTGCTTCGGCGGCCAGGGTGTGCTGCTGCGCTCGACCGATTCAGGACGCACCTGGCAGGCCGTGAACAGCGGCGTCGACGTCGAACTGCGCAAGGGTCTGTTCGATGCGCGCACCAGCAGCCTGCTGATCGCCGGACGCGCCGGCGTCGTGCTGCGCTCGACGGACGGCGGCCGTCACTGGGACCGCCTGCCCACGCACACGACCCGCAATTTCACCAGCATCGCCGTCAATGACGCAGGCGAAGTGATCGCCGTCGGCGAACGCATCGTCCGGCTCACTCCACGGGAGCAGCCATGAGTTCCGTGACTTCCGACATTCTCGCCACGCTGCCGCGCGCCACCCGCACGACGCTGCCGGTGAAGCGCATCGCGCTGAACTATGTATCGACGCTCGCCTTCCTCGCGCTGTCGTACTGGTTCGTCACGCGCGCGAGCAATTTCCATCGCAGCTTTCTGCAAGGCCAGTGGCAGCTCGGCATGTTCGGCATCGATGCGGTGATCACGGTACACACCGTGTTCGTCAGCCTGCTGGTGCTCTATGCCATCGTCCTGCTGCCCTACTACATCGCCTGGCCGTGGCTGCATTCGAAGGCATGGGTGTTCCTGCGCGGCACGGGCTGGCTCATCGCAGGCTGGCATCCCGCCGCGCGACGTCGAGCAGATGCGATGCAACTGCCGGTGCGCCACGCATGGTCGCGCACCACGCGCCAGGCCGGACTCGCCCTGCTGCTCAAGTTCTTTTTTGCGCCGCTGATGCTCAACTGGTGCCTCGGCCACGTCAGCGATCTGGCCGCCTCGCTGATTCACCTGGCCGATCAGATCCGCGAAGGCGCCACCGGCCGCATGCTGTTCGACAGCACGTTGTTCTGGGCCTGCTTCCAGCTCATCCTGTTCATCGACACGCTGCTGTTCACGCTCGGCTATCTGATCGAACTGCCGTCGCTGCGCAACCGCATCCGCTCGGTCGATCCGACATTCTTCGGCTGGTTCATCTGCCTGGCGTGTTATCCACCCTTCAACGAGTTCACGATGCGCTGGCTGCCGTGGCAGAGCAGCGACTTTCCGTTCTTCGGCAACACAGCCGTGCACATCGCGGTGAACGTCACCCTGCTGGTCGCACTGGCGATCTTCTCCTGGGCCTCGCTGTCGCTGGGCTTCAAGGCCAGCAATCTCACCAACCGCGGCATCGTCACGCACGGGCCCTACGCCCTCGTGCGTCATCCGGCGTATGCGGCAAAGAATCTCGCCTGGTGGCTCGGCGCCCTGCCCGGCCTCGCGATGCTGCTGTCGATGCACAACTACCGCGCCTTCTTCCTCGCCGTGCTCTGCCTCTGCGGCTGGACCGCCATCTACGCCCTGCGTGCGCTCACCGAAGAACGCCACCTGCTGATGGGCAGGAATGGCTACGCGGAGTATGCGCAGCGGGTGCGGTGGCGGTTTGTTCCTGGGGTTTTATGAGAAGAGGAATGGCCGCAAAAGGCGCAAAAGGCGCAAGTAAGAAGAACCGAAGTTCCGCGTACCAGCGATTCCCCTTCCGGAATGCTGTGGTCTGATTGTTTCTGACTTTGCGCCTTTTGCGCCTTTTGCGGCCATTCTCTCTTGCATCAGCAACCAACCGATCCGCTGCCGCATCCAACCCCCGTAGCCCGGGGAAACGCTTCGCCGCACCGCGCTGACGGCTGGTCGCAGGTACGCAAACTCCCGGTCTGACTCGCAGTCAAATCGCAACCTTTCAGACTGGCCCGGGGGAGATTGCCGTGCGTCTCATCGCCGCCTCGATACGCAACCCGATCGCGGTCGGCGTTGCGGTGCTCCTCGTCTGTCTGTTCGGTGCCCTGAGCCTCAAGGAACTGCCGCTGCAGCTGTTTCCGGACATCGAGCGGCCGACGATCTCGATCTTCACCAATTGGCGCGGCGCATCACCCGAGGAAGTCGAGGCCGAACTGCTCGAACCGCAGGAACAGGTGCTGCAGGGATTGCAGGGGGTCGAGGAGATCAACGGCAACGCGGGCGCCGGCGGCAGCCAGGTGTTCCTGACGTTCGCCATCGGTACCGACATGAAGGCGGCGCTGGTGGATGTCATCGGCCGCATGAGCCGCCTGCCGCCGCTGCCGCGCGACGCCGACCGCCCGATCGTGCAGCTCGGCGGCGAGGGCGATTCGAATCAACAGCTTTCCTTCTTTTTCGTGCAGCTGCTGCCGGGCACCGAGGGACCGATCGAACGCTACCGGCGACTGATCGAGGACGTGGTCAAACCGCGTATCGAATCGGTTCCCGGGGTGGCCAGCGTCGAAGTCCAGGGCGGACCGCCGGATGACGTGCGTATCACCGTCGATCTGGCGCGCGCGGCGGCGCTCGGCATCGGCATCAACGACATCGCACGACAGGCCGCCAGTGCGACGAATGTCTCGGCCGGCCAGCTCGACGTCGGCCGACGTCAGTATTCGCTGCGTTACACCGGACGCTACGACGCCGAGGAACTCGGCCAGCTCGTGCTGGCCTGGCGCAATGGACAGCCCGTGCGCATGGCCGACGTCGCCGTCATCGAACTGCGCCCGCCGGAACGGCAGTTCTTCTCCTATCAGAACGGCAATCCGGCCATCGGCCTGCGCATCATCCGCGCACCGGGTGCCAACGTGCTCGGCACGCTGGAGCAAGTGAAGGAAGTCGTCGCCGACCTGCGCGAAGGTCCGCTGAAGGCCCGCGGGCTCGGTATCGAACAGTCCTTTGATGCCTCGCTGTTCATCCGGCGCGCGGTGAACCTGCTCATCGAGAACCTGGTCGTCGGCGCGCTGCTCGCGCTGGTGTGCGTGTGGTGGTTCATGCGCGACCGGCGCGCCACCGTGCTGATCGCGACGACCATTCCCGTGTGCCTGCTCGCGACGTTCTGCGCCCTGCATCTCGCGGGGCGCAGCATCAACGTGATTTCGCTGGCGGGACTGGCCTTCGCGGTCGGCATGGTGGTCGAAGGCGCCATCGTGGTCTGCGGCAACATCATCCGGTTGAAGGAATCCGGCATGCCCATCGCTCAGGCGGCGCATGACGGCACGGCGCAGGTGGTGCCGGCACTTTTTGCTTCCACCACGACCACCATCGCGGTGTTCCTGCCGGTGTTGTTCCTCGAAGATGTCGAGGGACAGATCTTCGCCGACCTCGCACTCACGATTTCGATTGCGGTGGCGTTCTCGATCCTGGTCGCCGTCACGGTCGTGCCCGCCGCGGCCGGGCGTTTCCTCGGCAGTCACGCACAGAATTCGGGCTATGGCGCCGGCTGGCCGCGGCTCACCGACTGGGTCATCGAGCAAACCCGCACGCGCCGACAGCAGCTCGCGTGGGTCGCCGCGCTGCTGGTCGCGCCGCTGTTGCTGGCCTGGCTGATGCTGCCGAAGCTCGACTACCTGCCGCCGGTGAAGCGCGCCGCCATCGACGCCTATTTCAGTTTTCCGCCCGGCATGAGCCCCGAGACCGTCGACCGCGAAATGGCGGGTACCCTCATCGAGCGCATGCGCCCCTACATGACGGGCGAGAAGGAACCGCAGCTCAAGAACTACTACATCCTGCTGTGGCCGGGCGGCGGCACACTCGGTGCGCGCGTGGTCGACGACCGCCGCATCGGCGAACTCGAACGCATCGTGCGCGACGAAGTCATCGTCGGCTTCCCGGACACGCGGGTCTTCGCCAATGAAGGCGAGCTGTTCGGCGGCGTCGGCGGCTCGGCGCGCTCGGTGGCCATTCATCTGCAGAGCAGCGATTCAGCCGCGCTCTATGCGGCGGCCGACGCCGGTCGCAAACAGCTCGAAGAGACGTTTGCCGGCGCGAACGTACAGTCGTTTCCGAGCACCGACGTACAGACACTGGAACTGCGCGCCGAGCCCAACGACCGGCGCATCGCCGAAGTCGGCTGGGACCGCGCCTCGCTCGGTACCGTCGTACGCACGCTCGGCGATGGCGCCTGGCTCGGCGAATACTTCGACGGCCAGTCGCGACTGCCCATCATCCTGCGCGCCAACATCGGCGAAACGCCCGAAGACCTGGCGCAGGCGCCGCTCATCACGCCGTCCGGCGAGATCGTCTCGCTCGGCGAACTGGTGCACCTGAGAACGGCGCTCGCGCCCGAACAGATCCGCCGCATCGATCACAACCGCACGGTCACGCTCACCATCGATCCGCCGCCGACGCTGTCGCTGGAGGACATGCTGGCGCAGATCGAGTCGGACATCGTGCCGTCGCTGCGCGGAGCGCTGCCGGCCGACGCCAACATCCGGCTCGCCGGCAGCGCCGACCGGCTCGACACCATCATCTCGACCATGGGCATGAACTTCCTGCTGGCGCTCCTGGTGCTGCTGCTGCTGATGGCGGCGATGTTCCAGTCGCTGCGTGATGCGCTCATCGTCGTGCTCACCGTGCCGCTGGCGCTGGCCGGCGGCGTCGCCGGCATCCGCGCGCTCGGACTGGTGGCCTTCCAGCCGCTCGACCTGCTCACCATGATCGGCTTCATCATGATGATCGGCATCATCGTCAATCACTCCATCCTGCTGATCGACCGCACGCGCGATGCGCTGAACCACGGCCACGATCTGGAAACCGCACTGCGCATGTCGCTCAACCAGCGCCTGCGCGCGATGGTGGCCAGCACCCTGACCGGCGCACTCGGCGCCCTGCCGATGGTCGTGAACCCCGGCCCCGCCAGCACCATCTACCGCGGCCTCGCCGCCGTGAACGTCGCCGGCGTCATCGTCAGCATGGTGTTCTCCATCGTGCTGCTGCCGAGCCTGTTGCGGCTGTTCTACGAACGCCGCGCGACGGTGCCGGCAGGTGCCGCGCAACCCGTATGAGTAAAGAGATTTCACACAGAGAACATAGAGGTTCGAAGCAAAGAAGAAGAGAAGAAAATTTTCCACGGAGGACACGGGGAACACGGGGA